>NZ_BAFS01000279.1 GCF_000308415.1 Nocardia asiatica NBRC 100129 | reverse complement strand
CAGGTTCTGTGACAGGTAGCCGACGGCGCGGTACACCGCCTGCACGTCCCAGTCCTTGAACACGCCGGTGCCCTTGACGTTGCCGGTGCCGTCGAGCTGGGTGCGCTCGGTGCGCAGGCCGACCACCTTGCCGTTCTCGCCGAGCACTTCGGCGGGGGATTCGAAGAAGTGCAGGAACAGCTTGTGCGGCCGGTCGCCCGCGTCGCGGATGGCCCACTGCTCGAGGGTGTTGGCGACCATGTCGACCTGCTTGGAGTGCCTGCGCGCGGCTTCGGAGCCCTCGTCGTAGTCGATGTCCTCGGGGTCGACGATGACTTCGATGGTGGGCGAGTGGTCGAGTTCGCGCAGCTCCAGCGGAGTGAACTTGGCCTGGGCGGGGCCGCGGCGGCCGAAGACGTGGACCTCGACGGCCTTGTTGGCCTTCAGGCCCTTGTAGACGTTCGGCGGGATCTCCGTCGGCAGCAGTTCGTCGCCGGTCTTGGCCAGCACGCGAGCGACGTCCAGGGCGACATTGCCGACGCCGAGGACGGCGACCTTCTCCGCGTCCAGCGGCCAGGTGCGCGGCACGTCGGGGTGGCCGTCGTACCAGGAGACGAAGTCGGCGGCGCCGTAGGAGCCGTCCAGATCGATGCCGGGGATCGGCAGGGCGCGGTCGGCGTTGGCGCCGGTGGAGAAGATCACCGCGTCGTAGAAGGCCCGCAGGTCGTCGAGGGTGATGTCGGTGCCGTAGTCGATATTGCCCAGCAGGCGCACCTGCGGCTTGTCCAGCACCTTGTGCAGGGCGGTGATGATGCCCTTGATGCGCGGGTGGTCGGGCGCGACGCCGTAGCGGATCAACCCGAACGGCGCGGGCATGCGCTCGTACAGGTCGATGCTCACCTCGGCGTCGGACTTCATCAAGGCGTCGGCGGCGTAGATCCCGGCCGGTCCGGCGCCCACGATCGCGATGCGGAGCGGGCGGTTACCCGCGGTGTGCGCGTCATGCCCGGAGGAGGAAGCCTGCGTCCCCACGGAGGGCTCGCGAACACCGCCATCCGATACTGCACTCTGTTCGGTCATCTCTTACGCGCACCTTATGGTCGAAACAATTAATGACGTCTGGCTTAGCTTAGGCTAAGTTGACGCACCGGCTCGGTCGCACCCTTCCGATGCGGACGCCGGCGTCGCCGGCTCGTGGCTGCACGGTGCTCCGTTCGCCGCGGCGTGGAGCTGCCGATTCGCTGTGACAGCAGGCCGCCTGTCCGCGATTCTATCGGGATGGTCGATCCCACCCCTCGGCGGTGCGTGCACTCGGCGGATGCCATCGGTGGTCACAGTCGTCGCGTACCCGCTTCCGCGCCGCCTATCGCGGCCGCCCGGACCCAGCCGTTCCCGCCGTCGTGCCGAGCGGGGGGTCGAGCGCCGGATACCGGCGCCGACCAGGGATCATCGAACCATGAGCGAGCAGCAGCCGACCGCGGGCGGGAACGAGGTCATCCGGGTCGACCAGACCGACAAGCGCTCCGTCGCGCCGTTCGTCGCGGCCGCGATCCTGGCCGCGATCGTGCTGATCGCGATCGTGCTCGGCGGTGTGCTCTCGCCCGCTGAGAAAAAATGTCACAGAAGCCGAGCGCATCGCGGCGGCGGTCGCCAATTTCGTGGACGGCTCCAACCGCAGCGACGCCGTGCCGCCGCCCGGCACCGCCTGCCAGGGTTTCGACCCGAGCCGCTCGCCGCTGGCGGGCCAGGACGGAACCGGAAAGCCGGTCGAGATCACGAAAATCGACATCCCCATGGTGGACGGCGATCGGGGCAAGGCGACGGTGACCACGAAGGTGGACGGGCGGGAGGCGACCTCGGTCTGGAACTTCACCAGGTCCGGCGGCAAGTGGCTGGTCTGCACCTGAGCGTTCGCGCAGGGTGCGCCACCGTTTGACAGGGTGACCCGGCTCGGTGCAATCTCAGTCGAAGGTCATGAGAACCAGCGTCAAGCCCCGGCATTGCTGGTCGGCAACCCTCCTCCGCGGTGGGGTGCTCCGGGTGACGACCTGGCGGCGCCTCGGTCCCGGGCGCGGCAAGTGCGGATTCGCAGGAGGTGCACATGAGTTATGCCGGTGACATCACTCCACAGCAAGCGTGGGAGCTGCTGCGGGACAACCCCGAAGCCGTCCTCGTGGACGTGCGGACGGAAGCGGAATGGAAGTTCGTCGGCGTCCCCGACACGAGCTCCATCGAACGGCCGACCGTGCTGATCGAATGGGTCGACTCGACGGGCACGCGCAACGCGGCGTTCGTCGAGCAGTTGAAGCAGGCGCTCGACGGGCACGACCCGGACGCTCCCGTCGTCTTCCTCTGTCGCTCCGGTCAGCGTTCGGTGGGCGCGGCGATCGCCGCCACGTCGGCGGGTTACCGCACCTCCTACAACGTGCTCGAGGGCTTCGAGGGCCCGCTCGACGAGTTCGGGCATCGCGGCGGCGCCGGCTGGCGCGCCCTCGGATTGCCCTGGCGGCAGTCGTGATCACCGGCGGCGCGTTCGACAAGCCGCTGCCCGAAGGCGTCGGTCCCGCGACGCTCGGCGTGCGCGGCGGGCTGCGGCGCTCCGGCTTCGAGGAGACCGCCGAGGCGCTCTATCTGACCTCCGGCTTCGTCTACGAGAGCGCCGAGGCCGCCGAGGCCGCGTTCACCGGCGAGGTCGAGCACTTCGTCTACTCCCGCTACGGCAATCCGACCGTGGCCATGTTCGAGGAGCGGATGCGCCTGCTCGACGGCGCCGAAGCGTGCTTCGCGACCGCGAGCGGCATGTCCGCGGTGTTCACCGCGCTGGGCGCGCTGCTGAGCGCGGGCGATCGGCTCGTCGCCGCGCGCAGCCTGTTCGGCTCGTGCTTCGTGGTGTGCAACGAGATCCTGCCGCGCTGGGGGGTGGAGACCGTCTTCGTCGACGGCGAGGATCTCGACCAGTGGGAGCAGGCGCTGTCGACGCCGGCCCAGGCGGTGTTCTTCGAGACGCCCGCCAATCCGATGCAGACGCTGGTCGACGTGCGCCGGGTGACCGAGCTGGCGCACGCGGCGGGCGCGAAAGTGGTACTGGACAACGTGTTCGCCACGCCGCTGCTGCAACGCGGCTTCGAACTCGGCGCCGACGTGGTGGTCTACTCGGGCACCAAGCACATCGATGGGCAGGGCCGCGTGCTGGGCGGCGCGATCCTCGGCGCCCAGGACTACATCGACGGCCCGGTGAAGACGCTGATGCGTCATACGGGGCCGGCGCTGAGCCCGTTCAACGCGTGGACGCTGCTCAAGGGCCTGGAGACGATGCCGCTGCGGGTGCGCCATTCGGCGGAGTCCGCCCTGCGCATCGCCCGGTTCCTGGAGAGCAACCCGGCCGTCAGCTGGGTGCGGTACCCGTTTCTGGAATCGCATCCGCAGCACGCGCTGGCCACCGGCCAGATGAGCGCGGGCGGCACCGTGGTCACCTTCGAGCTGAACGCGCCTGAGCACGAGGCGAAGAAGCGCGCTTTCGAGGTACTCGACCGGTTGCGCATCGTCGACATCTCCAACAACCTCGGTGACGCGAAGACCCTGATCACGCATCCGGCCACCACCACCCACCGCGCCATGGGCCCCGAAGGCAGGGCCACCATCGGCCTGACCGACGGCGTGGTGCGCATCTCGGTGGGCCTGGAAGACGTCGAAGACCTCCTCGAAGACCTCGACCACGCCCTCTCCTGATCCCGGAACCGTCGCGCGATCGGTCAGCCGATCCACACGGTGACGCCGGGTGACGACGGTGCGCCGTGCAGGATCAAGTGGCTCGCGACGTCGTCTTTCTTATCGTTCTTCTTGCCGTTCTTGTTCTTGCCGGGCAGGTCGAAGGCCAGCCGGATCGTACTGACGCGGCCGGGAGCCAGGCGCGCGGAGGCACCGCCGGGCGAGTTGAGTTCGGCGGTGACCGCCGCGTCGGGTGGGACGGAGCGGCCGCCGGTGGTGACCAGCCGCTGATCGGCGACGACAAGGGTCTGTTCGCGGTCGGACACGTTGGTGACAGTCAGCGTCACGATGGTGTGGGTATCGCCTGCGGTTGTCGCGTCGGAGGCCACGCCGGTCACGGTGAAAGCGAAGTTTCCGTCGCGCACCGCAGGACCTGGATTCGCGGCCTGCCCGCCGGCCGAGGGCAGCGAGGTATCGGCCGACGTGGCGGCTTCGCTGGTCATCGGACCCGCGACAGGTGCGGACCCGAAATCGATGCCGCTTCCGAGCAGCCACAACCCCACCGCGGCGACGAGCGCCGCTCCGGCGGCGACGGGTATCCATCGGCGCGACCGATGATCGCGTTGCCCGGCCGGAGCGGCTGCCCGAACCTCGGCCGTCGGGGGCGTCGGGGTGGCGGCCGTCAGCATCCGAGTGGCCGGGTGGCCGGCCGGTGCCGTGGGACGCGTGACAGGCGGGGCCGGTAGCACCGCCGCGGACCGGGCCAGGGCAGCCGAGGCCGCCGCGGCGAAATCCCCCGCGCTGCGGTAGCGTGCGTCCGGCTCCTTGGCCATCCCCCGGGCTATGACGGCGTCGAGTGCGGCCGGGACGTCACGGGCAGCCCGCGCGGCACGCGGCGGTTCGCTCCTCAGGTGCGCGTGCATCTGCTGAGCCGGATCGCCGTCGCCGTAGGGCGGTTTTCCGCTGAGGGTTTCGTAGAGCACGCAGGCCAGCGAATAGACATCGGACCGGGCGTCGACCGTGCCGGTGAATCGCTCCGGCGCCATGTACCCCAGCGTGCCGACCACCAGCCCGGTAGCGGTGAGCGCGGTGCTGTCGGCGGCACGGGCGATACCGAAGTCGATCAAATACACGAAACCGCTGGTGTGCAGGAGGATGTTGCCCGGCTTCACATCGCGGTGCACGAGTCCGGCCGCGTGCGCGGCGTCCAGCGCCTCGGCGACCTGGACGATGACGTCGACGGCCCGATCCGGTGGCAGAGCGCCCGATTTCAGGCGGGTGCCGAGATCGACGCCCTCGATATAGGCCATCTCCAAGAACAGGTGGCCGTCGACCTCGCCGAAGGCGTGGATAGGCACGATGTGCGGATTGCGTACCCGGGCGCTCAACCGCGCCTCGCGCTCGAAGCGCTGTCGATAGAGCGAATCGGCGGTGTACGCCGCTGACAGCACCTTGAGTGCGACGGCGCGCCCCTCGTGGTCGAGTGCCAACCACACCTCGCCCATGCCGCCGCGGCCCAGTAAGCGTTCGAGAGAATAGTTCCCGAACGTGCCGCCGGGGCTCTGCACGACCATGCCTCGACCGTATCGCCGGGGTTCGTCGGTAGCGCAGGCGGGCCGGTCGTGCTGCACATGCTCGTGGGCGCGGAGCGTCCGGCGGCTGGTCAGGCCTCGGCGGCCCGTTCGATGTCGGCGAGATGGGCGATGTTCGCCTGATCGTCCGGTGACGAGCTGGGTTCGGTGGTGAACCAGGCGTCGAGGATTTCGCGCAGTTCCGCGCTGGAGGTCGATCGCAGGCTCAGGGCCAGGACGTTGGCGTCGTTCCAGGTGCGGGCGCCCGCCGCGGTCGAGGCGTCCGCGCAGAGGGCGGCGCGCACGCCGGGGACCTTGTTGGCCGCGATCGAGGCGCCGGTGCCGGTCCAGCAGCAGACGATCGCCTGGTCGGTGTGGCCGGAGGCGACGTCACGGGCCGCGGCCTCGCTGGCCCACGCCCAGTCGTCGCGTTCCGCGTCGGACAGCGCGCCGTGCGGCACGATCTCGTGGCCGCGTTTGCCCAGTTCGGCCACCAGTTCCTCGGCCACCCCGACCCGCTCGTCCGCCGCCACCGAAATTCGCATGCTCCCAGGGTAGGTGCGTCGCGCCGGGGTGTCGTCCTGCTTCCGGCTCGGCACGGCATTGACAGTATGCTGTCAAATGTGACAGCATACTGTCATGGCAATGAAGACAGTGCACATGGCCGTTTACGACACCCTCGCCGACTGGGAGGTGGGCGCGGCCACCGCGCACATCAACAAGCCGAGCTGGCATCGGGAGCCGGGTACGTGGCAGGTGAAGACGGTCGGCCCGAGCGCGGCTCCGGTCACCACGATGGGCGGGATGCGCATCGTGCCGGACGTCGTGCTCGCCGATCTCACGCCCGCCGACAGCGCGATGCTGATCCTGCCGGGGGCGGAGACCTGGGAGGGGACGGAACTGGACCCGTTCACGCACAAGGCGCGCGAGTTCGTCGCGGCCGGTGTCCCGGTCGCCGCGATCTGCGGCGCGACGTTCGGCCTGGCCAAGGCGGGCTTGCTGGATACCCGCAAGCACACCAGCAATGTCGCGGAACTCCTGCTCTACAGCGGGTATTCGGGCGCCGACCACTACGTCGACGCGCCTGCCGTCACCGATGGGGACGTCATCACCGCCAGTGCGAGCGCGCCGTTCGAGTTCGCGCGCGAGGTGCTCGGCAGGCTCGGTGTGTACGAGCCGCACGTGCTGGAGGGTTGGTATCGGCTGTTCGCGCACGCCGATCCGGCCGGATGGGCAGTGCTCGCGGAATACGACGCGCAGCATGCGTGAACGAGCGCGAGCCTCGGAAGGTACCGCATGACCGGCGATCAGGAGCTGTTCGCCACGGCGGCGATCACGTCGTTCCGTTTGAACGGCCAGTTCCTCGCGGTGGCCGAGGAACTGGCGCGACCGGCGGGTCTGACCGCCGCTTGGTGGCAGGTGCTCGGGGCGGTGCTACGCGCGCCGCTGCCCGTCGCCGGGATCGCTCGCGAGATGGGCATCACCCGCCAGAGCGTGCAGCGCATCGCGGATCTGCTGGTGGACAAGGGACTCGCCGAATACCGTCCCAACCCCGCGCACCGCCGGGCGAAACTCGTCGCGGTCACCGAAGCGGGCCTGGCCGCGGTGCGCCGCATCGACCCGCAGCACAAGGTTCTGTCCGAGCGGCTCGCGGACGAACTCGGTCACGAGCAGCTCGCGCTCACCGTGGCGGTGCTCACCGAGCTGTCCGCCGCGATGGACGCGATCACCGCGGATCAGCCGGTCAGTCGGTGAACGGGGAACCGGTCTTGCCGATCAGGTCGGCGACGGAGTCCACCACCATTGTGGGGCGGTAGGGGTAGGCCTCGAAGGACGCGCGGGTGGAGATGCCGGATGTCACCAGGATGGTGCGCATGCCCGCTTCCAGGCCGGAGATGACGTCGGTGTCCATCCGGTCGCCGATCATCACCGTCGACTGGGAATGGGCGCCGATGCGGCGCAGCGCCGAGCGCATCATCAGCGGGTTGGGCTTGCCGACGTAGTACGGCTCGCGGCCGGTGGCGCGGGTGATCAGCGCGGCCACCGAGCCGGTCGCGGGCAGCGAGCCGTCCCGGGACGGGCCGGTCGGGTCGGGGTTGGTCGCGATGAAACGGGCGCCGCGCTCGACCAGCCGGATCGCGGTGGTGATCGCCTCGAAGGAGTACGTGCGGGTCTCGCCGAGGACGACGTAGTCCGGGTCGCTGTCGGTCAGCACGTAGCCGATCTCGTGCAGCGCGGTCGTGAGCCCGGATTCGCCCACCACGTATGCGGTTCCGTTGGGCCGCTGGTCGTCGAGGAAGGTGGCGGTGGCCAGCGCGGAGGTCCAGATGGCCGATTCCGGGATGTCGAGTCCGGTGTGGCGCAGCCGCGCCTGCAGATCGCGGGGGGTGCGGATCGAATTGTTGGTCAGCACGAGGAATGGCGTGTCGTTGGCGCGCAGTTCGGCGAGGAACTTGTCCGCGCCCGGGATGAGGTGGTCCTCGTGCACCAGCACGCCGTCCATATCGGTCAAGTAGGACAGGATCGGCTCGTCGTCTGCGGTCACGCGGCCATTATCCGCTATCGGCGGGCGACCGAAACCGGAGCGACCGGTACCGGTCGAACGAGCGCGCCGCCGCGAAGACCATCCGCGCCGGGCCGTCGGCGTGCGAGCCGGCAGCGTTGGCTACTGTCGAGGACGGATCGCGATGGCGGCGAAACGAAACGCGAGGAGCGTGGCAGATGAGCGGACTCAAGCTCGGATACAAGGCATCAGCGGAGCAGTTCGGCCCCCGCGAACTCGTCGAGATCGCGGTGCTGGCCGAGGAACACGGCCTCGACAGCGCCACCGTGAGCGACCACTTCCAGCCGTGGCGGCACAAGGGCGGGCACGCGCCCTTCTCGCTGGCCTGGCTGGCCGCGGTCGGCGAGCGCACCCAGCGCATCCAGCTCGGCACCTCGGTGCTCACCCCGACCTTCCGCTACAACCCCGCGGTGATCGCCCAGGCGTTCGCCACCATGGGCTGCCTGTACCCGGACCGCGTCATGCTCGGGGTAGGCACCGGTGAGGCGCTCAACGAGATCGCCACCGGGTACACCGGCGAATGGCCCGAATTCAAGGAGCGTTTCGCGCGCCTGCGCGAGTCCGTAGACCTGATGCGCGCCCTGTGGACCGGTGACCGCGTCGACTTCGACGGCCAGTACTACAAGACCGTCGGCGCCTCCATCTACGACGTGCCCAAGGGCGGCATCCCGGTCTACGTCGCCGCGGGCGGGCCGCTGGTCGCGCGGTACGCGGGCCGCGCGGGCGACGGGTTCATCTGCACCTCGGGCAAGGGCATGGACCTCTACACCGAAAAGCTGATGCCCGCTGTCGCCGAAGGCGCGGCGAAGGCGGGCCGCAGCGTCGACGACATCGACCGGATGATCGAGATCAAGCTCTCCTACGACACCGATCCGGAACTGGCCAGGGAGAACACCCGGTTCTGGGCCCCGCTCTCGCTCACCGCCGAGCAGAAGCACAGCATCACCGACCCGATCGAGATGGAAGCCGCCGCCGACGCGCTGCCGATCGAACAGATCGCCAAGCGCTGGATCGTCGCCAGCGACCCCGATCAAGCGGTCGAGCAGATCAAGCCCTACCTCGACGCCGGCCTCAACCACCTGGTCTTCCACGCCCCCGGCCACGACCAGCGCCGCTTCCTCGACCTCTTCCAGCGCGACCTGGCCCCGCGCCTGCGCGCCCTGGCCTGACGTCCCCGAGCGGCACACCACGCCGCGAGTCCGCTCGGCCGACGGCGTGGTGCGCCTCGTGGGTCATGCCCGGTGAAGGGCGAAAATGCGCAGGTCGCGGGTGGTGCGCGTGCGGTAGGCGGCGTAGGCGCCGGTGATGTCGACGAAGCGTTGGAAGATCGGGTCCTTGTCGGAGTCTTCGACGGGGGTGGCGGTCACCGGGATGCGTTCGCCCGCGATGGCGACTGTCGCCGTCGGGTTCGCCAGCAGATTCGCGGTCCAGGCCGGGTGATGCGCCTGGCCGAAATTGCTGCCGATCACATAGAGGGTGTCGCCGTCGTGCACGTACAGCAGGGGCTGGGTGCGCGGCTGCCCGGATTTGCGGCCGATGGTGGTGAGCAGGATGACCGGCGCGCCGATCGGGCCGAGCACGGTGTACTTCGCGCCGGTGCGTTCCAGGACCGCCCGGTCCAGCGGCGTGATGGCGCGGACGAGCCGGGAGCCGATCTTCGTCGCCGCGAATCTACTTGCCGTGCGAGCGAATAGGGTGGTGCGCGAGCCCCACTGCCGATCCGGGAAATGCTCAGCCATGACCGGACTATAGCGGCGCGGACGACCGGCCACGGCGACTTCCCGCCGTGACGGGCCGCCGCCACGGTATGGCCCGTCGCCACGGCATGGTCCGTCGCCATCGCGTGGCACCCCGATATCGCGGGGGTGCGATGGCTCCGCGCCGCACGACCGGCCACGCGCTGTGCGCGGCGAGTGACGACCGTCGCGCAGCGCGGCCCGGTTGCCGCTGGTTCACTAAGCTCTCGGACATGGCCGACAACGCTCCATCCGCCGTGTACATCGCCTCGCCCGAAGGCGACACCGGTAAGTCGACGGTGGCCCTCGGGGTACTGCAGACGCTGTGCGCGACGACCGCGCGGGTCGGGGTGTTCCGCCCGATCACGCGCTCGACCACCGAGCCCGACTACATCCTCGAGTTGCTGCTCGAGCACAGTACGGCGGACATCGACTACGCGCAGGCGATCGGCACCACCTACGAGCAGGTGCACGCCGACCCGGATGGCGCGATCAGCGAGATCGTGCTGCGCTACCACGAGGTCGCCAAGCTGTGCGACGCCGTGGTCGTGGTCGGCAGCGACTACACCGACGTGGCCAGCCCCAGCGAGCTGCGCTTCAACGCGCGGATCGCGGTCAACTTGGGCGCGCCGGTGCTGCTGGTGCTGCGCGGCGCGGAACGCACGCCGGAGGAGGTGCGGCAACTGGCCGAATTGTGCGCGTCCGAACTGGTTCACGAGCACGCGCAGCTGGTCGCCATCATCGCCAATCGTTGCGCCCCGGAGGGACTGGAGCAGGTGTGCGCGGCGCTGCGCGACTTCGGCGTCCCCTCGTGGACGTTGCCCGAAGTGCCGTTGCTGATCGCGCCCACCATGGCCGAGCTGTGCGCGGCCGTCGACGGTGAGATGTACAGCGGCGACCCGGAACTGCTGCACCGGGAGGCGCTGAAGATCATGGTCGGCGGTATGACGGCCGAGCACATCCTGGAACGGCTGGTCGAGGGCGTCGTCGTGATCGCGCCGGGCGACCGGTCCGACGTGCTGCTGAGCGTCGTCAACGCGCATGAGGCGGAAGGCTTTCCGTCGCTGTCGGGGATCATCATGAACGGCGGCCTGCTGCCGCATCCCGCGGTGGCGCGGCTGATGACCGGTCTCAAGCCAAAGCTGCCGATTCTCACCACCGACCTGGGCACCTACGACACGGCGGGAGCGGCCTACCGCACCCGCGGCCGGATGTCCGCGGGCAATCCGCGCAAGGTCGACACGGCCCTGGCGTTGATGGAGGAACACGTCGACGCGGTAGAGCTGCTGCGGCGCATCGACGTCCCACCCAGCTCGGTGGTCACGCCGCAGATGTTCGAATATCAGCTGATCGAGCGCGCGCGAGCCGATCGCAAACGCATCGTGCTCCCCGAAGGCGACGACGACCGCATCCTGCGCGCGGCGGGGCGGGTGCTCCAGCGCAAGATCGCCGACCTGGTGATCCTCGGCGACGAGATCACCGTGCGGGCCCGCGCCGCCGAACTCGGGGTGGACATCTCCGCCGCCGAGGTGCTCGACCCGCGCCGCTCCGGCTACCTGGAGGAGTTCGCCGCCGAATACGCCGACCTGCGCAAACACAAAGGCATGACGCTCGAGCGGGCCCGCGAGACGGTGGCCGACATCTCGTATTTCGGCACCTTGATGGTGTACAAGGGGATCGCCGACGGCATGGTCTCCGGCGCGGCGCACACCACGGCGCACACCATCCGGCCGTCGTTGGAGATCATCAAGACGGTGCCGGGGGTCTCCACCGTCTCCAGCGTGTTCCTCATGTGCCTGGCCGACCGGGTGCTCGCCTACGGCGATTGCGCCGTCGTGCCGGACCCGACCGCCCAGCAGTTGGCCGACATCGCGGTGTCCTCCGCGGCGACCGCCGACCGCTTCGGCATCGAACCCCGAGTCGCGATGCTGTCGTATTCGACCGGGGAGTCGGGCAGCGGCGCGGACGTGGACAAGGTGCGCGTCGCGACCAAGCTGGTGCGGGAGCGCGCGCCGGAACTGCCGGTGGAAGGGCCGATCCAATACGACGCCGCGATCGAACCGACCGTCGCCGATACCAAACTGCCCGATTCGGAGGTCGCCGGGCGCGCGACCGTGTTCGTGTTTCCCGATCTCAATACCGGCAACAACACCTATAAGGCGGTGCAGCGCAGCGCGGGTGCGATCGCGATCGGACCGGTGCTGCAAGGTTTGCGCAAGCCGGTCAACGACCTCTCCCGCGGCGCGCTGGTGGCCGACATCGTCAACACCGTGGCGATCACCGCGATCCAAGCGCAGGGGAGCTGATGCGCGCGGTCCGCTCCGGCGCGAACGGCCGCGCCGTGATGGTGATTGCGGAGCGAAGCGCGGGAGGCGTGATGGGCAAGGCGGCGCGAAACCGAGTGCTGGTGATCAACTCCGGCTCGTCGTCGATCAAGTACCAACTCCTGGACCCGGAGTCGAGCGTGGTCGCCGCCTCCGGGATCGTGGAGCGCATCGGCGAGGACGACAGTGCGATCGAGCATCGCGCCGAAAGCTCGACCACCGAGCGCCGGGTGGCGATCGCCGACCACACCGCGGGCCTGCGCCTGGTGTTCGAGACGTTCGCCGCGACGGGCCACGATCTGGAAGAGGAAGGCGTACGGGCGGTGGGGCACCGGGTGGTGCACGGGGGCGAGGTGTTCTACCGGCCCACGCTGATCGATGACGACGTGGTCGCCACGATAGCCGATCTCGCCGCACTGGCCCCGCTGCACAATCCGGCCAACCTCGCCGGAATCGAGAGCGCGCGTGCGCTGTTGCCGGGCGTGCCGCAGGTCGCCGTGTTCGACACGGCGTTCTTCCACGGCCTGCCCGCCGCCGCAAGGACCTACGCCATCGATGCCAAAGTCGCCGCCGCGCACGGCATCCGGAAGTACGGCTTCCACGGCACCTCACACGAATACGTGTCCGGCCGCGTGGCCGAGCTGCTCGGGCGCGACCCGTCCGAGGTCAACCAGATCGTCTTCCACCTCGGCAACGGCGCGTCGGCTTCGGCCATCCGCGGCGGGCGTCCGGTGGACACGAGCATGGGCCTCACGCCGCTGGAAGGGCTGGTGATGGGCACCAGGCCGGGCGATCTCGACCCCGGCATCGTCGCGCATCTGGCGCGGTCAGCGCATCTGGACATCGATCAGATCGACACCCTGCTCAACCGGGATTCCGGCCTCAAAGGACTGTCCGGGGTGAACGATTTCCGTGAACTGCGGCGCCGAATCGACAGTGGCGACGAGGCGGCGCGGCTGGCCTACGAGGTGTACATCCATCGCCTGCGCCGCTATCTCGGGGCGTATCTGATCGAACTCGGCGGCGTCGACGCGATCACCTTCACCGCCGGGGTCGGGGAGAACAGCCCGCAGGTGCGCGCCGACGCGTTGGCCGGTCTGGCCCGGTTCGGGATCGAAGTCGACCCGGCGGCCAATGCCACGGGCGATCGCACCGCCCGGCGGATCTCCCCGCCGGACACGCCGGTCGCGGTGCTGGTGGTGCCCACGAACGAGGAATTGGCCATCGCCCGCGCCGCGCGGCGGGTGGTCGAGCGGCTCGACTAGATCCAGGTCTTCGCGCGAATCGAATTGGCCAGGTCGACCAGGGCGTAGCGATGCTTGCGATCGGGCGCCCCGCGAGCCAGGGTGCGCAGATTCGCCTCGGCTCCCGCCCGCAGTTCCCGTTCGGTGAACGGTGTGCCGAACAGCGTGGCGTCGGGGCGCTTGGGCACGTTGCCCGCTTGCAGCCACGCCAAGGCCGCGCCGAGGACCAGCACCCGCATCTGCACCGCGCGGCCCTCGCCCGCGGGCAGGCTCAGCACCCGCGACGCCGAGATGTGCAGGGTGGCCTCGTCCAGGTCGGCGACCGGCTCGGCGGTGAGCATGAACAGCACGGCGGTCATCCGCGCGGTGGTGAAATGCCGCGACGCGGCGGGCACGGCGTCCAGCGCCTGCACGGCCTGGTTCACCCGGCCGTCCGCGGCCAGCTGCCTGGCCAGCCCGAAGGCGGCGCTCACCACGGTGCGATCGGTGCGCCACACCGTCTCGTACGCCTTCTCCGCGTAGGCGCGCCACTGTTCGGGGTCCGGCGAATCCCAGTGCTGCAAGATGAGTTCGGCGGTGGCGGCGAGTGCGAGCTGAGGCGCGAGTTCGCCGGGAAGCACCCGGAAGACTTCGTCGAAATTCGTGAAAGCGCGCTCGAACTCGCGGTCGAGCAATTGGGCCATACCGCGATACCAGCCCACCCGCCACTCCCTTTGGGGTAGCCGGGCGAGCAGATCCAGGACGGTGGCCGACTCGCGCAGATCCAGCCGCACGCGCGCCTCGGCCAGGGTGAGTTCCAGGTCGAGCGTCTCCGGGGCGTTGCCCGGGTCGGCGTCGGCTCGATCGCGGGCGTCGCGCAGTGCCTCCAGGGCGTGCGCGGGCTCCGGATGCACCGCCGCCGCGAGCAGGGGCGCCGACGGCTCGGCCGGGTCCAGCAGCGGGATCGGCAATGCCGCCACCACATCGAGGGCGTCGAGCAAGCTGCTGCGCGGCCGCCCGTCGGCATACGCGTCGGTCTGACTGATCAGCTCCTCGGTGCCGAAACCGGTCCGCGGCGGCGTGAACACGGTGGACAGCTGTGGATGCTCGGTCTCGGTCTCCAGCGCGAGGATCTTCCGCAGCACGCCCGACAGCTGGGCGGACATCGCGCGGGCGGAAGGGAAGCGGCGCTGTGGATCCGGGTCGGTGGCGCAGAGCAGCAGCCGGTGCAAGGACTCGTAGCGCGCCAGCACCGGCTCGTCCGCCGGGTCGGGCAGACCGTCGAGATAACGTCCGTGCTCCGAGGGCATGTTCAGGGTGAGCACGGCCAGCGTGCGCCCGACGGTGTAGATGTCCGAGGCGACGGTCGGACCGGTGCTCGCGACCTCCGGGGCCTGGAAGCCTCTGGTGCCGTACAGGTTCCCGTACGCCTCGATGGTGGCGACGGCGCCGAGGTCGATGAGCTTGACCTGGTCCTCGGTGACCATGACGTTGTCGGGCTTGAGATCGTTGTAGGTCAGCCCGGTCGAGTGCAGGTAGTCCAGCGCGGGCAGGATCTCCAGCAGGTAGGCGATCGCCTCGGTCACCGGCATGCGGTTCGGGCGTTCGTAGGCGTCGAGGATGTCGCGCAGCGACCGGCCGCCCACGTACTCCATGACGATGTAGCCGACCGGTGTGCCGTCCGGACCGGTGTGCTCGACGAAGTTGTAGATCCTGACGATGCTGGGATGCGCCACCTCGGCGAGGAATTGGCGCTCGGCCATGGCGACGGCCTGCGCTTCGGCGTCGCCGGTGTGCAGCAGGCCCTTCAGCACGACCCAGCGGTCGCTGACGTTGCGGTCGATCGCCAAGTAGATCCAGCCGAGCCCGCCGTGGGCGATGCAACCTTGGATCTCGTACTGCCCCGCCACCATGTCGCCGGGCCGCAGCGTGGGGCGGAAGTCGAAAGGCGAGTCGCAGGTCGAGCAGACGCCCGCCGTGGTCGCGGGCCGGGTCGCCGTCGCCCGGCCGACCGGCTTGCCGCAGCGCCAGCAGAACCGCCTGCCCTCGGAGACCACCGCGTCGGTGAGGACGGCGTCGCGCGGGTCCGCGGGCGTCACCGTCGGGATCGGCACCAGCCCCGCGCCGAGCCGCCGCACCGAAGGACGGGTCCGCGCGGTGCGCACGCTGCGCCCGGAGGTGCGCAGCGGCGCGGACGCGGGCTCGGACGTCGCCGCGCGGGTATCGTCCTGCCCCGCCGCCTCGGTCCACGCCGCCGTCCCCCGATCGTCGCGTGCTGCCACCGTGCCGGGACCGTCGTCGCCGCCGGTGGAACGCGTCGGTTCCCCGACATCCTGGTCCGCGTCGGACGGCGCTTGCTCCAGCTCGGACGGGTCGGGATCCGGCTCGCGTTGCCGGGCTGCTGTGCCCGCGGTGTGCACACGGCGCAGCTGCATGCGGGTGGCGTCCGGGTCTTCTTCCGCTCCTGCGGCGCTCGATTCGCCGGCGCCGCCCGGTGTTCCGGTCGAGCCGTCGTCCGTGCTCGCGTTCGGGCCGAAATCCGCGCGCGGTCCTTCCGGCGCGGCGCCGCCCGGACGATGCCCGGCCAGCCCGGTGAGGCCGCCCTCGAACACATCGGCCGGACCCGGCCGTCCCGTGGCGATGTCGTCCGGGTCGGGCTCGGGGGCGGGCCGTGTGCTCATTCGCCCGTCAGTCCTGATAAGTGGGGGCGGGCGGGGCGGGAACGGGGCCGAGCGAGGGGAGGTACTTCTGATATAGACCGACCCACGTGCCGTCGTTGCGGATGCGTTCCAGCGTGCCGTTGACGAAACGGACCAGATCGTCGTTGCCCTTGGGGATGCCGATGCCGTACGGCTCCTCGCTGATGCTGCCGCCGACCAATTCGGTGTACGGGTCCTGCGCGGCGAGTCCGGCGAGGACGGCGTCGTCGGTGCTGACCGCGTCCACTTGGCGCTGCTGCAGCACGACCAGGCAGTCGGCCCAGCTGGGCACGGTGAGGATGGTCGCGGCGGGCTGGTCGCGGCGGATGTGCTCCAGCGACGTGGTGCCGGAAACGATGCAGACCCGCCGACCGGCGAGATCGGCCAGACTGCGGATCCCGGAGTTCTTCACCGCGAGCACGCGCTGGTTCGCGTGCAGGTAGACGGTGGAGAAGGCGACCTTCTCCCGGCGCTCGCAGTTGATCGTCATGGTCTTGGCGACCAGGTCGACGGTGCGATTCTGCAACGCCGCCTCGCGTTCGGCGGAACCCAGGCTGCGGAACTCGATCAGATCCGGGCTGCCGAGCAGGTCGCGGGCCACCTCCCTGGCGATGTCGGCGTCGAAGCCGACGATGGCGCCGGAGACCGGGTCGCGGTAGCTGAACAGATTGCTGCCGGTGTCCAGGCCGACGAGCAACCTGCCACGCGCCCGGATCGCATCGATCGTCGGGCCGCGCGCGGCGGTCCCCGCTCCGGTCGGGCGCAGGCTGGCGGTCGGGTCACCGCATCTCGGCGTGCCCGGCGCCGGCGGGACGGGAGAATCGGTGAACACCGGAACGGCTTTGGCGGGCAGCGGCGGATCGGTGTAGACGGGCGACTTGGTCGGCGTGGGCGCACTGGAATCGCTCGTACAGCCGCTCGCCAGTGCGGCCACGACGAGGACGGCCAGAATCCCGCGTGCGGATCTCATCGGTACTCCCGAAGCCGGGGCCACATGCCGAGTCCGACATAGCATGCCGCCAGGATGCCGAGGATCATCGCTCCGGCGCCCAGGAAGTCCAGCACGCGCGCCGCCTGTGAGATCCTGTCGCGCAGCGTGTCCCTGGTCGCGGTGATGCCTTGCTCGAGCGAACGGTCCAGCGCCTCCACCTGCACGGTGGCGTCCGCGGCGCCGGGACCGGTCGCCACCACGGCCGCGCTGTTGAAATCGCCCTTGGCCAGCGCGTCGTTCATGCGCTGATGCGCCACCCGCCAGCGCGCCAGCGCCGGAACGGCGTTGCGCACCTCACCCGCCGCGGGGGCGGAAGCGGGGTAGTTGCCCAGCAGATCGGCCAGGCGCTCGATGTCCGCGTCGTAGGTGCGGTCGTAATCGCCGGTGGCGTCCCGGCGCACCAGCTTCAACGTCTCCGCTGCGCGCGCCTGCTGCGCCAGGATCCGGCTCTCGGTCAGCCGCGAGGCCGGCACCGCGCCGTCGTCGCGGGCGCTGATCATCGACGTCGCCGACACCGAGCCCGCGATCACCGTCCAGGCCAGCAGGATCAACATGGCCGCGGAGGCGAACAGCAGGCCCGGATTGAGCACGCGCCGCCAGCGGCGCGCCAGATCCCGCTGCACCCAGACCAGCGCGCCGAGGGTGAGGATCAGCAGGCCGATCGCGGACCACGGTGGGCGCACGTGGTTGCGCTGCGCCGCCGTCACCGCCGCCGAGCGATGGTTGTGTAATTCCTCGGCCATCGGCAGGAGCGTCGTCTGCATCTGGTTGGACGCCTCGCTCAAATACGCGGCGCCGACCGGATATCCGCTGCGATTGTTCGTTCGTGCGGTTTCCACCAGACCCGAGTACACCGGCAGGCCGGTAACTATGCCGGTGCGCAGCCGGGCATCCGAATCCATCGCCGGGTTCGGCCCGGCGGCACGGTCGGATCGGGTCACCAACTCCGCGGCCGCCTCGCCCATCGCCTGGGTGTAGCGGTCGCGCACCGCCTGCGGTTCCAGGCCGCCCGCGATGAAGGCGGTGCTGGCGGCGGCGTCGGCGATCGACAGCGAGGTGTAGAGCCGATGCGCCGAGTGCGCGTCCGGCTCGGTCTCGTAGAGCAGCACGTCCAGGCCCTGCTGCCGGTCGCCCACCGTCGCGGCGGTCATCGAGCCCGCCGCCAGGCACAGGCCGATGAGCAGCAGGCCGAGCGCGATCAGCCGCCCCGGTGAGGAATTGACGAAGGAACGCAGGTTGGCCAGGTCGAGTCGTTCGCGCACCACCGCGACGCTCAGCCCGACCGGGATGTCCCGACCGGCGGGCTCGGGCGCGGACGACGGCCGGAGTTCGGCCGTCGTCGGCTCGGAGCTAGCCATGTCCACCTCCCCAGTTTGGGCCGCGTGCGCGGATTTCTCGACGGCTGGACCGAGAATCCGATCGACCCGTGCGTGTTGGTGCGGAGTTTATTGTGGTCGTACGGGCGCCGCGGCGTGTGAAACACCCCCGGTTGGGAGGAAACGGGGTGGGGCACGGTCGTAGCAGGACGAGGATGGGTACGAGATGCGTGGTGACGGTGACGGTTGGTGGCGTGGCCCCGACGGATTGCGGCACTGGGGTCGCTTCGGCGCCGCCGGACTTCTCCTGCGCGCTCCGCTCGGCGGCGGTCGCTCGGCGGTGCTGCTGCAACACCGCGCTCCCTGGAGTCATCAAGGCGGCACCTGGGCGTTGCCCGGCGGGGCCCGCGACAGCCACGAGACGCCCGTGCACGCGGCGGTTCGCGAGGCATGGGAGGAGACGGGCATCGACCCCGCCGACGTCCGGGTGCGCGGCGAGCGGGTGACGGCCTCGGCCCTGAGCGGCTGGACCTACACCACCGTCGTCGCCGACGCGGTGATGGCCCTCCCGACCACCGGCAATCGCGAGAGCACCGAGCTGGCCTGGGTTCCCGAGGACGAGGTGGAGGCGCGTCCGCTGCACCCCGGCTTCGCCGCCTCCTGGCCGGCCCTGCGCGCCGCGCCCGCCCGGGTGCTGCTCGCCGAGGTCGGCGACGACCGCGCGGTGGCCGCCGCGCTGCCGCGCACCCTCGACCTCGCCGACCTCGGCTTCGTGTGGCTGCATTCGGATCCGGCCGGACCGGGCGACTACGCCAGGATCGTCGACGAGCCGGGCACGCACGTGGCGGAGCCCGCGCCGAACGGGAACACGGCGGTGGAGACCGCGCTCTCGTTCACCCGCGGGCAGTTGCTTTCCTGACCGCGGCGCTCACGCGTTCGCCAGCAGCGCCGTCTTCAGCTCGCGTGCCGCGGCTTCCGGATCGCGCGCCTCGGTGATCGCTCGCACCACGACGACCCGCCGGGCCCCGGCCTCCAGCAGTTGCGCGAGATTGTCGGCGTTGATCCCGCCGATCGCGAACCAGGGCCGGGTGGGATGGGCCTCCGCGGTCGAGCGGACCAGTTCGGGGCCCGCCGCCTGCCTGCCGGGTTTGGTGGGGGTCGGCCAGATCGGGCCGGTGCAGAAGTAATCGATGTGCTCATCGATCGCGGCGAGTCCGGCTTGCGCGCGATTGTGGGTGGAGCGTCCGATCACCACGTCGGGCCCGAGGATGCGGCGGGCGTACCAGGGCGGTAGGTCGCCCTGACCGAGATGCAGCACGTCGGCGCCCGAGGCGAGCGCGATGTCGGCGCGGTCGTTGACCGCGATCAGCGCGCCGTGCCTGCGCGCGGCGGCTTTCAGCTCGGCCAGCGCGCCGAGTTCGGCCCTGGCCTCCAGCGGGCCGAACTGGGCTTCGCCCGGTGATCCTTTGTCCCTGAGCTGGATGATGTCGACTCCGCCCGCGAACGCCGCTTCGGCGAACTTGGCCAGATCGCCCTTCTCCCGGCGTGCGTCGGTGCAGAGATACAGCCGCGCGCTCGCCAGACGCTCCCGCGGCGAGGCGGGTCGATTCGGGTGGGAGGGTTGCACGCCTTCGACGGTAGCCGCGCTACCGTGGGGATGCGAAACAGGAGGCAGGTGGATCGGATGCGGACTCTGGCCGTCGTCGGTGGCGGCGCCGTCGGGCTCGCCGTGGCATGGCGGGCCGCGGAGGCCGATTGGTCGGTCACCCTGTTCGATTCGTCCGTCGCGAGCGGCGCTTCCTGGGTCGCCGGGGGCATGCTCGCGCCGCTGTCGGAAGGCTGGCCGGGCGAGGACCGGGTGCTCGCGTTCGGCGCGGCCTCGCTGGCCCGCTGGCCCGAGTTCGCCGCCCGCCTGACGGCCGCGACCGGTGTGGCGGTCTTCGTCGCCGACCACACGATGACCGTCGCGCTGGACGCGGCCGACGCCGCCGACCTGCGCACCGTGGCCGACTGGGTCGGTGCGCGCGGGCACGAGCTGCGCCTGCTGGACCGCGCCGGAGTGCGGGAGCGGGAACCGAGCCTGGCGCGATCGGTGCGCGCGGGGCTGCTCGCACCCGCCGAACCCGCGATCGACAATCGCGAGCTCGTCGGCGCGCTGCGGCGGGCGGCCGAAGCGGCGGGGGTCACGATGCGCGCCGAATCCGTGGACTCGCTGCGGGACCTTCCGCACGACCAAGTCGTGCTCGCCGCGGGCGCCGCGTCGGCGAGGCTGTGGCCCGAGCTGCCGGTCCGGCCGGTCAAGGGCGAGATCCTGCGCCTGCGGCACCGGCCCGGGGTCGCCCCCGCGCCGCGCGGCGTGATCCGCGCCCGGGTGCACGGGCGGCCGGTCTACCTGGTGCCTCGGCCCGACGGGATCGTCGTCGGAGCCACGCAGTACGAGGCCGGTTTCGACACCGCGGTCACCGTCGCAGGCGTCCGCGACCTGATCGCCGACGCGGAGGCGGTGTTCCCCGGCATCGGCGAATACGAGCTCGCCGAGGCGAGCGCCGGTTCCCGGCCGGGCAGCCCGGACAACCTGCCGCTGATCGGCCGGCTCACCGACCGGATCGTCGCGGCCACCGGACACGGCCGCAACGGCATGTTGACCCTGCCGCTCACGGTGGACGCGGTGGCGAGCCTGCTCGGCGGGGCAACGCTGCCCGAAGCGGAAGTAGCCGATCCGCAACGCTTTTCGACGACTGTAGGAGGAATCCGATGACACTGTCATCCGTCCCCATCGGTGTCACGGTGAACGGTGACGAGCACGAGTTCGCCGAGCCGCTCACCGTGCGCGAGCTGCTGAACCGCCTCGAGCTGCCGTGCCAGGGCGTCGCGCTCGCGGTGGACGGCGCTGTGTTCCCCAAGTCGCGCTGGGACGAACCCGTCGGGCGCGGCTGGCAGATCGAGGTGCTGACGGCGGTCCAAGGTGGCTGAGGCGGCTGAGGCGGCTGAGGCGGCGACGGCATCCGGGCGGGCCGACGCCCCGCTGCGGATCGCCGACCGCGAGTTCGGTTCCCGGCTGATCATGGGCACCGGCGGCGCGGAGAACCTCGCGGTGCTGGAGGAGGCGCTGATCGCCTCCGGCACCGAGCTGACCACCGTGGCCATGCGGCGCATCGATGCCGCGGGCGGCACCGGCGTTCTCGACCTGTTGAAGCGGCTGGACATCGCGCCCCTGCCGAACACGGCGGGTTGCCGTACGGCGGCCGAAGCGGTGCTCACCGCGCAGCTGGCGCGCGAGGCGCTGGAGACCGACTGGGTGAAACTCGAGGTGGTCGCCGACGAGCGCACCCTGCTGCCCGACCCGATCGAACTGCTCACCGCCGCCGAACAACTCGTCGACGACGGGTTCGTCGTGCTGCCCTACACCAACGACGACCCGGTGCTGGCCCGCCGCCTGGAGGACGCGGGGTGCGCGGCGGTGATGCCGCTGGGCGCGCCCATCGGCACCGGCCTCGGCATCGGCAACCCGCACAACATCGAGATGATCGTCGCGGACGCGCAGGTGCCGGTCATCCTGGACGCGGGCATCGGCACCGCGAGCGACGCCGCCCTCGCCATGGAACTCGGCTGCTCGGCGGTCCTGCTCGCCACGGCCGTGACAAGGGCACGCCACCCCGAACTGATGGCCGCCGCCATGGCGGACGCGGTCCGCGCCGGATACGCGGCGCGCTTGGCGGGGCGTATCCCGAAACGGTTCTGGGCCCAGGCTTCGTCACCAGCGCTGTGACGGGTTCGCCCGCGATCGTCTACGGGTCGCCGCCGGTGCGACGCACCGCAGTCGCGCTTCCGACGGCCGCGGGCGCCACGCCACGTCGGCGGCGGGCTCAGCCGTTGACGAAGGTGAGGCTCGTCGCGTCGTAGCGGGTGCCCGCGATCTGCTCGGGCGGGGCGGCGGCCTCGATGGCGGCGAGGTCCTCGGGAGACAGCTCGACGGTCAGTGCGGCGAGGTTTTCCTCCAGATACCGTTGCCGCCGGGTGCCGGGGATGGGCACCACGTCCTCGCCCCGGTGCTGCACCCAGGCCAGAGCGAGCTGGCCGGCGGTGACTCCTTTCGCCTCGGCCAGTTCGTTGAGTTTCGCGACGATCGTCAGGTTCCGTTCGAGATTGCCCTCGGCGAAACGCGGCTGGCTGCGCCGCACGTCGGTCTGCGCCAGCCCCTCGACCGAGCTGTACCTGCCGGTCAGGAATCCGCGTCCGAGCGGGGAGAAGGGGACCAACCCGATGCCGAGCGCGCGGCACACCGGGGCGATCTCCGCCTCCAGGTCCCGGGTCCACAGCGACCACTCGCTCTGCAGCGCGGCGATCGGATGCACCGCGTGCGCCCGCCGGATGGTCCGCGCGCCCGCTTCCGACAGCCCGAGGTGGCGAACCTTTCCGGCGCGCACCAGCTCGGCCATGGCCGCGACGGTCTCCTCGATCGGCACCTGCGGGTCGACCCGGTGCAGATAGTAGAGGTCGATGTGGTCGACTCCGAGCCGGCGCAGCGACGCTTCGCACGCCTGCCGCACGTACGCGGCGTCGCCGCGGATCCGGGTGGGCTCACCCAGGCGGTTGGCGAAGCCGAATTTCGTGGCCAGCACCACCTCGTCACGGCGGCCCGCGACAGCACGCCCGATCAACTCCTCGTTGTGCCCGGCGCCGTAGAAGTCGGCGGTGTCCAAAAGGGTCACCCCCGAGTCGAGGGCGTGGCGCAACGTCGCGATCGATTGCTCGTCGTCCGCGGCGCCGTAGGCGTGACTCATGCCCATGCATCCCAAACCCTGCGCGGAGACAGTCAATCCGCCGAGCTGCCGAGTGGGAACGTCGATCATGTTGCTGATACCTCCTGGATTCGAATTCGTCGCCGCCGACGCTAAAAGCTGGAGCGCACTCCATGTCAACCGCGCGCGAACGCATCGGAATTCGAGTGCCGCGGTCCCGACCCGACCGAGAGGTGGGCGCAGTCGCCGTCTCGACGCGGTGCCGCCGGTCATAGCGGCTGTGCTCCGGAAAGGAGGTCGATCCGCGAGATCGCCAGCCGTTCGGTTCGTCCGCGCACAGCCGAAATTATCAGTGGCGCAGTACTTCTCGTGCTTCCCTCGACGGCCGGCCGGGTCAGCGGTGGTAGCGGGCGCGGGCGCGTTGGTATGCGGTGTCGAGGAGGTCGCGAATCTGTTCGCTGGTTCGGGTGGCGGGGTTCACCACCGCGAGCCAACCTGCCGAGCCGTAGACGGGGTGGGGGATGACGGTATCGGTGACGCTGTGGTCGAGGTCGGCGGGCAGTTCTCGGGGGGTGTGGCCGGTCCACTGGGTGAAGGCTTCTTTTCCGGCGGCGATGTTGACGCGGAACGCGTCCGGGCGGTCCAGGCGGGAACCTTCGTCGCCTGGGTAGTTCTTCGTCACGATGGTGGCGAAGGGCTGAGTGGCCTTCGGTACGACGCCGCTGGGTGAGTAGTAGAAGAACGTATCGCCCCAGCTGATCTCGGGGGAGCCGTCGCGGGGTTCCGGGCGCAGGGTCAGGACGCCGTCGAGGGCGGACACGTAACCGATGATCTCGTCGATGCTCATGTGCTCCAGCGTTTCATTAAAGTGCATGTGGAGACTTCGACGCGGATATCGAGGAACAGCAGGGTGGTAACTCTCAACTCGTCCATGCGCACCGTCGATGTCGCGCGGCGTGCCGGGTATTCGGTGCAGCAGATCCGCAATCTGGAGCGGGACGGGGTGCTGCCGCCCGCGTCTCGCACGGCGGCGGGCTATCGCGGATACGGGGAGATCCATGTGCGTTCCGCGCTGGCCTACCGGGCGCTGGCGGCGGGCGTCGGCCCCGTCGAGGCGAAGCGCATCGTACGGACCGTGCACGACCGCTCGATCGCCGAAGCGCTGGTCCTTCTCGACGCGGCGCACGCCCGGCTCCACCGCGAGCGGGCGGATCTCGAACTGGCGAAGCGGGCGGCCGCCGCGATCTCGGCCGAGCCGATCGAAGACGTTCGCCCGTCGGATTCGATGAGCGTGTCCGAACTCGCCGCCGCGCTGGGCGTACGGCCGTCGACACTGCGGCACTGGGACGCCGAGGGCCTTGTCGTTCCGGACCGCGTCACCGCGCACGGAACGCGACGGTACGCACCGTCGCAGGTTCGGGATGCCCGGATCGTGCACCAGCTCCGCAGAGCGGGCTATCGCGTCGACACCCTCCGGATCTTGCTGCCGGAGCTGCCGCGCGGCCAACGATCCGAGGACCTGGAAGCCGCGCTGTCGGCCCGGGACGCGAGCATCACGGCTCGCTCCCGCGCCCTGCTCGACGCGGCCGCCGCGCTCGCCGCCCTGCTCGCGGCGAACCCGCTTCCCTGATCGCGAGGGCCGTGCGGCTCGCAGCAGCGCCGCAATGATCTCTTAAGCCTCCGGGAAGGTCGCTCGCGCACGATGCGAACACGCGGTCGGCACAGCGTGGTGGCAGGAGGAGCACGGCGATGGAAGTGGGACTGGTCTTCGGCGCGCTGACAGCGATGACCGTGCTGCCGGTCGTCGTCCTGTTGGCCGTGGTGCTGCCGCTGTCGATTCGTGCCGAGCGGGCTCGCAAGGCGACGCTGTGGCAGTGGGCGACGGCTCAGGGATGGACGTTCGCCGAAGGCGGCCGCGCGCACTGGACCGCACGCCTGCCCGGCAGGAACTCGCGCGGGCTCGGTGTGACCATGACCGGGCAGCTCGGCGGCCGTTGGGTGACGGTGGCCGAGTACTCCTATCAGACGACCTCGTCCAGCAGTTCTTCGACGACGACCAGCACGACGACGACCACCACGCATCGCTTCGTGGCGGTCCTGGTGCTACTGGATCGGGCGTACCCGCCGGTCGCGGTGCACTCCCGCGGTCTGCTGTCGCAGCTCGGCCGCGCGATCTTCGGTGACAAGCCGACGGCGACCGGCAACGTGCTGTTCGACGCGCAGTACCGGATCGTCACGCCGGATCCGGCCTGCGCCAAGGCGCTGGTAGGTCCGGCGCTGATCGAAGCGCACATCGCCAGGGCGGTCCCGCACTGGAGCGTCGTGGGGGCCGAATTGCTGACCTGCACGCCGACCTCGGGGAGGCTGCGTGACCCGAACCTGATCCCCGGTTACGCCGCGCCACTCCTGCGTGTTGCCGAACTGCTGGGGCGCTGATACCTCGGCCGAGTAACCGAAGCCCCGCCGGCCGCCGCCACTGTGCCTTCGGGCGGCTTCGTCCGGGCGACCCGGTCGTGCGGGACGTGTCCGCGCCTGACCCTTAGGGGGCCCCTATATCGGTCAGGGCTCCGGCGACGAGGACTGGACCGCACGTCCCGATTCCATCGAAACCGCTGATTTCCAGCGCACACGCAATCGGATGCGGCCGCGCGTCGTGCCGGAGCCGCGGACGAACGAGAACGAATCGCCGCGGCGCTCCCGGCGAAGAACAGCGGGCCAACGGACCGTTCTCATCCTCGAGGATGATCCGACTCGCCACCAATTACCGACGCGCGACGCCGCGATTTACGGAATGCTGGGCGGCATGATCGAGCTTAGAGGCCTGACCAAGCACTACGGGCAGACCGTAGCGGTGCAGGATCTGACCTTCACCGTTCGTCCCGGACAGGTGACGGGATTCCTCGGGCCGAACGGCGCGGGCAAGTCGACCACCATGCGGATGATCCTCGGATTGGACAGGCCGACCGCGGGCACCGCGCTGATCCAGGGCAAGCCGTACCACGAACTGGACCACCCGCTGCGCACCGTCGGCGCGCTGCTGGACGCGAAGTGGGTGCATCCGAACCGTTCGGCGCGCGCGCATCTGGAGTGGATGGCCGCGTCGAACGACATCGCCAAGACCCGGGTGGAGGAGGTGCTGCGGCTGGTCGGCCTCTCCGAGGTGGCGGGCAAGTCCGCGGGCGGCTTCTCCCTGGGCATGTCGCAGCGCCTCGGTCTGGCCGGCGCGTTGCTGGGCGACCCGGAGGTGCTGCTGTTCGACGAGCCGGTCAACGGCCTCGACCCGGAGGGCATCCTGTGGATCCGCCGGTTCATGCAGCGGCTGGCCGCCGAAGGCCGCACGGTGCTGGTCTCCAGTCATCTGCTGTCGGAGATGGCGCAGACAGCCGAGCACCTGGTGGTGATCGGGCGCGGCAAGCTGATCTCGGATTCGACCACCCAGGAATTCATCGAGCGCGCCTCCGAGCAGTCGGTGCGGGTGCGCAGCCCGCAGCTCGACCAGTTGCGCAGCGTGCTCACCTCCAACGGCATGACCGTCCGCGAGGACGGCGCGGGCCCCGACGGCCCCGCCCTGGTGGTGGCGAACGTGACCAGCGACGCGGTCGGCAAGCTGGCGGGCGAGAACGAGATCACGCTGTTCGAGCTGGCCCCGCAGCGCGCCTCGCTGGAGGAGGCGTTCATGCGGATGACCGGTGGCGCGGTGGAGTACCACGGCGAAGGCTTCGACCCGACGGGCCCGGAGGCGGCTCGGGTATCCACGAAGGGCCCCGCGGACGGCGGTTCCTACACAGCGATGGGAGGTGCGCTCTGATGGGCGTGCTGGCAGCGGAACGAATCAAGCTCACCTCCACCAGGTCGCCCTGGTGGTGCTCGGCGATCGTGGTCGCCCTCGCGCTCGGCATGGCCGCTCTGCTCGCCTCGGTGGCGCGCGCGTCCTACGGTACCGACGGCGCGATCGAACTGACCGTCTCCACCGCGGTGGCCGGCATCAGCGGCTTCGGCGTGATGGTCCTGATGATCATGGCCACCCTGACCGTGACCAGCGAATATCGCTTCGGCATCATCCGCACCACGTACCAGGCCACGCCGCATCGGGCGAAGGTCATCGTGACCAAGGCCGGGCTGGTGGGCGGGTACGGCGCGGTGCTGACCTTCGTCCTGGTGTTCCTCGCCTACCTGGTGGCGAAGGCCCTGGGCGGTCCGGAGGCGGGTGCGACGCTGACCCTGTCCAGCGCGCAGGATTGGCGCGAGGTCTACGGCATCCCGATCTACGCGTTCCTGTGCGTGCTCCTCGCGGTCGGCGTCGGCGTGCTGGTGCGCCAGTCCGCCGCCGCGATCTCGCTGATCGTGCTGTGGCCGCTGCTCATTGAGGGTCTGCTCGGGGCGTTCGGCAGCTTCGGCCGCAATGTCACCCCGTTCCTGCCGTTCGCGAACGCCAACCACTTCTTCAGCTCGGCCGCGTCCACGGCCAACTGGCATTGGGGACCGTGGGGCAGCCTGCTGTATTTCACCGCCTTCGTCGCGATCGTCTTCGGCGCGGCCCTGGTCGTGGTGAACCAGCGCGACGCTTGACCAGCTGCGAGGCAGCCGCTCAGCTACCCGAGTCGCCCTCCCTCGCCACTCGGGTGGTAGGGGCGCCGACCTTGTCGGGAGGTCCGGCGCTCCGCCCACCGCCCGCCACTGCCCGGTGGACGGTGCGACGATCGGCCCGGTGCGAATGCTCGCGCCGGGCCGATCGTGCGTGTGAACATCGAGGAAACTATGCTGCCTGCCGCTTCCGAGACCTGTTCTCGGCCGAGTAGCCTCGATTCGGCAACCAGCTCGTTATCCATCGCCGGGCCCGACGATGTGCTCGCTGAGGTTCGCAGCGGAGGTGGCGCATGGTGATGATCGGTAACACGTCCACGTCTGGTCGGCTGAGATACCCTCGGGGCGTGAGTGAAACACCTTCCGGCGGCTCCGAGCCGGGGTCGGGGGCGCAGGCCGAGAAAGGCGTACCGCCCGAGGTGGTCATTCCGTTGGAGCCGTCCGACGCGTCCGATCCTTCCCGCCGTCCCGGCGGGTTCCGCCGCGTCCAGCTGTCCGCGCTGGTGAGCGCGGCGAATCAGCGGGCGGATCTGATCGGCATGCTGCGCAAGGCGCGCAGGCAGCTGCCGGGTGATCCCGCTTTCGGCGACCCGCTGTCGGTTTCCGGGCCCGGCGGCGCGCGTGCGGTCGCGCGCGCGGCCGACCGGCTGGTCGGCGACACGCCGAGCGCGGCGCGCGAGATCGGTTTCGGCGCCTTGCAGGTCTGGCAGGCGGCATTGGAGCGGGTCGGGCGCGGCAAAGGTAGCCAAGAGGTAACTGTTATGTTCACCGACCTGGTGGCCTTCTCGCGCTGGTCGCTCTCGGCCGGTGACGAAGCCACCCTCGAACTGCTGCGCAAGGTGGCCAAGGCCATCGAGCCGCCGATCGCCGAGCGCGGCGGACACGTGGTCAAACGCATGGGCGACGGCGTGATGGCGGTGTTCCCTTCGGCGGACCGGGCGGTGCGCGCCGCCGTGACGGCCAAGCGCAACCTGGCCGATGTGCAGGTGCGCGGCTACACCCCGCAGATGCGGATCGGTTTGCACACCGGTTCTCCGCGCGAGATCGGAGGCGACTGGCTCGGCGTGGACGTCACGATCGCGGCGCGGGTCATGGAGGCGGGCGGCAATGGGAACACGATGCTGTCCGAGGTCACACTGCGGGGGCTGCCGCCGGAGACGCTGGCGGAACTGGGCCTGGCGGTCAAACCGTATCGCCGCAGCCTGTTCGCGGCCCCGCTCAACGGCGTCCCCGAGGACCTGCGCATCTTCCGGCTGTCGAAGGGCTAGGCGGCGGCCGGGCCTTTCGCGCGGATCATGCCAGCCACCAGGCCAGCGCGCCGCCCGCCGCGAGGACGGCGCAGACGCCCAGGGCGATCGACAGCGGCCGGGCCGTCTTCCAGGTGGTGTAGGCGCCGCCGAGCAGGAACCCCGCCAGGGCGAACAGAATGATCACGGTCACGTCGCTGGACACTGTGCCCATCTTGCTCCAACCGGCTCGACCACCGCCGTGTGGGTGGCCGGGTCGTTGCGTACGCAATTAACAAGCACGCATGCTTGCTTTTTTCTTGCCCTGGTGTGATGCTGGTCGCGGAACGCGGACTTCACGGGTGCGGCATGCGGCTCATCCTGACGGTTCGCCGCACAGGAGGCATTCCCGCTGATGAGCAGTATGCTCGCCGCCGACCCGGAGGTGCTCCGGATCGGCAACTGTTCCGGCTTCTACGGTGATCGGCTCGGTGCCATGCGCGAGATGCTCGACGGCGGGCCGCTCGACGTGCTCACCGGCGACTATCTCGCC
The DNA here is from genome assembly GCF_000308415.1 of Nocardia asiatica NBRC 100129. Lineage (GTDB taxonomy): Bacteria > Actinomycetota > Actinomycetes > Mycobacteriales > Mycobacteriaceae > Nocardia > Nocardia asiatica. Next base: position 36,538 of record NZ_BAFS01000279.1, on the reverse strand, counting down.
GAGCTGACCATGCTGATCCTCGGCCGGGACCGGATGAAGGACCCGGATCTCGGCTACGCCAAGACCTTCGTCAAGCAGATCGAGGAATGCCTCGGGCTCGCGCTGGAGCGCAAGGTGCGCATCGTGGCGAACGCGGGCGGCCTGAACCCGGCGGGTCTGGCCGAAAGGCTGCGCAAACTCGCCGCCGACCTCGGACTGGACGCGAAGATCGCGCACGTGGAAGGCGACGACCTGGTGGCGCGCGCCGCCGAACTCGGTTTCGGCACGCCGCTGACCGCCAACGCCTACCTCGGCGCGTGGGGCATCGTCGAATGCCTGAACGCGGGCGCGGACATCGTGGTCACCGGCCGGGTCACCGACGCGTCGGTGATCGTCGGCCCGGCTGCCGCGCATTTCGGCTGGGGCCGAACGGATTACGACCGGCTGGCCGGTGCGGTGGTGGCCGGGCACGTGATCGAGTGCGGCACCCAGGCCACCGGAGGAAACTACGCCTTCTTCACCGAGTTGGCCGATCTGGGCAGGCCGGGCTTCCCGATCGCGGAGATCCGCGCCGACGGCAGCAGCGTCATCACCAAGCACCCGGGCACCGGCGGCGCGGTCACCGTGGACACCGTCGAGGCCCAGCTGATGTACGAGATCCAGGGTCCCCGCTACGCCGGACCCGACGTGACCTCCCGGCTGGACACCATCCGGCTCCACCAGGACGGTCCGGACCGGGTGCGGATCAGCGGCGTCGCCGGTGAACCGCCGCCGCCGCGGCTGAAGGTCTCGCTGAACACCCTCGGCGGTTTCCGCAACGAGATGGAGTTCGTGCTCACCGGTCTGGACATCGAGGCGAAAGCGGACTTGGCGCGACGCCAGCTGGAAGCCTGGCTCCCGACCCGGCCCGCCGAGCTGACCTGGACCCTGGCGCGTCTGGATCGGCCGGACGCGGAAACCGAGGAGCAGGCCAGCGCACTGCTGCGCTGCGTGGTCCGCGACCCGGACCCGAACAAGGTCGGGCGCGCGTTCTCCAATGTCGCCGTGGAACTGGCGCTGGCCAGCTATCCGGGATGCAGCTTCACCACGCTGCCGGGCAACGGATCGCCCTACGGCGTGTTCACGCCCGGGTTCGTCGACGCCGCCGAAGTGCCGCACACGGCGGTGCTGCCCGACGGCGCACGGGTCGCCATCGCGCCCGCCTCGGAGACGGCCGAACTCGCCGACCTCGCCGATCCGCCCGCGCCGGAACCGCTGCCCGCCGGAGAAACCCGCAGGGCGCCGCTGGGCACGATCGCGCTGGCCCGCAGCGGTGACAAAGGCGGTGACGCCAACGTCGGCGTCTGGGTGCGCACCGACGAGCAATGGCGCTGGCTGGCGCACACGCTCACCGTCGCGCGCGTGAAAGAGCTACTGCCGGAAGCGGCTTCGTTGCGCGTCACCCGGCACGTGCTGCCCGAGCTGCGGGCGCTGAACTTCATCATCGAAGGCCTGCTCGGTCAGGGCGTGGCCTATCAGGCCCGCTTCGACCCGCAGGCCAAGGGACTCGGCGAATGGCTGCGGTCTCGTCACCTCGACATTCCAGTGGAGCTTTTCGCATGACCGGTCAGGCCCGGAGGCGGCAGCTCGCGTCACCACGCAGGGCCCCCGGTCATGCGAGAAAGGACACCGCATGACGAAACTCTGGGAAACGCCGGAACGGCGCGAATTACGCGCCACGGTGCGCGGCTTCGTGGAGCGCGACATCCTGCCGTACCTCGACGGCTGGGAGCGCGCCGGGGAGATCCCGCGCGAACTGCACAAGAAGGCGGGCGCGCTCGGTCTGCTCGGGGTGCAGTTCCCGGAATCCGCGGGCGGTTCCGGCGGCGACGGCGTGGACGCGATGATCGTCTGCGAGGAGATGCACCAAGCCGGTGCCTCCGGTGGGCTGTTCGCCTCGCTGTTCACCTGCGGCATCTCCGTGCCGCACATCATCGCCTCGGGCGACGCCGAGCAGATCGAGCGCTGGGTGAAGCCCACGCTGGCGGGTGAGAAGATCGGCTCGCTGGCGATCACCGAACCCGGCGGCGGATCGGATGTCGGACACCTCACCACCACCGCGCGCCGCGACGGCGACCACTACATCGTCAACGGCGCCAAGACCTACATCACCTCCGGCGTCCGCGCCGACTTCGTGGTCACCGCGGTGCGCACCGGTGGACCGGGCTCCGGCGGCATCTCACTGCTCATCGTCGCCAAGGACACTCCCGGCTTCACGGTCAGCCGCAAGCTGGACAAGATGGGCTGGCTGGCCTCCGACACCGCCGAGCTGTCCTACGTGGACGTCCGGGTGCCGGCGCGGAATCTGGTCGGCCCGGAGAACTCCGGCTTCTTCCAGATCGCGGGCGCGTTCGTCAGCGAGCGCGTCGGCTTGGCGGTGCAGGCGTATTCCAGCGCGCAACGCTGCCTGGACCTGACCCTGGAGTGGGTGCGCAACCGCGAGACCTTCGGCCGTCCGCTGATCAGCAGGCAGGCGGTGCAGAACACGGTCGCCGAGATGGCGCGGCGCATCGACGTGGCCCGCGTCTACACCCGCGACGTGGTGCAGCGCAGCTGCGAAGGCGAGACCGACCTGATCGCCGAGGTGTGCTTCGCCAAGAACACCGCGGTGGAGGCCGGTGAGTGGGTGGCCAACCAGGCCGTGCAGCTGTTCGGCGGCCTCGGCTACATGCGCGAATCCGAGATCGAGCGCCAATACCGGGATATGCGCATCCTCGGCATAGGCGGCGGCACGACCGAGATCCTCACCGGACTGGCGGCGAAGCGATTGGGGTACCAGGCATGACCGTTCTGCGCAGCACCCTGGACACCGCCGCGCCCGAGTACGAAGCCGCGGCAGACGCCATGACGGCCAAGCTCGCCGAGGTGGAGGCGGAGTTCGCCAAGGCCATCGCGGGCGGCGGCCCGGACAAGCTGGCCCGGCATCGCAAGCGCGGCAAACTGACCGCGCGCGAGCGCATCGAACTGCTCGTCGACGAGGACTCGCCGTTCCTGGAGCTGTGCCCGCTGGCGGGCTGGGGCAGCGAATTCCACGTCGGCGGCAGCACCATCGCCGGGATCGGCGTCGTGGAGGGCGTCGAGTGCATGATCGTCGCGCCCGATCCGACCGTGCGCGGCGGCACCTCCAACCCGTGGACGCTGCGCAAGACGCTGCGGATCAACGACATCGTGCGGGAGAACCGGCTGCCGGTGATCTCGCTGGTGGAATCCGGCGGCGCGGACCTGCCCACGCAGAAGGAAGTGTTCGTTCCCGGCGGCCGCATGTTCCGCGATCTCACCCAGGCGTCGGCGGCGGGGATACCCACCATCGCGCTGGTGTTCGGCAACTCCACCGCGGGCGGCGCGTACATACCGGGCATGTCCGATCACGTGGTGATGATCAAGGAGCGCTCCAAGGTGTTCCTCGGCGGTCCGCCGCTGGTCAAGATGGCCACCGGCGAGGAATCCGACGACGAATCGCTCGGCGGCGCCGACATGCACGCGCGGGTCTCCGGTCTCGCGGACTACTACGCGCTGGACGAGCAGGACGCGATCCGGATCGGCCGCTCCATCGTCAGGCGGCTGAACTGGCGCAAGCAGGGCCCGGCCCCGCGCGCCGAGGTGCTCGAGCCGCTCTACGACCCGGAAGACCTGCTCGGCATCGTGCCGCCGGACCTGAAGATCCCGTTCGACCCGCGCGAGGTGATCGCCCGCATCGTGGACGGCTCGGATTTCGACGAGTTCAAGCCGCTCTACGGCAGCAGCCTGGTCACCGGATGGGCCGAATTGCACGGCTATCCGGTCGGCATCCTGGCCAACGCGCGCGGTGTGCTGTTCTCCGAGGAGTCGCAGAAGGCCACCCAGTTCATCCAGCTGGCCAACAAGACGAACACGCCGCTGCTGTTCCTGCACAACACCACCGGTTACATGGTGGGCAAGGAGTACGAGCAGAAGGGCATCATCAAGCACGGCGCGATGATGATCAACGCCGTCTCCAATTCGAAGGTGCCGCACATCTCGGTGCTGATGGGCTCGTCCTACGGCGCGGGCCACTACGGCATGTGCGGGCGGGCCTACGACCCGCGTTTCGTCTTCGCCTGGCCCAGCGCCAAATCCGCCGTGATGGGCGGCGCGCAGCTGGCGGGTGTCATCTCGATCGTCGGCCGGGCCGCCGCGGAGGCGAAGGGCCTGCCGTTCGACGAGGCGGCCGACGCGGGGATGCGCGCCATGGTGGAGGCGCAGATCGAGGCGGAGTCGCTGGCGATGTTCATGTCCGGGCGGCTCTACGACGACGGCGTCATCGACCCGCGCGACACCCGCACCGTGTTGGGAATGTCCCTGTCGGCCATTCACAACGCTCCGATCAAGGGCGCCGACGGCTTCGGCGTCTTCCGAATGTGAGGCCGGATATGACTGCATCGCAGGGCGATTCGATGGGGGACGGTCGGGTGACAGGTGGGCAGGTGACGAATGTCCTGGTGGCGAATCGGGGCGAGATCGCCCGGCGCGTCTTCGCCACCTGCCGCCGGATGGGTCTGGGCACCGTCGCGGTGTACTCCGACGCGGACGCCGCCGCGCCGCACGTCACCGAGGCGGACGCCGCGGTGCGCCTGCCCGGCAACACCCCCGCGGAGACCTATCTGCGCGGTGAGCTGATCATCGAGGCCGCGCTGGCCGCGGGCGCCGACGCCGTCCATCCCGGCTACGGATTCCTCTCGGAGAACGCCGAATTCGCCAAGGCGGTGCTCGACGCCGGATTGGTCTGGATCGGCCCGCCCGTCGAGGCGATCGAGCAGATGGGCTCGAAGGTCGCCTCGAAGAAGATGATGGACGCCGCGGGCGTGCCGGTGCTGGCCGAACTGGACCCGGCCGAGGTCACCGAGGCGCACCTGCCGGTGCTGATCAAAGCGTCGGCGGGCGGCGGCGGGCGCGGTATGCGCGTGGTCCGCGAGCTGGCCGACCTGGCCCCGCAGATCGAGGGGGCACGGCGCGAGGCGGAATCCGCGTTCGGCGACCCGACGGTCTTCTGCGAGCGCTACCTGGAGACCGGCAGGCACATCGAGGTCCAGGTGATGGCCGACACGCACGGCGTCATCTGGGCGGTGGGCGAGCGCGAGTGCTCCATCCAGCGCCGCCATCAGAAGGTGATCGAGGAGGCTCCGTCGCCGCTGGTGGAACGCACCGAAGGCATGCGGGCGCGGCTGTTCGAGGCGGCGCGCCTGGCCGCAGGCGCGATCGGTTACACCGGCGCAGGCACCGTCGAGTTCCTCGCCGACGAGCAGGGCGAGTTCTTCTTCCTGGAGATGAACACCCGGCTGCAAGTGGAGCATCCGGTCACCGAGTGCACCACCGGCCTGGATCTGGTCCGGCTGCAGCTGGACGTCGCCGCGGGCGGCGCGCTGCCCGCCGAACCGCCCGCGATGCGCGGACATTCGATCGAGGTGCGCCTCTACGCCGAGGACCCGGCGCACGACTGGCAGCCGCAGAGCGGAACGGTGCACCGCCTCGATATCCCCGGCGTGCGGGCCGAATTCGACCTGCTCGACCGGCCGGGCGTGCGCCTGGACACGGGCGTGGTGGACGGTTCGGTGGTCGGCGTGCACTACGACCCGATGCTGGCCAAGGTCATCTCCTACGCCGAGACACGCGGCGAGGCGGCGCGATTGCTGGCTGCCGCACTGCACCGCGCGAAGATCCACGGCCTGGTCACCAACCGGGACTTGCTGGTGCGCGTACTGCGCCATCCGGCGTTCCTGGCCGGTGACACCGACACCGCGTTCTTCGCTACGCACGGACTGGACGCGCTCGCCGCGCCCCTGGTGACGGCGACCGACGAGGCGCTGTCCGTCGTGGCCGCCGCGCTCGCCGACGCCGCGGCCAACCGCGCGGGCGCACGAGCGGGCGGCGGGCTGCCCAGCGGGTGGCGGAACCTGCCGTCGCAGTCGCAGCGCAAGTCCTACGAGAGCCGCGCGACCGGAACCCACGAGGTCGGTTACCGGTTCGGCCGCGGCGGCGTCACCGTGGACGGCCACGACGGCCTCGAACTCGTCGAGTCGGCTCCCGATCGCGTGGTGCTGGCGGTGCCGGGTGAACGCGGCCCGGTGCGCAGGCGCTTCGAGGTCGCCCGCTATGGCGACCAGGTCTGCGTCGACTCGCCGCTGGGCCCCGTGGCCCTGCGCAGGCTGCCGCGCTTCAGCGATCCGGCCGACCAGGTGGCCACCGGCTCGCTGCTGGCCCCCATGCCGGGCAGCGTGATCCGGCTCGGCGCCGAGGTCGGCGACCACGTCGAACAGGGCCGGCCGATCCTGTGGCTGGAGGCGATGAAGATGGAGCACACCATCGCCGCGCCCACCGCGGGCGTGCTCAGCGCCGTCAACGTCACCGTCGGCCAGCAGGTCGACGTCGGCGCCGTGCTCGCGGTCGTCGAACCCGCAGAACCCGTAGAAACCCAGGAGAACTGATGAGCTTCATCGAGACCGACGAGCAGAAGGCGCTGCGGGCCGCCGTCGCCGCGCTGGCCGCGAAATACAACTACCGCGACTACGTGCTGCCGAAGGCGCGCAAGAACGAGCCGCTGGACGAATTGTGGCAGGAGGCGGGCAAACTCGGCTTCCTCGGCGTGAACCTGCCCGAAGAGTACGGTGGCGGCGGCGCGGGCATGTACGAGCTGGCGCTGGTGATGGAGGAGCTGTCCGCGCAGGGCGCGGGCCTGCTGCTCATGGTGGTCTCCCCGGCCATCTGCGGCACCATCATCACCAAGTACGGCACCGACGCGCAGAAGCAGGAGTGGCTGCCCAAGCTCGCCGACGGCTCCGGCAAGATGGTCTTCGGCATCACCGAGCCCGACGCGGGCTCCAACTCCCACCAGATCACCACCACCGCCCGCCGGGACGGCGACGACTGGATCCTCAACGGCCGCAAGATCTTCATCTCCGGCGTGGACCAGGCCGAGGCGGTGCTGATCGTGTCCCGCACCGAGGACCACAAGACCGGCAAGCTCAAGCCCGCCCTGTTCATCGTGCCGACCGACGCCGAAGGCTTCACCAAGACGGCGCAGGAGATGGACATCATCGAGCCCGACCACCAGTACAGCCTGTTCCTCGACGACGTCCGGCTGCCTTCCACCGCGCTGGTCGGCAAGGAGGACGCGGCGCTGATGCAACTGTTCGCGGGCCTGAACCCGGAGCGCATCATGGGCGCGGCCATGGCCATCGGCCTGGCCCGCTACGCCGTCGACCGCGCGGTGGAGTACGCCAAGGAGCGCACGGTGTGGAAGACGCCGATCGGCGCGCACCAGGGCATCTCGCATCCGCTCGCGCAGGTGAAGGTGGAACTGGAGCTGGCGAAGCTGATGATGCAGAAGGCCGCCACCCTCTACGACACGGGCGACGAGATGGGCGCCGCCGAGGCCGCCAACATGGCGAAGTACGCGGCGGCGGAAGCCAGCATCAAGGCGCTCGACCAGGCCATCCAGACCCACGGCGGCTCCGGCCTGACCAGGGACGTCGGCCTGGCCGCGATGCTCGCGGCCGCGCGCATCGGCCGCATCGCGCCGGTCAGCCGGGAAATGGTGCTCAACTTCGTCGCCCAGTACTCGCTGGGCCTGCCCAAGTCGTACTGAGAGGACGGCGTATGACCGAGACGGGTCCGTTCGTCCGCTACGAGGCCGTCGGCGGCGTCGCGACGCTCATGCTCGATTCGCCGCACAATCGCAACGCGTTGTCGTCCAAGCTGGTCGCCGAGCTGCTGCGCGGACTCGACGACGCGGCCGCCGACGACACGGTGCGCGTCATCGTGCTCGCGCACACCGGCAGCACCTTCTGCGCGGGCGCGGATCTCAGCGAGGCGAGCGACGCCGATCCGGCCGTGGCCGCCGACCAGCGCACCCGGGTCATGATCGGGGTGCTGCGCCGGTTGGTGGAGATCCCGAAGCCGGTGATCGCGCGGGTCGACGGCAACGTGCGCGCCGGCGGCATGGGCATCGTGGCCGGTTGTGACCTCGTCGTGGCCGGGCCGGGCAGCAGTTTCGCGCTCACCGAAGTGCGCATCGGGTTGGCGCCGTTCATGATCTCGCTGACCCTGCTGCCCAGGCTCAGCCCGCGCGCGGCCAGCCGGTACTACCTGACCGGGGAGAAGTTCGACGCCGCCGTGGCCGAGGAGATCGGCCTGGTCACCGTCACCGCCGACGATCCGGCGGCCGAGGTCGCGCGGCTGTGCGACGAGGTACGCAAAGGCTCTCCGCAGGGCCTGGCCGAGGCCAAGCGACTGGTGAACGCGGACATCCTCGCCGGGTTCGACGCCTCCGCCGAAGAACTCGCGCGGCGCTCGGCGAGCTTCTTCGGCACTCCCGAAGTCCACGAGGGCATGCTGGCCTTTTTGCAGCGCCGCCCGCCGAGCTGGGCAGAATAACGACCATGGCGACACCCCACGAACCCAAGCAGGACCGCAGCCGAGCCACCCGGCAGCGCCTGCTCGAGGCGACCATCGACTGCCTGGCCGAGATGGGCTGGGCGGCCGCGACGGTCGCCGTGGTCGCCGAACGGGCCGGGGTGTCGCGCGGCGCGGCGCAGCATCACTTCCCCACCAGGGAGGATCTGATCACCGCCGCGCTGGAGTACATGTTCGACACGCGCAGCGGGCAGGCGGTGCAGGAAGCCGAGACGCTGGTGGAACTCGGCGACGGCATCGCCCGCACCGAGGCGGTGGTGGCGGGGCTGGTCGAGTCCTACACCAGCCCGCTGTTCAAGGCCGCGCTCCAGGTGTGGACCCACGCGGCCGCCGATCCGGTGCTGCGCGAGCGCATCGTCCCGCTGGAGGCCCGCTTCGGGCGCGCGTCGCACCGCCGCGCGATCGAGGCCCTCGGCGTGGACGACTCCGATCCCGTCACCCACCACCTGGTCCAAGCGACCCTGGACATGGCTCGCGGACTGGGCCTGGCCGACGTGCTCACCGACGACTCCGCACGGCGCAAACTGATCGTCCAGCAGTGGGCGGCCACCTTGCACGAAGCCCTGCACGCGCCGCGCTGACCGATCGCGGAATCGCCGGGCGCGCCGAGGCCACCGGCGGCTATCGCACATCGGCAGCCGGACCGCGCACCGGCCGGACCGCGCACCGGAACTAGAACGCGGTCCGGACTGTCGGCGTTCAGGTGATCAGCACAGTCCTTGCTGCTCGAGGCGGCCGGAATCGATGGCGTAGGAGGAGGCGCCGATGGCGGCCCCGATCAGGCCGACGATGATCGCGCCGGGGATCGCGCCGACGAAGAAGACCGGCAGGCCGACGAGCGCGCCGATCGCGGCTCCGATCGCCGCGCCGATTCCGGTGCGGAGTTCGATCGTGTCGCCGGGCGGCAGGCACGCCTTGATGTAGGTCACCTGCGGGGGTTCGCTGGTCGCGGCGGCGATCGGGGCGGCGGGCGCGGCCGCCGCGGTGGCGGCGAATCCGGCGGTGAGCGTGGTTGCGACCAGTGCGCTGACCACCGCTACGGCCAGCTTCATGAAAGCGTTCAACTGTTTCCCTGCATGTTCGCGATGGACACGTGAGCTGATGGTCCGGCTCCCGGCCGGAAGCCGTCGAGCATCCGATCATCATCGCTGGAGTTTTGCGGGATGCCAAGAGCCGGGCGCGAAACATCCGGGCCGGGCTCGTATTCGGAGCTTCCTCGCGGCCACCTCGCGGCCACCTCGCGGAGCTCGCAGCCATCTGGCGGAAGTCGCAGCCATCTGGCGGAACTCGCGACCACTTGGCGGAGCTCGCGGTCATCGCGCGGAGCTCGCAAGCTACTTGGCGGAGTTCACGTCATCGCGCGGAGCTCGCAAGCTACTTGGCGGAGCTCGCGGCCACCTCGCGGAGCTCGCACCCCTTCACCGAATTCGCGGACGCACATGGAACGACGGCGCGCTCTCGGCTCCGGCGCCAGCGCCGTTGTCGAAGCCGCGAAACATACTGCCGGAAAGCGATCCGCACCGGCGCCGAGGTATGGCGCCGGCGGATGCGGTGTTCAGCGGGATCAGGGGTTGCGCTGAACACCGGCAGGCGACGCGGCCCCGGGTATGCAGGGCGGCAGGGCCGCGTCGCGTGGTCTCAGCGGGTAGCGGTCAGGTCGTACAGCGTGACCCCGTCCACCTGGACGGCGGTGAAGTTCTCCTGGACCCACTGCGTGATCTGCGCGCTCGGGGAATCGCTGGACGAACCCGGTCCGCCGCGGCCGCCACCGACGAAGTAGTGGATCTTCCCCTCGGCGACATACTGTTCGAACTGCTCCAGCGTGGGCGACGGGTCGCTGCCGTTGAAGCCGCCGATCGGCATCACCGGAAGTTCGCTGGCCAGCTGTAAGCCCGCGGCGCTGTTGGAGCCGATGGCCGCGGCCACCCAGGTGTAGTCGCCGTTGTTCTGCTCGAGCAGCGACACGACCTGCGCGCTCGGCTCGCTCGCCCCGAGGATGCCGAATCCGCCGCCGCCGTTGGGCCCCGGTCCGCCGTCGCCGGGCATCCCCGCCGTCGCCCCGGTTGCTCGGCTGTTCTGCCCATCGGGCGGGAACATCGCGCCATCCGGCGCCGACCCGGCGGGCGGATTGCCCTGCGGCACAGCGCCAGGCGGTATTCCGCCGTCATCACCGGTGATCTGTCCGTCGCCGCTGGTCACCGCCCCGTCCGGCCCGCGACGGACCATTCCGGGCATGCCCTCACCCCACGGCGGCCGTCCATGCGCCGCGACGTTCGGCCCGGCCGAGGGAATCGAACCGGTATGCGGCGTCGCGATCGTGTCGACCGAATAGGCGACGGGTCCGGCCAGGAAGGTGAACGCCACCGCGAGCGCCGACGCCACCGCCAGCTTGCGCGGCGCGGGAAAGAGCACGGCGAGCGTCGCGAGAACGCCCACGACGAGCACCGTCCAGCGCAGCCACGATTGCCATTCCGGACTGCGCGACAACAGCATCCACGCGGTCGCGGTGGTGAGACCCACCGCCAGTGCCGACGCGAGCCGCACCCAGAGCCGATGACGCGCCCGCCACAGCAGCACCGCGCCCGCGCCGACGAGCGCGGCGATCGCCGGGGCCAGCGCCACGGTGTAGTACTGATGGAAGATGCCGGCCATGAAGCTGAACACCAGCCCGGTCACCAGCAGCCAGCCGCCCCAGAGCACCAGCGAGGCGCGCTGCCGATCGGTGCGAGCGGCGCGGCCGCGCAGCAGGATTCCCGCGAAGAGCGCGACCAGGGCGGCGGGAATCAACCACGCGATCTGACCGCCCTGCGCCGGTTCGAACATCCGCGTGATGCCGGTGCTTCCCCACATGCCGTTGCCGCCCGGCGGTAGTTCACCACCCGGTCCGACGCTGCCGCGCTCGTTGCCGTTGAGGCGGCCGAGCCCGTTGTAGCCGAGCGTCAGTTCCAGGATCGAGTTGTCGTGCGAGCCGCCGATCCACGGCCGGGACGAGGCGGGCCACAGCTCCACCGCCAGCAACCACCATCCGGCGGCCACCACCATCGCGACGCCCGCCGCGAAAAGTTGTGCGATGCGCTTGCCGAGCTTCGGCGGTCCGGCGATCAGGTAGGTCAGCGCCAGCGCCGGAACCACCAGCAGCACTTGCAATTGCTTGGCGAGGAAGCCGAATCCGATCAGCGCGCCGGTGAGCACCAGCCAGCGCCAGCGGCCGTCCGCCACTGCTCGCGTCGTCGCCCAGGCGGCGGCGACCATCAAGAACACCAGCAGCGCCTCGGGATTGTTGAACCGGAACATCAGTGCCGCGACGGGCGTCACCGCCAGCGCCAACCCGGCGAGCAATCCGGCCGCGGGCCCGAACGGCCTGCGCACCGTTGCCCACAGCAGCGCCACCGTGGCCACACCGAGCAGCACTTCCGGCACCAGGATGCTCCAGCTGTTGAGGCCGAAGGCTCGCACCGACAGCTCCATCAACCACAGCGAGGCGGGTGGTTTGTCCACGGTGATCGAGTTCGCCGCGTCCGAAGACCCGAAGAAGAACGCTTTCCACGACACCGAACCCGCCTGCACGGCGGCCGAGTAGAAGGAGTTCGCCCACCCGTTGGCGCTCAAGTTGCACAGATAGGCCACCGCCGTGCCGAGCAGTAGCGTCGCCAGTGCCGTATATTCCCATTTCCGGTCCGTCTTCGGCCGCGGGTCGGCCGCGACCGGTTGGGCGGTCAGTGTGGTCGTCATCAACGGTCTCCCTCGCTGCCACGCCCGGCACCGGCCACCGGCTCAGCCGGGCGATCGGCTCCTCCGCCGTCCCGGAACACCCACCGCAGCCCGACGAACCGCAACAGCGTCGCCACCAGGTTCGCCGCCACCAGGACGAACAATTCCAGCTGCACCGAGGCGTCCGGCGCCCACCGATGCAGCGCGAACAGCGACCCGCTGGTGAGCGCCAACCCGATCCCGAAGATCACCAGACCTTGGAATTGATGGGCGACAACGCCGTTCGATCCGCGCACGCCGAAGGTGAAGGCCCGGTTGGCCGCGGTATTGCCCAGCGCCGTGATCAGCAGCGCCGCGAAGTTCGCCGCCTGCGCGCCGGTCAGCGGTTGCAGCACCACGTACAGCAGCAGATAGGCCAGCGTGCTCAGTACGCCGACGAGCGCGAAACGCACGAGCTGCCCGACCATGCCCAGCGGCACCCCGGGCACCAGCGGTTCCCGGCCCACCGCGCGCCGCAGTTCCTCCAGCGGCAGCGCGCCGGTGGTCAGCGCCCGCCCAAGCCGCCAGATGCCGAGCAAGTCCTTGCGCGCGGTGTCGACGATGTCGACCCGGCTGTCCGGATCATCGATCCAGTCCACGGGAACCTCGTGGATGCGCAGACCGGCCCGCTCGGCGAGGACGAGCAATTCGGTGTCGAAGAACCACTCCCCGTCGCGCACCAGCGGCAGCAGGCGGCGCGCCACGTCGGTGCGCACAGCCTTGAAGCCGCACTGCGCGTCGGAGAAGCGCGCTCGCAGCGAGGCTTTCAGCAGCAAGTTGTAGCAGCGCGAGATGATCTCGCGCTTGGGCCCGCGCACCACGCGGGACGCGGCGTCGAGCCGGGTGCCGATCGCCAGATCGGAATGCCCGGTGACCAGCGGCGCGACCAGGGGAAGCAGTGCGTTGAGGTCGGTGGACAGGTCGACGTCCATATAGGCGACGATCTGCGCGTCGGAGTGTTCCCACACCGCGCGCAGCGCTCGCCCTCGCCCCTTGGCGGACAGGTGCACCACCCGCACGTCGTCCAGTTCGTCGGCGAGCAGCTGGGCGACCTGCAAGGTGTCGTCGGTGCTCGCGTTGTCGGCGACCGTGATGCGCGCCGGGAACGGGAACCCGTCGCGCAGGTAGGCGTGCAGTCTCCGGACGCACACGCCGAGGTCGGTCTCTTCGTTGTAGACGGGTATCACCACGTCCAGCACGGGCGCACCCGTGGTCTCGGTTCGTTCCGCCGCCGCGACGGTCGAGGTCTCGGTCATGCGAACCAGATTCGACGGCCACGCTGCCACGGTGCTGCGGCTCAGCTGTGAGGTTCCTGGTAGCCGCGTTCGATGGTGCCGCCCGGACGGGCCCGCGTAGCGTACGGTCGTAACAGCGGGACCATTCAGGTTCTCCGAGCAAAGGACCACGTTTGTCCGACAAATCTCCGCGCAGTTCGATGTCCAAGAAATCCGAGAAGACTCTCAAGGAAAAACGAGCGGAGAAGAAAGCCAAGGCCGCCGGCGAGCCCGCCATCGATCCCAAGAAGCGTTGAGCGGGCCGCTGAGCGAGAACCACTCGCTCAGCGGTCCCCCCCCACCGGAGATCTGTACGCCGTGCGCGCGCATCCCCTTCGTGTCCGCACAACTCACTCGAGTCGGCGGGTGCGGTGTGGTACCGGGGGTAGCGGGTAGCATCCGGATTCGTGATGCTCAGCGGCGCGACGGAGGAGGACCCGCCGCGCAAACGTGTGGACGCTCGCACGGAGCGCTGGCGCGAGCATCGCAAGAAGGTGCGCGAGGAGTTCGTGGACGCGGCGTTCCGCGCGCTGGACAAGTTCGGTCCCGGCGTGAGCATGGGCGATATCGCGAAGGAAGCGGGCGCGGCCAAGCCGAAGCTGTACCGCCACTTCGAGGACAAGGCCGACCTCTACAACGCGATCGTCGACCGGGTCCGCGACCTGCTCTGGGAACAGGTCATGACCAGCTTCGACCTGAGCGGCGACTCGGCCGGTGAGCTGGTGCGCCGGGCCGCTTCGGAATACGCGCTGGTGGTGGCGCGGCAGCCGAACGTGTTCCGGTTCATGCTGCACAGCCACTTCACCCAGCGCTCCGCCGACGCCGACCGCACCCTGCAATCGGCCAGGCAGTCCGCCGAACGCGCCGCCGCGCTGTTCGCCGGCGCGGTGGACGACGAATCGGTGCGGGTCGCGGACGTGGAACTGGTGATCTACTCGATCTTCGGCGCGGTGGCCTCGGCCACCGACTGGTGGCTGGGGACGAACCGGCCGGAGCCGCCCGCCATGCCGGTCGAGCAGTTCGCCGAGTATCTGAGCGAGATCATCTTCGCGCTGGTGGCGGCGAGCGCTCGCCTGCACGGCATCGCGATCGCGGCCGAGCTTCCGCTGCACTTGGCCTTTTCCGCTATGTGACCAGAGCGCCCCCCGGGACGGGCGCCGAGGTCTGCCGCGACAACGCCGAACGTCGTTGTTCGGATTGCTTCGATGGCCTCGCCGTTGAAGCCATCCGTGTCCGCGACGTCCTCAGTATGGCAGTGGCCACCGACAAGAAACGCGTGCGCGGAGCGGGCGCCGGTCAGCTCTGTCGCAACCGCCACAGCGGGGACACCGGGCCGTGGCCGGCGCCCAGATCGTAGGACGCGGCCAGACAGCGGTAGGTCCACTCCTTGGCGAACTCGACCGCTTCGGGTACCGGATAGCCGTGTGCCAGCGCGCAGGCGATCGCGGCGGCCAGCGTGTCCCCGCCGCCGTGATCGTTGCCGGTCGCGATGCGCGGCGCGGTGAACTCGAGGAATTGGTCGCCGTCGAACAGCAGGTCGGTGCTGTACTCGGAGGAGCGCAGGTGCCCGCCCTTGACGATCGCCCACCGCGGTCCCAATTTGTGCAGCGCCTCGGCCGCGCGCCGCGCCGAATCGTCGTCGCCGACGTCGATCCCGGTGAGCAGGCGGACCTCGTCCAGGTTCGGCGTCACCACGGTGGCGAGCGGAATCAGCGTGCCGCGCACCGCGTCCAGCGCCTCGGCGTGCAGCAGCGGGTCGCCGTGCATCGAGGCCGCGACCGGATCGACCACCAGTGGGATGTCGCCGCCGCCGCCGATGCCGACCTCCTGGCACACCGCGGCGACCGCCTCGATGATCGCGGTGGAGGCCAGCATGCCCGTCTTCGCGGCGCCCACGCCGATGTCGCCGACGACCGAGCGCACCTGATCGGCCACGACCTGCGGCGGAATCTCGTGAAAGCCGCTGACGCCCACCGTGTTCTGCACGGTCACCGCCGCTACGGCCACCAGCGCGTGCACGCCGCACAGCGCCATGGTGCGGGTATCGGCTTGGATTCCGGCGCCCCCGCCGGAATCGGTACCGGCGATGGTGAGCGCCCGGACGGGGGTCTGCCCCTCGGCGGGCAATGGCAGCAATTTCACGACACAAACCCTACGGCGGTGCGCTGCGGACGCCACCGGCAACCGGAACCCGCCCGCAAGTAGCAAATGAAAATCGTTATCATTAGTGCATGGACTCCGATCTGCTCCCCGTCACCGTGCTGTCCGGCTTCCTCGGGGCGGGCAAGACGACGCTGCTCAACCACATCCTCGCCAACCGCGAGGGTCGCCGGGTGGCGGTCATCGTCAACGACATGAGCGAGGTCAACATCGACGCCGCGCTCGTTTCCGGCCAGGGCCATCTCGACCGCACCGAAGAGAAGCTGGTGGAGCTGACCAACGGCTGCATCTGCTGCACACTGCGCGAGGACCTGATCGAGGCCGTCGCCCGGCTCGCTCGCGAAGGGCGGTTCGATCAATTGGTGATCGAATCGACCGGCATCTCCGAGCCCATGCCGGTGGCCGCGACCTTCGACTGGGAGTTCGAGGACGGGTTCCGGCTCGGTGACGTCGCCCGCCTGGACACCATGGTGACCGTGGTCGACGCGTCGACCTTCCTCGCGGAAGTGGCGCGCGGGCAGGCGCTCGCCGAGCGGAACCTCCAGGCGGGCGAGGGCGACGAGCGCTCCATCGCCGACCTGCTGGTGGACCAGGTGGAGTTCGCCGACGTCCTGCTGGTCAACAAGACCGACCTGGTCGGCGCGGCCGCGGCGGGAGCGGTGGAGGCCACGGTGCGCCGCCTGAATCCCCGCGCCCGCGTGTTGCGCACCAGCAACGGCGTGGTCGATCTGGCCGAGGTCCTGGACACCGGGCGTTACGACCCGCTGGTCGCCGCGGAGTCCGAGGGCTGGGCGGAGGAACTCGCGGGCGGGCACACGCCCGAGACCGAGGAGTACGGGATTCGCAGCCTCACCTACACCGCCGATCGGCCGTTCCATCCGCTGCGCCTGTCCGCCGCGCTCGAGCAACTGCGGGGTCTGCTGCGCAGCAAGGGATTCTGCTGGATCGCGAGCCGGTCGACGCTGGCCGCGGTGTGGTCGCAAGCGGGGCCGAATCTGGTCTTCGAACCCGCCGCCTGGTGGTCGTCGCTGGAAGTGCCGCCGGGGCAGGAGATCGTGTTCATCGGGATAAAACTGGACTCCGGCAAGGTGCGCGCGCTGCTGGATGCCGCCCTGCTCACCGACGCGGAGTTCGCGCAGGGGCCGGGCGCGTGGGCCGAATATCCCGATCCCTTCCCGGCCTGGGGCGAATTGCACGAGCACGCGTGAGGTCCGCGGCCCACGCACCCGGCTCGGGGCGTGGGCCGCTGCCGCGCCCTCGCATGGTGCGCCGTCCTCAATTCGAGATGCCGGGCGCTTGGCGCAGGTAGGTCGTGTCGGTCAGTTGCTCGATCATGAAGCCGGCGATGTCGGCACGGGAGATCTTCAGGGTGAGCCCGCGCTCGTCCGCCGGGAAGCCGCGGCGGTAGCCGCCGGTGGCCGGGCCGTCGGTGAAGGCGCTCGGCCGCACGATCGTCCAGTCCAGGTCGCTGGCCAGCACGTATTCCTCCTGCCGGACATGGTCGGCGTAGGCCGGGCGCAGCAGCAGACCGAACATCACGTACTTCCACAGGAAGTTCAGGTTGCCCCGGCTGTCGCCGACACCGAGCGTCGTCTGGCAGATCAGCCGCTTGACGCCGGTGCGATTCATCGCGTCGATGATCGCTTTGGTGCCGCCCGCCCGGACCACGCCCTTGCGGCCGTTGCCGAGCGAGATCAGCACCGCGTCCTGCCCCTGCACCGCGCGCTGCACCGAATGCGTGTCCAGCACGTCGCCTTCCACCACGCGCAGTCGCTCGTGGCGCTGCCCGACGCTCGCGGCGCTGCGCGTGAAGGCCGTTACCTCGTGCCCCTCCCGCAGGGCCTGCTCGACGACGAGACGACCGACGGTACCGGTGGCGCCGAAGACCGCGATTTTCATGATTTCTCTCCTTGGTTCGAAAGCCGTTGTGCCTTTGCTGAATCCAGTACATCAGCGGCAAGCGAGACGAACCATGGCCGTGAGTCTCGATGACATAAGAGACTGTCTCGAGTCGCCGAATCTCGGCCGAGCCCGCCGACCACGCGGGGCGGGCTCGGCCGAGGCGTTCAGCGCAGCTGGGCGAAGAATTCCGTGATCTCCCGCGCCATCAGCGCGGGCGCGACGTGGTGCAGGTAGTGGGTGAACACGTCGTGCGTGCGCCACGACACGATGTTGTGGTCGCGCTCGGCGAAACGGCGGATGCCGTGGAAATCGCCGGTGGAGCCGCACAGCGCGAGCGGAACCGTGGTCGGCCCCGAGGGGTGCTCGGCCTTGTCCTTCTCGAAGTAGTGCCGGATCGCCGAGCCCGCGGTGCCGGTGAGCCAGTGGATCGCGATGTTGGTCAGCACGAAATCGTCGTCCAGATCCGGGCCGAGCAGCTGCCCGTTCCAGCCGACCAATCCGGCGGGCGAATCCGTGATCGCGTGCGCCAGCGTCTGCGGCTGCTGGGATTGCAGCACGTTGAAGCCCATTTTGTGCTTGACGAACCAGTCCAGGGTGGCCAGCGACTGCTGCTCGCCCTCGTCGAGATCCGCCAGCTCCGCCGGATCGCCCGAGGGGAACGAGTACACCTGCGCGACGTGCACGCCGACCACGTTGTCCGGCGCCACCCGCCCGAGTTCCGGGGAGATCTGCGCGCCGCCGTCGTTGCCGACCGCGCCGTAGCGGGTGTAGCCGAGCCGTCGCATCAGCTCCGCCCAGGCGCGGGCGATCCGGGTGTCGTTCCAGCCCGCCTCCGTGGTGGGGCCGGAGAATCCGTAGCCCGGCACGGACGGGATCACCAGGTCGAAGCCCGCCGCGGTGAGCGGCTCGATGACGCCGACGAACTCGACGAAGGTGCCCGGCCAGCCGTGCGTGAGGATCAGCGGAAACGCATCCTCCCGCGCGGACCGCACGTGCAGGAAGTGAATGTTCTGCCCGTCGATCTCGGTGGTGAACTGCGGGTAGGCGTTCAGCGAGTGCTCGACCGCGCGCCAGTCGAACCCGTCGCGCCAGTATCCGACCAGGTGGCGCACCCGATCCACGCTCACCCCGTAGGTGTCGCCCGAGCCGGGGATCTGCTCGGCCCAGCGGGTGCGGGCGAGACGATCGCGCAGGTCGTCCAGGTCGGCCTGGTCGATGTCGATGCGGAAGGGGGTGATCGCGGTCATGTCCAACTCCTTTGAAACGGAATGCTCTGTTCTGATTGAACCGTAACAGAACGGATCATTCCGTTCAAGTGCTATGCTGGATTCATGCCGAAGACATCCGATACCCCAGCTCAGAAGGGTCTGCCCGGCCGCAAGGCGCAGGCGGCCCGCAACGACGGCTTGATCCTGGAGGCCGCCCGCGCGGTCTTCCTCGCCGACGCCACCGCCCCGATCTCCGCCGTCGCGGAACGCGCCGGCGTCGGGATCAGCGCGCTGTACCGGCGCTATCCGAGCAAGGAGGTGCTGCTGCGCACGCTCTGTCACGACGGTCTACGCCGGTACAACACCGAAGCCGATGCGGCGCTGGAGGAGGCGGACGGCTGGCGCGCGCTGGTCGGCTTTCTCGAGCGGGTGGTGGACGCGGACGTGCACTCGCTCACCGTGCATCTCGCGGGCACCTTCACCCCCGACGAGTCGATGCTGCCCGATGTCCGGCACTCCGCGGAGGCGACCGAAGAGATCGTGCGGCGCGCCCACGCCACCGGCAAGCTGCGCCCGGACGTGCGCCCGCAGGATCTCGGCCTGATCCTGGAGTCGTGCGCGGCCGTCGCGGTGCCCGACCCGCAGCGCACCGCCCAGCTGCGCCGCCGCGTGCTCGCGATGCTCGTGGCCGGGCTGAGCGCGGACGGTGAACTGCCCGGCCCGCCGCCCGCGCCGGACGAGTTCAGCTGGCGCTGGGCGCGGCGATGAATTTCCCCGGGTGAACCCGTCCGCACTGGTACGAATACCGCTGTCCGCACCGAAAGGATGTGCCGTGAACTGGACGCTCGAGGTCGTGATCGTGCCCGTGTCGGATATCGACCGGGCCAAGCAGTTCTACGCGGAGCAACTCGGCTTCGCCGTAGACCACGACACCAAGATCGACGAAAATGTCCGCATCGTGCAACTCACCCCACCGGGTTCCGGGTGTTCGATCGTGATCGGCAAGGGCGCGGTCCCGGACATGACGCCCGGCTCCCAGCAGGGCCTGCAACTGGTGGTCAACGACCTGCGCAAGGCCCACGAGGAACTCACCTCCCGCGGCGTGGAGGTCACCGAGATCCAATCCCTCGGCCAGAACCCCACCCCCATGCCCGACCCCTTGGACAACGTCGGCTTCTTCTTCTTCACCGACCCGGACGGCAACGGCTGGGGCGTCCAGCAGATCTCGACCCGTCCGTGAGCGAAATCGACGTGGACGACGACGTGTCCGTCCCGAGCGGCTCGTTTTGTCACGCTGCGAATTCGACGCCTCACGTCTCCTGCCCATGTCCGGGTGTCCACCGCCGGGAGGGTGCCGTTAGCAGCTCGACCGGTTGACCAGGGCGATGAGTTGATCGGCGACAGCGGGTGCCGCGGCGATCGTGTCGGCGGACCCGAGGCTGTGTCGGCGGAAGGTCGAGTCGAGGACGACTGCGCCCGCCTCGCGGCTGATGACCACACCTGCGGCTGTGTCCCAGGGCTTGTTGGACAGCATGATGCAGGCGTCGGTTCGCCCCTCGGCCACCCACACCAGATCGAGGGCGGCGGAGCCGAACATTCGCACGCGTTCGACGGTTGCCGCCAGCTCGGCGGTCAGGGCGAAGCGGCGCTTGTTCTTGACCTCCGCCTCCGGGCCGACCGCGTAATCACCAATGGAAACGATTGCCTGGCCGAGTGTTTCGGTCTTGCTCGCTTTGATCGGCGTGCCGTTGCCGAACGCGCCCCGTTCGGCGGCAGCGTAGTACTCCAGGTTCAGGAACGGCGCGTTGACCACTCCGATCACCGGTTCGCGGTCGTCTACCAGAGCCAGCGACACGGCGCAGAGCGGCAGTCCATGGATGAAGTTGGACGTTCCATCGATAGGGTCGAGAACCCACATCCGCTGCCCAGCGCGGTCACCTGACATGGGGTCGGATTCTTCGCCCAGGAAATCGAACCCGGGTGTCGTCTCGGCCAAGTACCGCCGGATGTGGTCTTGAATCCGGCGGTCCAGGTCGGTCACGTAGTCACGGTCGCTCTTCGCGCGGATACGGCCTCGTTCGGCTGTACGGAGCAGCTCGGCCCCTCGGTCAACAGCCGAACGTGCGACTTTCAGCAGTTCGTCTCGACTCACTGTCATACCGACGGTACCTCCCGAGCGCTGGACC
Organism: Nocardia asiatica NBRC 100129; assembly: GCF_000308415.1. Classification (GTDB taxonomy): domain Bacteria; phylum Actinomycetota; class Actinomycetes; order Mycobacteriales; family Mycobacteriaceae; genus Nocardia; species Nocardia asiatica. The sequence goes on along the minus strand of NZ_BAFS01000279.1, from coordinate 15,613 downwards.
ACATCGTTTCGAATATTTCGGAGAAGGTGTCGAAGAGCCCCGCAGTATCCGATTTTCGAGCGACCAGAGTTGGCGATTCAACGCCTCGAGCTCTCGGCAGATACGGTTGGATGATGCAGACAGCCCCATCGATGATGGTGATGTTGAAGCGTACGGTCTCATCGTAGGTGCGGAGCTGGATGCGCTCTGCCTGCTCTGCCGCATACCTCTTCTGCACCCGGATCAGACACTTCATGTTGAGTTCGGTGAGGCTCGACAGCACGCCCGGGGCGTGACCCTCCTCGTTCTCCCGAGCGCGGATGTGAGAGCCGTTCGGGTCGAGGAATAGGCAGCGAAGATTGGTGCCGGACTCGAGCAGTCGAACGAGGTCAGTATCCGAGTATTGCTGGCAGAGCAGATTCAGTGACAGGCCGGCCATATCGATCCGACGGGTACCCTCGAAGAGTTCTCGTGGGGGCATGGCGTGCAGGAAATCGGTCCGGTTCGCGAAAATTGCTTCGACGTCGGCCATGTGATTCGAAGGTCGAGATCGAACGAGGCGGTCCATCCGGACGTCGCTCGGATCCGCGCAGTCTTCGAAAAGTTCTTCAGCCGACCGGCCTGGGAACATAGCCTCCAGAACTCGGCGGTGATGGGGGTACGGCAGGCTGGTGAGGCCCCCGGAGAGCCAACGGTAGAACTGGGCCTTCTTAGGTCCGGCACCGACCAGCTCCGGTTCGAGTTTGTCTGCGATCCGGTCGTATTCGCGATTGAACGCGGAGACGGTCTGAAGGTGGCGCTGTTGAAGTAAGGCTTTCAGAACGGTTCCCACAGGTGCACCACCTCTAGGGTCGGCTTGGCAGTACCGGCATAGATGAGACATAGAAGATACATCCGCTGTTTCTGCGGATCAAGGTGAGGCATCGGCGGCGACGCGGACAGACTCGTGCGCTGCCGACACTTCTCGACATGAATCAGATCGTCACCGCAGGAGTCGTTACCGTCGCGCTGGCGCTGCTGGCCGGCGGCACTTTCTTTGTCCTGCCGTACCTACTCGATAGAGATGACGCACTACCTGAATCAGCCGTGCCCGTCACCGACATCTTCGATCGCCTCGACATCGAGCACGCACATGCGACCATGCAAGACCATGTTCGTTGCAGCATCGATTCCTGCCCGGACAAAGCCTATGCCTACTGGACATTGGTCGATGCCGGACACGTCGTTCCCGACGTACGGGCACAGCGGAGGGTGCTGTGACCTTGCCCGTCAGCGCAGATATCGTTCGAATCCGCCACCGGATCTGTGGTGAACAACCCGGCGAGATCTCCTTCGACGTCGCGAAGATCATCCTGACCCAGCACGCCGGCCACGGAGGGGAGTGTCTGCAATTCCTTCGCGCATTGGAACGAGTTTCGGTGGTGTGCGGATGAAGCCGGTCAGCGGGTGCCGAGGAAGAGGGTTTGGGTGCTGCGGCCCAAGGGGCCCTTTTCGTCGTAGAGCGCCGATTCGGCCATACCTATGCCATGCGGTTGGGGATAGGTGACGGCGTCGAGGCAGATCCATTCGCCTGCGGGCTGGCGGTGCAGGGTGACCGTCAGGTCGGTGTTGATGAACAGGTATTTCGACCAGTCCAGCACCGCGCTGACGCCGTTTCCGGAATCCGCGGCCGCGAGGGTGCGCTCGAGCGGGCTCGGGTCGGTGCCCGCCACGATCGGGTGCTTGATCCTGATCCAGCAGACCGCCGGGCCGGGTTCGGCGAACGACCCGCTGACGAAGCGGTAATCGATGGCGGTGTGAAAACCGATCGGCTGGGTGGACGGAAACGGCTCCGGCGCGTCCGCTGTTTCGGGGCCGGGGCGCGTCCCCGACGGCAGGAAACGTTCCGGCAGCGGCAGTTCCGGCTCGGCCAGCTTGAATCGCCAGGCGTTCGCCCGCAGAACCGGCCCGCGCTCGGTGGACAGCGTCGCTTCGACGAGTTCCACGCTGCGACCGGGGCGGACGACGCGCGCCGCCGCGGTCAGCGGCGCCAGCGGCACCGGGCCGAGGATCTCGACGGCGACCCGGCCGACCTGGAATCCCGGTCGCGGCTCGCACCGCTCGATCACGTGCCCGAGCAGCGCCGACGGCGGACCCGCGTGCTGGGCGTCCGGCGACCAGGGGCCACGGGTGAGTTCGGTCGAGAGGTAGCGATCCGGCTGGTCCGGGTCGGGGAGGTAGAACGCGTCATGCACGGCCGCGCCCCCAGTTCGGCTCGTCGCGCGACCGCACGCTGTGTCCTCGGTTGCTTTGCTGGCGCTCACCCACGTCGGTACGTCCTCCGGGCCGATCCTTCTTTCTCTCGACGGTAGCCCGGCTCCCGATCCGCGCCGCCGTCAGACCCGGCCGAACGCCAGCGCGACGTTGTGCCCACCGAAACCGAACGAGTTGTTCAGCGCGAAGTCGATGCGCTGGGCACGCGGCCCGCCCGCGACGATGTCCAGGTCGATCGCCGGATCGGGATTGTCGAGGTTCAGGGTGGGCGGCACGACCTGGTCCCGCAGGGTGAGCATGGTGACCAGCGATTCCAGAGCGCCGACCGCACCGATCGAATGCCCGAGCGCGGATTTGGGCGCGTAGACCGAGGCGTCGGGCACGACGGAGGTGATGGCGTTGGCTTCCGACGCGTCGCCGATGGAGGTGGCGGTGGCGTGCGCGTTGACATGCTGGACGTCCGCTGGCCGCAGCCCGGCGGTCTGGATGGCCTTGCGCATCGCGCGGGCGGCCCCGACCCCCTCCGGTTCGGACGCGACGATGTGATAGGCGTCGGAGGTGATGCCCGCGCCGAGCACCCGCCCGTGCACGGTCGCGCCCCGCGCGCGTGCGTGCCGCTCCGACTCGAGCACCAGCAGCGCACCCGCCTCGCCGAACACGAACCCGTCGCGGTCCCGGTCGAACGGGCGCGACGCGCGTTCCGGCTCGTCGTTGCGGGTGCTCATGGCGCGCATCATCGCGAAACTCGCGATGGGCACGGCGTCGATGTGCCCTTCCACCCCGCCCGCCACCACCACGTCCGCTTCGCCGGTGGTGATCAGCCGCCACGCGTGCGCGATCGCCTCGGAACCCGACGAGCAGGCCGAGACCGGTGCGAAAACCCCCGCTCTGGCTCCTATTTCGAGGCCGACGGTGGCGGCGGGCCCGTTCGGCATGACCATCGGCACCGACATCGGCGACACTTTGCGGTAGCCGCCCGCGCGCATCGCGTCGACCGCCGAGATCAGCGCGTCGCCGCCGCCGAGCCCGGTGCCGACGGCCACCGCCAATCGGTCGCCGTCCACCTCGGGCGCACCCGCCGAGCGCCAGACCCGGCGGCCGAGCACCAGCGCCATCTGTTCCACATAGGAGTGCCTGCGCTGTTCGACCCTGGTCAGCTCGGCCCCCGGCTGTGACTTCAGCTTGCCGCCGATGCGGACCGGCAGGTCGTACTCCTTAACGAAGTCGTCCTCCAGCGCGCCGATTCCGCTGTGCCCCGCCAGTAATTCGGACCAGGTCGTATCCATGTCGTCGGCCAGCGACGTGGTCGCCGCGTACCCGGTGACCACGACTGAATCCCGAGTTTCTGAAGCGATTGTTACAGTCACGATGTCATGAATACCTGTACCGATCGCTACAGTAAACTCATGGCTCGCCCTCTCGACCACGCCAAACGCGCCGAGCTCCTCGCTGCCGTCGTGCGCTATATCGCCGAGCACGGGCTGGCGGACCTGTCGTTGCGCCCGCTGGCCGCCGAACTCGGCACCAGCTCCCGCATGCTGATCTACTACTTCACGACCAAGGAGGAGCTGCTGGTCCAAGCGCTGGCGACGCAGCGCCCCGACATCGCGGCCCTCTTCACCGGCATCAGGAATGCGCCCGAACTACGTGACCGTCTGTGGGACTTCTGGACCGCCAACACCTCGGGTGAGGGCCGCACGAGCGTCCGGGTGATGCTTCAAGTCCTCGGCGCGGCCTGCGCGCCACACAGTCCCTACGGCGATTACGCCACCTCGGCCATCGCCGCGTTCGTCTCGGCGCTGGCCGACGGGCTGCGCGTCATCCAGTCCGTCGATGACCCCGAAGTCGTCGCGACTCTGCTGGTCTCAGGCTTGCGCGGCATTCTGCAAGACCGGCTGATCACCGGTGACGTCGAACGCACCGATCGAGCGGCCCGCCGGCTCATCGAGCAGACGGTGCCATGATCTCGCTCGACTTGCGATCCTGCCTTCAGCGCGTCGCAGTCAATCCGTGGTCGGCCGATCCCGGTACTGGTCGACGAGATGCTGGAAGAATCTGTTCTCTGGCGATTCGAGTGAGATGGTTCGCAGGCCGAGGGTGACCTTACGGCCGACTACTGAGGAGTATCCGTCCACGTCGATGCCGAGATCCGCTACGACCGCCAGCACCAGTTCATCCAACTCGTCATCGGTCACATAGACGGCGAGACGGCATTCGACTGGGACACGCGCCGGGTCGTACGCGTCGCCCCAAGCCCGCTGAGCGAACTCATCGACCGAGGTGACCGGCCCGAAGCTGGTGAAGCACGGGATACGGTTCACCCCGCGGATCCGATGGGCGCTCTCTTCGAGCGCCAGCGCAACCGGGTGGATTCCCTCGCCGTCGAGAGCTCCGGGCCCGGTCGCGTCCGGCAACCCGAGTCCTACCGCGAACTCCCACAGTTGGCGTTCGTCGTCGTCCACGTACAACTTTCTCGAAGTAGCAGGACAGTGTCACAGTGCCGAGGATCAGCTCGCGAGCTTGGAAGGGGCTTGGCGGGGATCGAATTTCGTTGCCAGCGTCTCCAGTAGCCAGTGGTACTTGGTGTTGTGGAATGCGGCGAGCTGCCATCGGCCGTCTTGTCGCACGGCGACGGTGGTCTGCACTTTGGTGTTGCGCCGGGTGCGCCGCTGTTTGCCTTTCAGTACCGCGCCTTTGCTGTGGATGATCGCGATATCGGGTGTCAGGAAGCGCAATTGGGTGATCTCCCCGTCCAGTCGGGTGCCCTTCAGGTACTTCTCGAACAGCGGTACATGGCTCGCGGCGATGGCCGCTCGCCCTTTGAAGTGCGTGCCGACCCAGGTGACGTAGTCCGCGTCCGGTGTGAACAGGGCGGCGAACGTTTCCGCGTCGCCGTCGGCCCATGCCTGCGCCTGGCGATCGAAGAGGTCACGGACGGCGTCGGCGTCGGTGCGCTGGTCGATGGACATGGCATCTCCCGTAAGATGAGCCGATCAATAACTGATCGAGTAAATAGTTGATTCAGTAAGATATTGATCGAGTAAGGCGAGGTTGTCAACATGTCGAACCGTGCGGAGTTGGGCGTCGCGCTGACGCTGGCCGCCCAGCGCAGCGCCACCGACGCCGTGATGATGCATCAGGCGGTGGCCGATCGACTCGGCATGCACGTGACCGATCTGCGCTGCCTGAATCTGTTGCGCCTCGGCGGCCCGGCCACGGCGGGCGAACTCGCCACGCAGACAGGGCTGACCACCGGAGCCATCACGCGGATGATCGACCGACTGCTGAAATCCGGATATGTGCGCCGGGAACACGACGAGCAGGACCGGCGGCGGGTCATCGTCAGCGTGGTCCAAGAGAAGATCGACGCGCTCGCGCCGCACTACGAAGTGCTGGCGAACGAATTCGGTGCGGCCATGAAGGAATACACCGCCGAGCAGCTGGAACTCGTGCTCGAGGTGTTCGACCGGCTGCACGAGACTTCGTTGCGGGTCACCGCGCTGCTAAGGGGAGCGGAGTAGCGCACCGCCGCCGGGCCGGGACAAGGCGGCAGTTCGCTACCAGACGACGGGCGGATCGGCGGATATGCCGGGCGCTCCGGCGATCGCGTTGCGGTGCGTCTCGGTGACGGTGGCCGACGCGTGATCGAGCAACGAACCGGCGTCTGAATCCACCGTCGCCGGAAACTCGATTCGAGGGCACCGATTACTGCTCGCGGGACTGTCCTCGGGTACGGTCCTGGCCGAGTGTTCCGCCCCGGGTGACCTGGGGCGTGTCATGTGACGGGGATTGCAGCGCGGTCGAGAGCGGTTGGGCCTGTCCCTCGATCAGCAGTCGCGCGACTTCGGGAGGAAGGCCCTCGCGCACGGCGCGGGCGATCCGTTCGGCGCGTTCCTGTTCGGCCGCTTTCCGCGCTGTGCGGGCTGCGTCGGTGGGGTCGCGCTCGGATGCGGTGTCGCGGGTCTGCCCGGTCTCGGCGCGGGTGTCCGGGGTGCGTTGTTGCTCCGCCTGCTGGGCATGCTGGTGTTGGGTGTGTAAGTCGAGCATGGCTTGCATGGCGCGCTCGTCGGCGCGGGCTTCGGCGCGTTCTTGTTCGATTCGCTGCGTGTCCGCCTTGATGGGTGGTTGCGGATGGGTGCGGGCCTCGGCTTCCCTAGCGGGTTGTTGGCGGGCGCGCTCACGCTCGGCGCGCTCACGCTCGCGTTGCTTGCCCAGCTCGATCGCCTTGGCGAATTGTTCGCGGGTGACCGTGATGACGACGAACTGATCGGGGTAGCGCTCGGACAGTTCTTGCATTTTCACCGCGACCTTGGAATCCACTTTGGCCCCGGGCACCTTGTACCACTCGATGGTCCATCCGGCCTCGAGCGCGGCAGCGTCTTTCTCGAGCTGGGGCAGGCACTTGTCTCCGAGTCGTCCGGCCTTGAACTCCATTGCTCGCAACCGCTCGGGGTTGGCGGAGTCGTGGAACCGGCGACCGGTTTTGGTGTCGTACCGCAGCTCTGTCGTCCACCCGGTTTCCGCTGTCCGGCCGAGCAGCTCGCACATCCCATCGCGAAACAGATTGCCGAATTCGCGCGAGCGGGCGCGGGAATCTCGCACACGCCGATAGTCCGCAGGCAGACGGGCACGCAGACCACGAAACCACTGCCGGTCTACATAGCGGCGGTAGCGCTCTTCTTCATCCATGCCATCCCCCCTGCGCACGAATATGTGATTGCTAATGCGTGTTGCGCTGTGCGAGCCAGACACTCAGCGGCGGGCGTCCGGCATCCACCCATTCGCGGTGCGCGGTCTGCATCCGCTCGAACGTCCGTGCCCAGAAGTGTCCGGTCCGCCGATCCATGGCCGCTGTCAGCTGAGAGATCACGGTGAAGTACACATCTGTGAACGGCAGATCGACCACTGGCCCGTAACCTCGGGTGTGCTGCCTATCGTCGTGGCTGGGCACGTTGTACCAGTGGCCTTCGAACCTGCGCCGGAAAACCTCACCCAGATAACGGTGGAACTCGTCGGCAATCGCGCGGCTCTCCGGCAGACTCACCGACTCGAAAGTGGGAAACAGCTCGAGCGCGCGCGCCTCCGCATGGCGCAGCCCGTCGGCCGACCACGGATCATCGGGCATCCCGGGCGCGGTTTCGGTGAAGAATCGCTCCAGGCCCGCGTCCATGTCCGCGAGCCAGGCCAACCATCGGGGGTCGTGCTGGTCGGCGTCCATCTGCCGACGCTCGGCCTCGGTGTAGGCGACGTCCCTGCCCATGCTTCCTCCCTGTTCGATCAGACCCCGCGACGACGAACAGGCCGAGTTTCCCACGCCTCCGGCGGGCTGTGCGCGAAACACGGACCCGTTCGCACCGGGATCGGCCAGGAGCCCGACAAGAACACCGACTTGTACGAGTGCATATCCCACCGCCGGACCTGCCGCACGAGGATCGGCCGGGAGCCAGCGCCGGGAGTCCCGCATTTTGTTGCCTGTCTCCCACCGGCATGATGGGATTCCGCAGGTACCGTCGCAAGTGGGAGCCATCGGCGGAGGAGCACGCCATGAACGACATTCCACCGAACGAAGTCGGGCGCAGGCTGCGCGAGATCCGCGCCTGGCGCGGGCAGAGCCTCGAAGTGGTCGCGGGCCTGGCTGGTATCAGCTATGGATATCTCGGCCGACTCGAGCGCGGAGAACAACCGTTGTCCAATCGCGCCACCCTCGAGGCGATCGCGCGTGCACTGAAGGTATCGCCCTCGGAGTTCAATGGTCAGCCGTGGGAGATCACCGATGGTCCAGCGGCCGAGGCGTACGCCGGTCTGATCGCCGTCGAGAACGCGCTGGAGATTTGTGAACTCGGCACCGATCCCGGAACTGATATCCGCGAATGGGCGGAGATCGCTGAGGATCTGGCTGCGCTGGAACTCGTTCGGGAGTCCACCGACTACGCGGCTGCCTGTGCGTTGGCTCCTGGCCTGCTGACCGAGTTGCACGCGGCGTACGTCCGGCGGCCCCAGTGGAGACGAGATGTCCTGGTAGGCATCATCCGCTGCTATTACGCGTTGGCGCAGACGACCAAGCGGCTCGGAGTCCGGGGCTTGCCCATCATGATCGTGAAGGCTGCGTACGCATGCGCGGAAGAACTCGAGTCACCTGCATGGATCGGGTTCGCGGTTTGGCTGCGCGGCAGTATCGCGGGCTCGCTCTCGCGCTCGCAACAGTACGACCGTGCCGTGCGTACAGCCGACAGACTCAGGCCGCATCTCGATGACGGCTCCGCCTTGCAGGCATACGGCATGCTCCACTTGTCCGCAGCGCTGGCGGGAGCGGTGCAATCCGATAGGGACACCGCTGACACACACCTCGCGGAGGCCGAAGCAGTCGCGGCACGGATGGATGAGGAAATCGGTGGCTTTGCCCGACTGTGGTTCGGTCGCACCAACGTCGGCATGTGGCGGTCGTCGATCGGAATGGAACTCGGAGATGGGGCAGGTGCCGTGGAGTTGGCGCGAGGTCTGCCCATCGAGTCCATTCCGTCGCAGTCCCGCCGCGCCAACTACTACGCCGAAGCCGGGCGGACGCTCCTTTCCGAGCCGAAGTACCGAGACAAGGGTCTCGCCCTCCTCATGAAGGCCGAAGACATCGCACCGCAACAGGTTCGCACTGACTTCTTCGTTCGTGAAGCCATCGCGGATCAGCTCCGCACCGCCCGACGGGACGCCGGGGGCCGAAATCTGCGCGGCCTGGCCTGGCGTCTAGGAATCGCACCTGACCTGGCACCGAGAAACTGAGTTCGATTCACCGCCTGTCCTTTTCGGACAAATCCGTTGTGGCCCCGCTCATAACGTCGTCTCCGGCCCCGACGCCGGGGTGAGCGGGCCGATTCCCCATCTCGGCCGCGCCAGCGCAGCTATGGCTGCTGGCTGGTGTTGATGCCCTCGGCGTCGGGTGCTTTCCAATCGGATGGCAGGGAGGCGCAGGGGTATGGATGCGAGCGGTGAGCGGGGGTTGTATTCGGCGGGGGTGGCCGAGTTGAAACGGATAGCGGCGTATCCGAAGGACGAGTCGATACTCTCCACCGCCGACCACACTGACGCGGGGGTGCAGGCGTGAGCGCGGAGAACTTCGATCTGACGACCCCGCACGGACGGTGCGCGTTCTACAAACGGGTGTGCCAGCTTCCTGCGGAGGTCGAACCGGAAACCCTCGGCCGCATCGTCGTGCGAGCGGGGTCGATCGTGTGGGGTGTGTCGGCGCCCGAACCATTGGGCCACGCGGTGGCGGATCGGTTGCGCAGTGGGGGCCACAGTCTCGGTCCGATCATCGTCCACCCGTATTCGCGAACCTGGACGTTCTTGTTGCGCCCTGATCTGCCCGACGAGCCGCGCACGTTCGCGGGGTTGTTCCGCGACCGGGTGAAGGTCTTCCGTGACGGTGCGTCGATCGCGCTTCCGTCCCCGGTCGACAGCGCCAACCGATACCGGGTATGGCTCGAGGCACCGCAGGACGCCTACCGGCCCTCGGGGCGGGTGGTGGTGGACGCCGTGCGCGCGTGCCTGCTCGCCCGAGCGGTTCGCACGGCGCGATGAACGCGCGCCCAGTTCGACAACACGCCAAGCTTCGGGGGCTTGAACCCTTCATCCCGCCGCCCGCCGGAACGCGGCGGGCGGCGGGCGGTTGTTACGAGACGACGGGCAGATAGACGGCGTTGCCCTTGTCGGCGAACTCGGCCGACTTCTCCGCCATACCGGCCTCCAGCGCTTCGGTCTCGGTCAGGCCCTGACGCGCGGCGTACTCGCGCACATCCGCCGAAATCCGCATCGAGCAGAACTTGGGACCGCACATGGAGCAGAAGTGGGCGGTCTTGGCGGGCTCCGCGGGCAGCGTCTCGTCGTGGTACTCCCGCGCGGTGTCCGGGTCGAGGGACAGCGCGAACTGGTCACGCCAGCGGAATTCGAAACGCGCCTTGGACAGCGCGTCGTCGCGCTGCTGGGCGTGCGGATGCCCCTTGGCCAGGTCGGCGGCGTGCGCGGCGATCTTGTAGGTGATCACACCGACTTTCACGTCGTCGCGGTTGGGCAGGCCGAGGTGTTCCTTCGGCGTCACGTAGCAGAGCATGGCGGTGCCCGCCTGCGCGATGATCGCCGCGCCGATGGCCGAGGTGATGTGGTCGTAGGCGGGAGCGATGTCGGTGGCGAGCGGTCCGAGGGTGTAGAACGGCGCTTCTTCGCACCATTCCTCCTCCAGCCGGACGTTCTCCACGATCTTGTGCATCGGCACGTGACCGGGGCCCTCGATCATCACCTGCACCCCGTGCGATTTCGCGATCTTGGTCAGTTCGCCCAGGGTACGCAGCTCGGCGAACTGCGCCTCGTCGTTGGCGTCGGCGATCGAGCCGGGCCGCAGGCCGTCGCCGAGGGAGAAGGTGACGTCGTAGCGCGCCAGGATCTCGCAGAGTTCCTCGAAATGCGTGTACAGGAACGACTCCTGGTGGTGCGCCAGGCACCACGCCGCCATGATCGACCCGCCGCGCGAGACGATGCCGGTCACCCGCTTGGCGGTCAGCGGCACGTAGCGCAGCAGCACGCCCGCGTGCACGGTCATGTAGTCCACGCCCTGCTCGCACTGCTCGATGACGGTGTCGCGGTAGATCTCCCAGGTGAGCGCAGTCGGGTCGCCGTTCACCTTCTCCAGCGCCTGGTAGATGGGCACAGTGCCGACCGGGACGGGCGAGTTGCGCAGAATCCACTCGCGCGTCTCGTGGATGTTCTTGCCGGTGGACAGGTCCATGATGGTGTCCGCGCCCCAGCGCGTCGCCCACACCATCTTCTCCACTTCCTCGGCGATCGAGGAGGACACGGCCGAGTTGCCGATGTTCGCGTTGATCTTGACCAGGAATTTCTTGCCGATGATGGTCGGCTCGAGCTCCGGGTGCTTGTGGTTGGCCGGGATCACGGCGCGGCCCGCGGCCACCTCTTCGCGCACCACCTCCGGCGCGACCCCTTCGCGGGCGGCGATGAAGCGCATCTCCGGCGTGACGATGCCCGCGCGCGCCCAGGCGAGCTGGGTGCGCGGACCGGCGCCCTCCGGCTTGGCCCAGGTGTCGCGCAGCTTCGGTAGACCGCCTTCGAGATCGATCGTCGCCGTCTCGTCGGTGTACGGGCCGGAGGTGTCGTAGACGTCGAAGTGCTCCCCGTTGGTCAGGTTGATCCGGCGCACCGGAATGCGCAGGTCCTCGACTTCGAGATAGTGCTTGACGCTGCCCTCGATGGGGCCGGTGGTGACGCTGTCGACGGGTGCGGTTCGGCCGTCGGACGCATCGGCGAGTGCCATCTTTTCCTCCCTACGCCGGCATTACCCGGTCAGGTTCATACGGTCGACGGCCCTGACGCCTCTCGGCTAGCCGTCCTCTCAGCCCGCTGGTGCGAGCCCCCGTTGGGTGTGAAATTTTCCCGCCCGACCATACCCGGACCGCCCTGACACTCGCCCGGCGATTCGCCGGGATCGAGTGAATTCGCGGGTAGTGCGGGTCAGCAGCACGAACGGCGGCGACCGAACGCGCCTGCGTGCCCGCTCGGTCGCGCCGGTGATCCCGGCGGTTGTTACGGGGCCTCCGTCGTCTCCGGCCCGGCCGAATGTCCGGGTGCGCCGTGGGTGCGGCGGGCTTCTTTCATCTCGGCCTCGTAGAGGTGGCGGCGACCGTCGAGCAATTCGTCTCGGGCGGCTCGTTCGATGTCGCGGAACAGGCCGTAGTACCCGTCGTCGTATTCCTCGATGATCTGGAAGGTCCAGCGTCCGGCCAGGACGTTGCGCCCGATCAGTTCGGTGGATACGCGTTCGGCCAAGCCGTCGTGCCCCGCCTCGCGCAACAGCTCTACCGCCTGGTCGAGCGCGAGGTCCGCCCCGCCGGTCAGCTGGTGGAAGGCGTACAGGTGACCGCGGGCGCGTTCGACGGTCTCCAGAGCTTCCGAGAGTTTTCCGGTCGCGGCCACGGTGACGTCGTCGACGCCATCCGGCCTGCGGTGCGCAACATCCGGGCGATCGGTCATGACCTCGCTCCTTGGCGTATGTGGCGGCTGTAGCGGCGGCGTACCCGGATCGCGTCGTGCTCAAGCGTCGGAAGCGGTCACCGGCAGCCGGGCGTCGGCCGTGCCGGTGGTACCGGCGTTGCCGGGCCGGATTCTCAGCGCGGACGTGCCGGGTGGATGCGGCCGGTGACCTCGCCCAGCCCGATCCGGGCGGTACCCGGACCGGGAGCCGACGCGGTGATCGTCACTTCGTCGCCGTCCTCCAGGAAGGCGCGCTGCTGGTCGTTCACCAGAATCGGCTCGCGGCCGCCCCAGGACAACTCGATGAACGAGCCGCGCTGATCCCGCGCGGGCCCGGAGATGGTGCCGGAGGCGTACAGATCGCCGGTGCGGGTGGCGGCGCCGTTCGCGGTGAGATGGGCGAGCATCTGCGCCGGCGACCAGTACATGCGGGCATACGGCGGGTAGGTGACCGGTTGTCCGTTCCACGTCACGGTGAGTTCGATGTCCAGGCCCCACGGCTCGGTTGCCCGCAGGTAGGGCAGCGGCGCGGGCGACTGTTCCGGCAGCGGTATCCGCGCCGAGTCCAGCGCCGCCAGCGGGGTGATCCACGGGGACATCGACGTCGCGAACGACTTGCCGAGGAACGGGCCGAGCGGCTGGTACTCCCAGGCCTGGATGTCGCGGGCGGACCAATCGTTGACCAGCGCGACGCCGAAGACCCGGTCGGCGAACTCGTCGATCCCGACCGGTACCCCCAGCCGCGAGCCGACACCGACCACGAAGCCCAGCTCCGCTTCGATGTCCAGCCGCCGCGACGGGCCGAAATCCGGTGCATCGGACTCCGTCGCGCGCTGGCCGCAGGGCCGTGCCACCGCCGTGCCGGAGACCACGACGGTGCCCGCTCGGCCGTGGTAGCCGACCGGCAGGTGACGCCAGTTCGGCAGCAGCGGATCGCCGTCCGGCCGGAACAGGCGGCCGAGGTTCGTCGCGTGATCGATGCTCGCGTAGAAATCGACGTAATCGCCGATCCGCACGGGCAGCCGCAGTTCCACGTCGGCCAGCGGATGGACCGCGGCGTTGTCGATCTCGCCGTCCACCGCTTCGCGGACCCGTTCGCGGACCGCGCCCCAGCGTGCGGGGCCCTGCACAAGGAAGGCGTTCAGGCTCGGTGCGGCGAACACCGGGTCGTCCAGTACCGCGGCCAGGTCGATGACGTGATCACCGAGCCGGACTCCGGCCCGGGGGTCTCGGCCCCGCGGTACGAACACCCCGTAGGGCAGGTTGTCCGTACCGAACAGCGAGTCGGGCGGTACTTCGACCCTGGTCCTCACTCGGGGCCCCGCCCGGACCAGGTCCACGCGTAGGTCGGATCCGCACAGGCCAGTGCGCCTTCGCCGAGTTCGAGCGGGCGGAAGGTGTCCACCATGACGGCCAGTTCGTCGAAGTACTCGATGCCGATGCTGTTCTCGTAGGCGCCGGGCTGGGGACCGTGGGCGTAGCCGCCGGGGTGCACCGACACCGAGCCCTGAGTGATCCCGGACCCTCTGCGCGCTTCGTAGTTCCCGCCGCAATAGAACATGACCTCGTCGGAATCGACGTTGGAGTGGTAGTACGGCACCGGGATCGACTGCGGGTGGTAGTCCACTTTGCGCGGAACGAAATTGCAGACGACGAAGTTGGCGCTCTCGAAGGCCTGGTGCACGGGCGGCGGCTGATGGATGCGGCCGGTGATCGGCTCGAAATCGCCGATGTTGAAGACGTACGGATACAGGCAGCCGTCCCAGCCCACCACGTCGAACGGGTGGGTGGCGTAGATCATCCGCGTGCCGAGGACCTGCCCGCCGGGGCGGTGCTTGACGAGCACCTCCACCTCGGTGCCGGACGCGGTGATCGTCTCGGCCGGACCGCGCAGGTCGCGCTCGCAGTACGGGGCCTGCTCGAGCAACTGGCCGAACCTCGACAGGTAGCGCTTGGGCGGCGTGATGTGGCCGGTCGCCTCGATCACATACGCCCGCAACGGTTCCGGGCCGCTGGGCCGCCAGCGGTGCGTCGTGGCGCGCGGGACGAGCACCTGATCGCCCTGCCGCGCGGGCAGCGCGCCGAACACGGTTTCGACCACCGCCGCGCCCGACTCCACGTACACCAGCTCGTCACCGATCGCGTTGCGGTACAGCGGCGAACCGCCTTTGGCGACGACGTAGGAGATCCGCACGTCCGCGTTGGCCAGCAGCAGCCGCCGCCCGGTTACCGGATCGGTCTCGGCCGGGGTGTCGCCGGGGAACAGGGTGTGCAGGCGCAGATGACGGTGGCGCAGCGGATGATTCGGCGTCGTGCGCTGATCGGGCAACTCCCACACCGTCGAGTCCACCAACGCGGGCGGCAGGCCGCGGTGATAGAGCAGCGAGGAGTCGCCGGAGAAGCCTTCCTCGCCCATCAGCTCCTCGTAGTAGAGCCGGCCCTGCTCGTCACGATGCTGGGTGTGCCGCTTCGGTGGTACCGCACCCACTCGCCGATAGAACGCCATGACCGTTCCTCCGCCAACCGGTGGTCGGATAGTTGATCACCATCGTAGTGAGATCAGGCCCGGAAAAATCGGCTATCAGGCGTTTCGCAGGGCACGGTAGACCGCGGCCCCGACGAACTCGCCCAGATCCGCCGGCGTCCAGCCGTCCTGGTCGGCGAGCAGCGCGCGCACCGCCGCCTCGCCCGCGGAGACCCACTGCTCCACCAGCACGGGCAGCTTGCGTTCGGCGTCCGCGGTGCCCCAAGCCCGCAACGTCGGACGCAGGAGCTTGGCGCAGCGCGAGATGACGAGCGCGCGGCCACGACCGAACGAGTTCGCCACCGCCGGGTCGGGATTGCCGTAGACCAGCCGCCACGCGTCGGGTCTGCTCGCGGCCTTGGTCAGCAGCGCGCGAAAACCCTCGACGAAGACGGTTTCGTCGGCGTCCACGTCGCGCGGCGTCACCACCTCGAGCACGCCGCTGACCAGGTAGCCCTCCTCACGCTGGATCAGGGCCTCGATCAGTTCGACGCGGTCGGCGAAGCAGGCGTAGACCACCGGCCGGGTCACCTTCATCCGCTCGGCGATCGCGGCCATGGTCACCGCGGCGATGCCGTGCTCGACGGCGATGGCCAGCGCGGTGTCGAGCACCTGCGGGCGGCGGCGTTCCGGGCCGAGGTGTTGCGCCCGCTGTCGTGGCCCCACCGATGGATCGCTGTTCAGGCCGCCCAGCCTGGCGCCCGCTGTCCGGTTCCCGGTGCTGCGGCGGGGGAAAGGCGGCTGTGCCGGGCGGGTCACGGGCGCTCGGGTCCGTCGGCGAATTCGGCGATCACCGGGGCATGGTCGCTGGCGCCCTTGCCCTTT
>NZ_BAFS01000280.1 GCF_000308415.1 Nocardia asiatica NBRC 100129 | reverse complement strand
GTGCTTGGTTCGGGTCTGTGGCGCGCGGCGCACCGGCGGCCGGGCCGCCGGGTGCCCGCTGGGGCTCGTCGTCTCGCGGCGTGCTGGAGGCCCCGCGGGTGCTCGCGTCCGGCTTCGGGCTCGAGGCCGAAGCGTCTGCGCGAGGGGCGGATTCGCCGCCGTCTCCGGGCGTCGTCGCGCCGGGCCTCTGCGCTTTGGCGATCCGCTCGGTGGGTGCGGCCGAGGAAACCGGGGAGACCTTGCCCGCGGCCGGAATGCGTTGGGTGGCGGCGTCAGGGCGTGCGTCGGCCCCGGCGGTGCCGGCCGGTCCGGCGCTTTCCCGCGCCGGGTTCTTCTCGTCGTTCGGGTCGGACACGCACACCCCTCGCTAAGGCGGAACTGTTGAACTCGACGGCCAGCCTAATGGGCGCGGCCCGGCGAAGTCCGCCATCAGGCCACGCCGAGTCGAACGAACGTCGAGCCGCCCCCTCGGCGGTCCATATCCGTACCGAACTCCGTGCTCACCCACGCCGCTCAGAACGGAAGCAATCCGCCATGAGAGCGGTGCCAGGCGTGGGATTCGCGTCTGCGTCCACGTCCGGCGAGGCAGCGACACGGCGGGCTGGAACCGGACGGAAGAGGTGTTGCGGCGCATGGCACGGCACGAATCCGGATCGAGTATGCAAGCGCGGCGGGACAAGGCGATGCAGCGTGCCTTCTGAGGTCATCTACAACCGCATCGCGATGCTGCGCGCCGAGCGCGGCATCTCGCGGCGCGAACTGGCTCAGGCGCTGGGGTCCCCCCCGGCTGGGGTCGAGCGCCGGCACCGCGTGACCGGTCGACTGGCCGGACGGAGGCATCGGAACCGAGCGGAGGCCGGGCAGCCGCCTGCGGGGAACATCGGCCTGCGGTGCACAATGAACCGCATGACCTCGTTCGGTGACCTGCTCGGACCGCAACCGGTACTGCTACCCGAAATCTCCGATGCCGAGGACGCGCTCCTCGACAACGCCGATCCGGTGCGGGTCGCGGCCGATCACCCCGCCGCGTCGATCGCCTGGGCGCATCTCGCCGAGGCGGCGCTGGCCCGCGGCGAGGCCCAGGACGAGGCGGTCAACCACGACATCGTCGCGGCGTACGCGTTCGCCCGCACCGGCTATCACCGTGGCCTGGACCTCCTGCGCCGCAACGGCTGGAAGGGCTTCGGGCCGGTGCCGTGGAGCCACGAGCCGAATCGGGGCTTCCTGCGCAGCGTCGGCGCGCTGGCCCGCGCGGCCAAGGTGATCGGTGAGACCGACGAGTACGCACGCTGCCTGGACCTGCTGGAAGACTGCGACCCCAGGGCGGCCGCGGAGCTCGGCCTCGACTGAGTCGTAGTGATCGGAGCACCGCGTAGCGATTCCGGTGGCGGCCGGTCGGCGGGTGCGCTGGACCCGGGTTCCCGCGTCGGTAGCGCCCGCGCGAGCAGCATGGCGAGGTTGCGCACCTCGTGGGCGCGGCTGCGCCGGTCGGTCCTGCCGATCATCCAGTGCTCGGTGGGCGCCGCGCTGGCCTGGTTCCTCGCCCATCACGTGATCGGTCACGCGCTGCCGTTCTTCGCCCCGACGGCGGCCGTGGTGTCCATCGGCATCTCCTTCGGCGCGCGGCTGCGCCGTTCGGTGGAACTGGTGGTCGGCGTTGCGGTCGGCATCGGCATCGGCGACCTGTTCATCTCCAGGGCGGGCACCGGCGTGTGGCAGATCGCGCTGGTGGTCGCGGTCGCCATGGCCGCGGCGGTGTTCCTGGACGGCGGTTCGATCATCACCATGCAGGCGGCGGGTTCCGCCGTGCTGGTCGCGACATTGCTGCCACCCTCGGTAGGAGGCGGCTTCTCCCGCATGATCGACGCACTGGTGGGCGGTCTGGTCGGCGTGGTGGTGGTCGCCGCGATACCCCTGCATCCCGTGCGCAGGGCGCGGACACTGGCCGCGGACATCCTCGGGGTGATGGGCAAGGCGATCAGCGACTGCGCCGATGGGCTGCTCGAACAGGATCCGGAGAAGCTGCACCGGGCGCTCACCGCGATGCGCGCCACCCAGCCGCAGATCGACTCGTTGCGCGCCACCCTCGAGGGCGGCCGCGAGATCAGCCGGATCTCACCGCTGTACTGGAACTCTCGTTCCCGTCTCGACCGCATCAGGGCCACGGCTGATCCGTTGGACAACGCCATTCGCAACACCCGAGTCCTGCTGCGCCGCTCGCTGACTCTGGTGCGCGACGACGAAATCCTCGACCCCGGCCTGATCGACGAGGTGGAGCGCCTCGGCCAGGCCGTCGACATGGTGCGCCGGATGATGCTGACCGACCCGGGCGAGCAGCCCGACCAGGCCGAGGCCGCCCGCGTACTGCGCTCGGTCGCGAAGGGCGCGCGGCCGGAATTGGTAGCGGGCGCGGGACTTTCGGCGCACGTCGTCTTCGCACAGGTGCGGTCGACGCTGGTAGATCTGATGCAGGTGTGCGGCGTGCAGCGTATCTCGGCGATTGCCCTGCTGCCGCCGACGGTCAAGAATCCGTACGTGCGGCCGGAGGTCTGACCCCGGACTACTCAGCGGTAATCGGACATTCGTACCGGGCACCGTGGTCCGCGCCGGGCGCGGCGGTCCGAAAAGTTGATCTTCAAGTAGTGCGCTACTCGTGTCGCGCGCGGATGCCCGCCGTAGTTTTGCGATGTGACCGCGAGTTCGCGGGGTATCGCGGTCGGTCACTTCGCACGTGGACGAAAGGGCCCTCCGGTCAAGGGGTGTGGCGGCCGGAGGGTGGGGCGGATCGGAAGCGGGCGAAGAAGCGGAGCCGCCCGGCCGACCCTGACCGGGCGGCTTCGCGCCTCGGCCGGACACCGGCGCTCAGGTCCAGAAGCGCGTCAGATAGCCGCCGTAGCGCGACCAATTCGACGGAACGCCGGACAGTTCGAACAGCGCGTACACCGCGTCGAAGAACACCTCGTTGATCGCGGGAGTGAACAGCAGCGCGAACAGGATCAGCATGCCGAACGGCTTGAACTGGTCGAGCGAGCGTCTGGTCTGATAGCTCAGCGAGGGCTCGACGATGCCGTAGCCGTCCAGTCCCGGCAGCGGGATCAGGTTCAGCAGCGTCGCCGTGATCTGCAGGAACGCAAGGAAACTCACGCCGAACCAGAACGCGGGGTGCTGTTGGGCGCTGCCCCAGATCCGCACGACCACCAAGAGCAGCACAGCGCACAGGGCGTTCACCGCGGGCCCGGCGCCGCTGATGATCCGCTGCGTGCGCGGCGCGACATTGTGTGTGTGCACGTAGACCGCGCCGCCCGGCAAACCGATGCCGCCCAGCGCGATGAACACCATCGGCAACACGATCGACAGCAGGGGATGGCTGTACTTCAGCGGGTTGAGCGTCAGATAGCCGCGCAATTCGACCTCGCGATCGCCCGCGCGCCACGCCGTGTACGCGTGCGCGAACTCGTGCAGGCACAGCGACACGACCCAGCCGAACACCACGAAGACGAACACCCCGGCCTTGGCTCTGGTCGAGTCCAGCGGGGCGTCCCAGGCCAGTGCGCCGCCGACCGCGGTCAGGGCGATCACGAGCAGGAAGACCGGGCTCGGCCGGACCGCGCGCGATCCGCGGTGGATCGGAAATGGAGAGTTCATCGCACCAGCAGCCAGGGCTCGTGGTGGCGGTAGAAAGTCGAGCGCGGCACCGGGCGGTCGGCGCGGACGCCGTCCCTGGTGACGATCGCGCCGGGTGTCCCCAGTTGTGCCGCGCGTCCCTCCACCCAGCGCCGTTTGCGGAATCCTTTTCGCACGGTCGCCCGCACACCGGGCGGTTCGAGGCACGGCGAGACGTGCATGGCCGTCACAATCCCGGAGAACAGCAGGGTGTCGTCGACGTAGGCTTCGCCCTCCAGCTTGTCGCCGCCGAGGCCGGTGATCACCGCTCGGCCCGCGAGCACCTTGCCGGTGTCGTCGCGAACCAGCGGCGTCTCCACAGCGCGGCCTTCGATGGCGCGCTTGGCGGCGGCGTTGCCGGTGCCGGTCTGGTAGGCACGCGAACCATAGGTCCGCTCGACCGGCACGTAGCCGATCTCCACGTGCAGGCGCTCGGTGCGCATCAGGTGGGTGAGCACCGCGGCCAGCGCGGCGTCCTCGCCCAGCACGATCAGCCGGGGCAGGCTGTCGGCGGCCAGCACGGGTAGCAGCTCATCGATCACCGTGGGATCGGGGACGGCGGCCGTCTGGGTGGTCGGCAGTGCCGCGAGCGCGATGGGTACGGGGGCGCCGTCGCAGCGGAGAACATGGGTACTCAAGCTGCCGTACACCCTCCTCGGTTCGAGCCGACACCGTCGGGCCCCTCGCCATCGCGGGCGAACCCGCTGCGGCTCACCCGTGCATGCCGCGCTGCCGCTCGGCGTGCCGTGCAACCATAGCCCTGCCCGGCCGTGACCACACGGTTGTCGAGCCTACGACGAGATCCGCCGCGATGCCGCCGCGGACGGGTCGGCTAGACTGTGCTTCCGGCCACCGCCTCAGTACGGCAGGTAGCTGCAACACATCAGTGTTGCCTGTCGAACCGTAGGAGACACGACCATGCCGGCAATCGTCCTCATCGGCGCCCAGTGGGGTGACGAGGGAAAGGGCAAAGCAACCGACCTGCTCGGCGGCCGGGTGCAATGGGTGGTCCGTTACCAAGGCGGCAACAACGCCGGTCACACCGTGGTGTTGCCGAACGGTGACAACTTCGCGTTGCACCTGATCCCTTCCGGCATCCTCACCCCTGGCGTGACGAACGTCATCGGCAACGGCGTCGTCGTGGATCCCGGCGTGCTGCTCGACGAACTCGCGGGTCTGGAAGAACGCGGCGTCGACACCTCCGGCCTGCTGCTCTCGGCCGACGCGCACCTGATCATGCCGTACCACGTGGCCATCGATAAGGTCACCGAACGGTTCCTCGGCAACAAGAAGATCGGCACCACCGGCCGCGGCATCGGGCCGTGCTACCAGGACAAGGTGGCCCGCGTCGGCGTGCGCGTGGCGGACGTGCTGGACGAGAAGATCCTCACCCAGAAGGTCGAGGCGGCGCTGGAGTTCAAGAACCAGGTGCTGGTCAAGATCTACAACCGTCGCGCCCTGGATCCGCAGCAGGTGGTGGACGAGGTGCTCAACCAGGCCGACAGGTTCAAACACCGGATCGCCGACACCCGGCTGAAGCTGAATCTGGCGCTGGAGCGCGGCGAGACGGTGCTGCTGGAGGGCTCGCAGGGCACGCTGCTGGACGTCGACCACGGCACCTATCCGTACGTCACCTCATCGAACCCCACGTCGGGCGGCGCGGCGGTGGGCGCGGGCATCGGGCCGAACCGGATCAACACGGTGCTCGGCATCCTGAAGTGCTACACCACCAGGGTGGGGTCCGGCCCGTTCCCGACCGAGTTGTTCGACGAGTTCGGCGCGTACCTGGCCAAGACCGGCGGCGAGGTCGGCGTCACCACCGGCCGCGCCCGCCGCTGCGGCTGGTTCGACGCGGTGATCGCGCGCTACGCCACCCGGGTCAACGGCATCACCGACTACTTCCTCACCAAACTGGACGTTCTATCCAGTCTGGATACGGTGCCGATCTGCGTCGCCTACGAGGTCGATGGCGAACGGGTCGAGCAGATGCCGACCACCCAGACCGAATTTCATCACGCGAAACCGATTTTCGAGGAAATGCCCGGTTGGTGGGAGGACATTTCCGGCGCGCGCACCTTCGAGGAGTTACCCGCCAACGCCCAGGCGTACGTGTTGCGTTTGGAGGAGCTCTCCGGTGCCCGTATCTCGTGCATCGGCGTGGGTCCGGGCCGGGATCAGACCATCGTCCGGCACGACGTTCTCGGCTAGAACCTGTTCGAATTTCGCGTCGTCCAGCGGAAATTCGGTAGGTTGACCACAAATTAGCCACATCGATCGTGCTCGCTCGGCTTCGATCATGATCGGTGAAGAACTACAGTTAGAGCATGGCTCGGAACTGGCCGATGATCGAGCGCGAGAGCGAATTCGAGGCGATCCGCGCGGCACTGACCGGTCCGGAGCACGTCGGTGTGGTGCTGACCGGCGACGCCGGAGTGGGCAAGACCACCTTGGCCAGGCACGCCACCTCCGCGATCGGCGGCAACGTGCGGTGGGTCGCGGGCACCGAGTCGGCGCGCAGCATCCCGCTGGGAGTGTTCGCGCACATGGTCGGCGTCTACACGGCGCACGATCCGGTCACGTTCATGTCGGCGGCGCGGGAGGCATTGCTCGCCGACGGCGACACGGTGATCGGCGTGGACGACGCGCATCTGCTCGATCAGCTCTCCGCCACGCTGTTGCTGCAGCTGGCCATCGACAAGGCCGCGCACATCGTGGTGACCGTCCGCAGTGGAGTGCCGGTGCCCGACGCCGTCACGTCACTGTGGAAGGACGGCCACCTGATGCGCATCGACCTGCGTCCGTTCACCCAGCGCCAGAGCGTGGAGCTGGTGGAGTCGATGCTCGGCGGGCAGCTCGAGGGGTTCACCGCCAATCTGATGTGGGAGTCCTCGGCCGGAAACGCGTTGTTCCTGCGCCATTTGGTCGAGGGAGCGCTGGAGGCGGGCACGCTGCGTCAGGTCAACGGCGTGTGGCAGCTGCGCGGGCGCGCGGCGGTGACCTCGGAGCTGGCCGCACTGCTGGAGGACCGGGTCGAGCAGCTGCCCGAGCCGGTGCTGCGGGTGCTGGAACTGCTGACCTTCTGTGAACCGATCGATCTCGACGTCCTGGCCGAACTGGCGGGCGAGGACGCGGTGGAGGCGGCGGAAACGCGCGGCGTGATCCGTGTCGTGGAGAATTCGCAAGAACTGACGGTGCGCTACAACCATCCGCTGTTCGGCGAAGTGATCCGCCGCAGACTCGGCATCGCCTCGGCCCGGCGGCTGCGCGGCAGGCTGTATTCGTCGCTGAAGGAACGCCGGATCAATTCCGCGGCCGACCGTATCCGGTTGGCCGAATTGGCGTTGGACAGTGACAAATCCGCGGATCTGGAATTGTTCGAGGCGGCCGCGGCCGACGCGATCGGATTGGCGAACCTGCCGTTGGGCGAGCGCTTCGCGCGGGCCGCGGTGGAGCGGCGCGGCGGCGTGGAAGCCGCCGACCTGCTGGCGCGAGCCCTGCTCTGGCAGGGGCACCGGATCGAGGCCGAGCGCACCCTGGCCAGCTTCGACCCCGACCAGCTCGACGAGGTGCAGTTGGCGCGCTGGGGCAGTACCCGGGTGGCGAATCTGCTGTGGGCGATGGGCGATGCCGACCGCGCCGACGAGGTGCTGCAGTTGGTACGCGGAAAAGTGCGGCATCCGAAGATCGCGGCCATCTTCACCGGTCTGTCCTCCGCGAGTCTGGTGAACGAGAACCGGGTCGAGGCCGCGATCGCCGAGGCGGAAACAGTGATCTCCGCCGACAACGTGCCGCCGTGGGCGGTGTGGTGGGCGTCGTTCGGCGGAGGGCTGGCGCTGGCGCTGACGGGCAAGGGCGAGGAGGCCAGGCGGTACGCGGCCCGCGGGCACGAGGTGGAAGAGCACATCGACGGGCTCAACCGCTTCATGTCCACGCACGCCGAGGTGCTCGCCCTGACCTTCACGGGCGATCTGGAGGCCGCACGGCGGCGCGCGGGAGCATTCGTCGGCTACTCCTCGCCCGGGCAATACCTGGCCTGGGGCATGTCGAAGATCCTGCAGGGCACCGTCGACGTGGCACAGGGCAGGTTCGTGGACGGCATCGAGAATCTGGAACAAGCGCTGGCCGCATTGGCCGCCGAGGGTGCGGCAGCCTGGATGTTCCCCGCGAGAATTCGCTTGGCGGAGGCGTATTCGGCGCTCGGGCGCCCCGGTGAGGCCGCCGAATCGATCGCGCACGCGGCCGAGCGGGGCGGCAGGCACAGCGCCGTGTACGAGCCGCAGCTGGAGGTCGCCCGCGCTTGGCTGGCCGCCGCCGAAGGAACCGTCACCCCGGCCATCCGGATCGCGGTGAACGCGGCCGACGCGGCGGCGCGTTCGCATCAGCACGCGATCGAGGCTTTCGCGCTGCACACCGCGGCCCGCTTCGGCGATCATTCCGTGTCCGGACGCCTCGCCGAACTCGCCACTCGGGTGGACGGGCGGCTGGTGCAGGTGCAGGCACGGCACGCGGTGGCGCTCGCGGCCCACGACGGACCCGGGCTCGACGCGGCGGCCGCCGAATTCGAGCGCATCGGCGTGCAGCTGTCGGCCGCCGACGCCGCGGCGCAGGCCGCCTCGGCACACGAGCGCGCCGGCGATCGCCGCAGGCTGCTGGAGTCCGCCGCGGCGGCCAACCGGCTCGCCGCCGCGTGCGGCGGCGCGAGCACCCCCGCGCTGCGGCAGGCCGCGCAGCCCTTGCCCTTGACCGCCCGGGAACGCGAAATCGCGAACCTCGTCGCCGCCGGCCTGTCCAACCGGCAGATCGCCGACCGCCTCACCGTCTCGGTGCGCACTGTCGAAGGGCATCTCTACCGGGCCTGCATCAAGATGGACGTCACCGATCGCGAGTCGCTCGGAGCGCTGATGCGCGGGGAGACCGGGAGCGCGGGATGACCTTGCGAGCGGTCGCCGTGGCGGGCGCGCTGGCAGCCGGACTGGCCCTGGCAGCCGGATGCTCGGACGGGCAACCGCAACCGGTCACCAGCTCGGCCACGGTGGCGCCGAAAACCGAGACGCCGCTGGAGCGCAACGCGCGGATCAGACAGAAATTGATCGAACTCGGCTGCTCGACCAACGCCTGCATCCAAACGTATTTCGGCTGCGCCGACGGGTACATCACCGGAGACGCCTGCGAGTTCTTCCGCGCGCACCCGGTGTTGTGACTTCCCGCGCGACGGCACTTCGGTGTCTCGCGTGCGGACGAACTCGCTCCCTCGTCGCCTTTGCGGCGGCTACCCGGACGCCAGCCGGATCGAACGGTTCAGCTACAGCCCAAGACCGGGAAGCCTCGTATCACCCGGGCGTGTGCTCGCCGCCGGGAGGTTCAGAACAGCGTGGGCTCGCCGAACCCGGACGTGCGCTCGATGGCCAGCAGACGTTGCTTGGTGTCGATCCCGCCGGGCGCGGAGAAGCCGTGCAGCGCGTGGTCGGCGGCGAGTACCCGGTGGCAAGGGATGATCAGCGGGATCGGGTTGCGGCCCAGCGCCTGGCCCACCGCCTGGGCGGCGCCCGGTGCGCCGACACGGTCGGCGACTTGGCCGTAGCTGAGGGTGCGGCCGGGATCGATCGCTCGGGTGACCGTGTAGACAGCGCGGTGGAACTCGGGGATTCCGCTGCTGTCGACGGGAATCCAGCGCAGGTCGTCCAGCTCTCCCGCGAGGTGTGCGCGGATGGCCGCGATGGCCTCGGCGATGACGGCGGTGGGTGCGTCCTCGTGGATCTCCTCCCCGGCGCGCGGGCGCGTGATGCGGGCGCGGGTGGCCGCCGGGCTCGCCTCCGGGAGCTGGAAGCGGATCACCCCCGCCGCCCGCCATGCGATGGCGCAGCAGCCGATCGCGGTGTCGAACAGCGCCGCCGCGACGGGGCCGGAGGCCACGGGCTCCGTGACGGTGGCCTCGGCCACGGGGAATCCGGCCGTGGCGGCGAGACGAGTGGCGTCGGGCATGGGCCAAGTCTGCACCGAGGTACCGACAAGTTCGAAACGAGGAGTCCAGTTCGGGCTAACTGGCCTTTTATTGCCTGTCTGGATCCGGTATGTCGCCACGGCTGTGGATCGCGGCGAGATCGGAGTATCGCCGTTGGTGGTCGTAGTACGAGAGGGTTTGGTCGGACATCGGCGTGCCCGGGTGGAAGCGCTCGAGACGGAAGACGCGCTCATCGCGTCTCGGTGCGTAGCGGCAGATCAGGTAGCCGGACAGGGCGACCAGGAGCAGGGTGGCGAGAGCGGTCATGTCCGCCAGCGTGCGCGCCACTGGCCTTGCCAAGGAATATCCAATCACCCGATACTGGACCGCATGGCGACGAGAGTGATCGGTGCGGGCAGTCTGGCCCGCGATCTGGGCCGCTGGCGGCACGCGGACGACGGCGAGCCGGACGCGGCCGGGCGGCGGTCCACCCGCCCGGCGTATCTGGCGCTCGCCGAGGGCATCCGGCTGCTGATCCACGACGGTCGCGCGCCGCTGGGTGTCGCGTTGCCCAGCGAGCGCGATCTCGCCGCCACCCTCGGGGTCAGCCGCACCACCATCACCTCCACCTACGCGCTGCTGCGCGAACACGGCTACCTGATCAGCCGCCAAGGCTCGCGCAGCACGGTGGCCCTGCCCCGCGACGTGCAGCACGACGGCGTCAAGCCGGCCAGGAGCATCCTCGCGATGATGGCCTCGCCCGAGCTGCCCACCATCGACATGACCTATGCCGCGATGGCCGCCCCGCTGGAAATGCAGGACGCGTACGCCGCTGCCCTGGAGGGCATTCCGGCCTACCTCGGCACCCACGGCATGGACCCGGTCGGTGTGCTCGCGCTACGCGAGGCGATCGCCCGCCGCTACACCGCGCGCGGCCTGCCGACCGAGCCCGACCAGATCCTGGTCACCCTCGGCGCCCAGCACGGCCTGCGCCTGCTGCTGAACGTGCTGACCGCGCCCGCCGCCCGCGTGCTCATCGACCATCCCACCTATCCGAACGCCATCGAGGCGATCCGCGACGTCGGCGCCCGGCCGGTGCCGGTGCCGCTGCGCCCGGAGGACCCGGCCGGCGGCTGGGATCTGGACGGAATCCGCAGCGCCGCCCGGCAGACCGCGGCCAGCCTGGCCTACCTGGTGCCGGACTACAACAACCCGACCGGTCTGCTGCTCGACGCCGACGGCCGCGCCGAACTGGCCGCGATCGCCAGGGACACCAGGATGACCATCGTGATCGACGAGTCCATGGCGGATCTCGGGCTGAGCGAGGGCTCCGCACCGCCGCCGGTCGCGGCCTTCGCAAAGGGAGCCGAGATCGTCACCATCGGCTCGGCGTCGAAGTCGTTCTGGGGCGGTCTGCGCGTCGGCTGGATCCGGACCAACCAGGCGCTGATCACAAAATTGCTAGGTATTCGCTCCACGGTCGACCTCGGCACTCCCGTGATGGACCAGTTGGCCACCGTGCACCTGCTCGAGCACGCGGACGTCATCCTCGATCGCAGGCGCGATCAGTTGCGTTCGCAGCGTGACGCTTTGCTCGACACGCTTGCCGAGGAATTGCCGGACTGGCGCGTCACCGTGGGCGCCGGCGGCATGTCGGTCTGGGCGCAGCTGCCGACCTCGGTCTCGACGGCGCTGGCCGCCACGGCGCCCAACCATGGCGTATTGCTCGCGGCCGGGCCTCGATTCGGCGTCCAAGGCGCGTTCGAACGGTTCCTGCGGCTGCCGTTCACCCATCGGGAACCGGAGTTGCGATTGGCGGTCAAGGCGATCGCCTCCGCCTACGCGGCGCTGACGCCTCGCGCGGCCGACCCGTTGACGCCGTTGACCTGCTACTGAGGGTTCTCGCCGCCGCGCGGGGAAAGAGCTTCCGCCGGCGGCACTTCCCCTCCGAGCGCCGCCGGGCACGATTGGCCGGCCACCCCTCGGGGCTGGCGCTCGTCGTGCTCGGGCGGCATGCGGAAAGCTCGCACGGCGCTGCGGCCTCCAGCGCGAGCGGCGGTCAAGGAGCGGACCGGATGAGATCCGCTGTTTCCGAGGGCCGCCAGCTCGCGGACAGTATGGCAGGTGCGCCACCTAACTGTCGAACCGGTTGGTTTGTTACAACTTTCAATCAGCGAGGGCGCCGCGGCGAGGTGCGGCGGCGCCCCGTCGCGCGCTCAGTCGGCCCAGACCGACTCGATCGGAGTGGCGGTGGTCGGCGGCGGGGTGGGAATCCCGTTCGGGGTGCGGGAGAATCGCGGTGCGGGGGCGTGCTGGGTGATGTTGTCCAGCTCCAGCAAAGAGCCGCGGGCGGCGATGTGCTCGTTGCGGGTCGCCTCCTCGAAGGTGAGCACGGGCGAGACGCACGCGTCGGTGCCGACGAAGATCTCGGCCCACTCGTCCCGGGTCTTGGTCCGGAAACGTTCGGCGAACAGCTTTTTCAGCGTTTCCTGCCCGGCGGGATCGAGCTGGAAGGGCAGACCGTCGGCGTCGATCTCCAGGCCGGCGAGCAGCTGCGCGTAGAACTGCGGTTCGATCGCGCCGACCGCCATGTACTTGCCGTCGGCGGTTTCGTACGTGTCGTAGAACGACATTCCGGTGTCGAGCAGGTTCACGCCCCGTTCGTCGGACCAGGCGCCCACGCCGCGCATGCCCCAGATCATGTGCGAAAGAGCGAGGGCGCCGTCGACCATGGCCGCGTCGATCACCTGGCCCTGGCCGGACTGCTGCCGTTCGACCAGCGCGGCGAGGATGCCGAACACCAGGAACATCGAGCCGCCGCCGAAATCGCCCACCATGTTCAGCGGGGGAACCGGGCGTTCGCCCTTGCGGCCGATGGCGTGCAGCACGCCGGTGATGGAGATGTAGTTGATGTCGTGCCCGGCGCGGTCGGCCAGCGGACCCTCCTGGCCCCAGCCGGTCATCCGTCCGTAGACCAGGCGCGGGTTGCGGGCGAGCGCGTCGTCCGGGCCGAGGCCCATCCGCTCGGTGACGCCGGGGCGGAAGCCCTCGATCAGCACGTCCGCCCGCTCGACGAGGCCGAGCACCTTCTCGATGTCGGCGGGGTCCTTGAGGTTGGCCTCGACGATGGTCCGCCCGCGCAACTGCGGGCGGTCGAATCCGCCGGGCAACTGACCTGCCCGCTGCACCCGGACCACGTCGGCGCCCAGATCGGCGAGCAGCAGCGCGGCGTGCGGGCCGGGGCCGATCCCGGCCAACTCGATGACCTTGATGCCCGCGAGCGGGCCCTGCTTGGCGGTGGATGGAGTGCTCACGCCCTACCTCGGTTCGTCGTTGATCCAGCGCACCGCTGGCCGGTGCGTCCTCCCGGACGCGACCGGGAGGGGTGTATTGACAGTATGACAATAACGCCGCGGCCGAAGCCGGGGCATGCGGCGCTGCCGACTTCGGCTCGCCCGCGTCTGCGCGCCGCTCTAGGCTGCACGTGTGGAAGCGCTGTCTGATCAAGGGTGGTACACCCTTCTCGCCGGCCTCGCGATTCTGGTCGGCCTCGTCGGCATCGTCGTGCCGATCCTGCCGGGTGTCATCCTGATCTTCGCGGCCATCGGCGTCTGGGCCGTCCTGACCGGGGGCGCCACGGCTTGGACGGTTTTCGCGATCAGCGCACTGCTGCTCGCGCTGTCCGGAGTCGTCAAATACGCCTGGCCGGGGCGCAAGATGAAGGACGCGGGGGTCTCCAACCGCGCGCTGCTGGTCGGCGCGATTCTCGGCGTCGTCGGCTTCTTCGTGATACCGGTGGTCGGCCTGTTCGTCGGTTTCGTTCTGGGCGTGTACCTTTCGGAACTGCAGCGGCTGCGCGTCAACCAGCAGGCTCGGCAGGCGACGGTGCACGCGTTGAAAGGCGTCGGCCTGTCCATGCTGATCGAACTCTTCGGCGCGCTGCTGGCCGTCGGCGTCTGGGTGGCCGGCGTCTTCGCCGTCTGAGCGCTATCGGTCGATGGCGGGGAACGGAATCGTGTCTCCCGCACGACTTCCGGGCAGTTCGTCGCGGCGCAGCCGCAGGGTCGATGGTTCCGGGCGGTACAGCGGCAGCGTGCGGGCGACATCGTCGTCGGCCGGGCGCTCGCGAGCCGGGAGCCGATAGAACGCGCGCGCGTTGTCCTCCAGCACCGCGTGCATGTCGGTGCCCACCACGTCACACAGGAGATCGACGTCCGAGTCGCGGAACGGGCGTCCGGCCCGGGTGCCGGGCAGGTCGGTGCCGAACATCAGCGCTTCGGGATTCACCGCGTGGATGCGGCGCAGCGTGTCGGCGACGTTCATCGCGACCCGGCCGAATCCCGTTGCCTTGACTTTGGCCCCGCGATCGACGAGATCGAGCAGGAACGGCACACCCTCCGCCGACATGCCCAGATGATCGACCGAAAGGGCGGGCAGCTTGGAGATCACTGGTTGCAGCGAGGCCAGCATGGTGCCGTCGATGTAGACCTCGACGTGCCAGCCCGCCAATTCGTACGCGCGCAGCGCCTGCAACGTCATCCCGGTGATATCGGTGGCCGCGCGCTTGAGGTTGAAGCGCAGCGCGCGCACGCCGATCCGGTCCAGCTCGAGAATCTCCTCGTCGGTGGCGTCGAGGTCGAGCCGGGTGACGCCGACCCAGCCCGGGCCGAGTTCGGCGAGGGCGGCCTTCAGATAGCTCTGGTCCGTGCCCTGGAACGACCCGCTGACCACGGCGCCGCCGCTGATGTCGTATCGCGACATGCGCTTGCGATAATCGGCGATGGTGAAGGGGTCGGGCAGGTAGCCCTCGTTCTCGGCCAGCGGAAACCGCGGGTCGAAGATGTGCAGGTGGGCATCGAACACTTGTACAGAATGCCTCAGTGTCGGACTTTCCGCTGCCACGGCGGCGTTGTCGCGGTGGCAGCGGAGTCGGTCACGGCGGGGAGATCAGACCTTGTGCGGTTCGCTGGCGCGCAGCATGTCCTCGCGCTCCACGACCTTGACCCGCTCGCGGCCCTCGGGCTCGCCGAGCGAGCGCTCGTGCGCGTCGAGGCGGTACCAGCCCGCCCAGGTGGTGAACGGGATGCCCTTGCTCTCCAGGAACTCGGTGACTGCCTCGGGCTCGGGCCGCTCGGCCGGGGTGAAGCCGGGAGCGTCGTCCAGCAGGCAGGCGATGGTCTCGTTGGCGTCGCCCTTCGTGTGACCGATCAGGCCGACCGGGCCGCGCTTGATCCAGCCGGTGACGTAGGTGGCGGGCATGTACCGGGCTGCGCCGTCGGCGTTCTCGTCGGCGATCACGCGACCCGCTTCGTTCGGCACGGTGCCGGCCTGGTCGTCGAACGGCA
>NZ_BAFS01000281.1 GCF_000308415.1 Nocardia asiatica NBRC 100129 | reverse complement strand
CGACGGCCTGATCGTCGGGCGGTGAGCCCGGCGAGCGCTGTGCGGTGAGCCCGGCGAGCGCCGTGCGCGGGTGATGTTCGCGCGTCTTCGCCGCGTGCGGCAAGCGGTCCGTTCCGGGCATGACGACCCGGAGCGGACCGCCTCCTGCTCGAGCCGCTCGGATCTCGTGGTGGGGGAAGTAATTCCACACCGCTGCCGGAGGCGCGGGCGCGGTGGAAGGGAGAGAGCCTACGCTGGAACCCATGACCAACCCGAACGATCCATGGGGGCAGCGGCCGGAGGATGCGCCGACCGAACACCTGGGTCCGGGCAAGTCCGGGTACGGGGACCCGACGCACACCACGGAGTACCTGGAGGCGTACGGCAGCGGCGCGCCGTCGGCCTATCCGCCCACGGAGCAGTACGGATCATGGGGTCCGCCGGGGCCGAACGCGACGCGCGAGTTCCCGTCCTACGACTCCCAGTGGACGACTTATCAGAACAGCGGCGATCAGTGGCAGGCGACGGCCGCGCCGCCCGGCGGCGTGGCACCGCCCGGTGGACCGCCGCAACCGCCCCGGCGCAACACCGGCCTGTGGATCGCCCTGGCCCTCGGCGTCGTGCTGCTGATCGGTGCGATCGGGGTCGTCGCGGGCGTCCTGCTGGGCAGCGGCGATTCCGATTCCACGGACACCGCGGCCTCGACCGCGCCGGTGACGACGCGGTCGCTGCCCGGGACCAGGACCGCGCCGCCCACCCCGCCCAGCGGGCTGCCCGGCCTGCCCGGCCTCGGCGATGTCGAGGGGCTCGGCACGACGATGGGCACCGTCACGGCCAACGACGGGGGCACCTTGACGGTGAGTTCGGTGACGGGCGACACCATCACGGTGCGCACCGACGCGAGCACCCAGGTGATCGCGTTGTCGGGCAGCAAGGTGTCCGATCTCGCCCCCGGCGAACTGGTGCTGATCCAGGGCGACAAGGCGCCGGACGGCTCGATTCAGGCCAAGATCATCATCGGTACCTCGCTGCCCGGCGGCGGACGATGAGCCGTGCCGTGCGCCGCCCGCGCACGCGCCCGTCAAGCGGGATCGACGGCTGCTCGTCTTTCGCTCGGCCCGGCGCGGGGGTAATGACGGACCATGTCCGGCCGGGCCTATTAGGCTAGGCGACGATGACGGCAATGTGGTTCGGGTTGGCGGCGATCGCGCTCGTGGGCGCGATCGTGCTGCTGTATTTCGATCGGCTCCAGCGGCAGCGGACCGGTCACGCGCGACAGGTCTGGGCGAAGTCGCAGGGCTATACCTACGTGTCCGTTGAACCCGCGCTGCCGTCCACTTGGCGGCGCGGCGCGCTGGCCAAACTCGGCTATCTCTCCGCGGTCGACGTGGTCTCCGGCATTCGCAAGGGCGAGAAGTTCGTGCTGTTCGACCTGGAGGACGCCGCGACGCTGGTCGCGGTGCGCCGCCAGATCGGCTCGGATATCGACGTGGACATGCGGTTGAAGACGGCCGCTCCGCCCAAGGACCACGACCTGGAATTGCTCGGCGCCATCGGTGACCGCGTGGTGTTCGCGACCAATCCCGAAATCGCGAGGCACGCCGTCGATCAGCGCATGGTCGCCTTCATCGAGGCGCTGTCGGACACCGTGCAGATGCTCTGGAGCGAGGGCAACTGGACGCTGGGCATGCTGTCGGTCGGCACCACCTCGAAGGACTGGGAAGGCGCGATCGATGCGGTGCTGCGCCTGTCCGGCCTGCTGCACGTGCTGCCGCCGGTCAGCGAGCCGCGCTCGGACGGCGCGCACGAGGTGAGCCGGCCGCGCCCCCGCGATCGGCAGCGTGGCGAGAACGCCGAGGACGACGCCGACCGCCCGCGCCCGCGCAAAGAGGACGAGGACGCCGAACGGCCCGGCGCGGACTCCTACGCCGACGACCACGCCGAGGAATCGGAACCGGCGCGCCGCCCTTCGCTCGCCGTCGTGCCGAAGGCACGCGCCCGTGGGCGCGCGGACGAGCAGGCCCGGCCGCGGGAGGAGCGCGAGGAGCGCGCCGCCGAGGGCAGGCCGGACGCCGAATCGCAACGGCGACAGTCCGATCCGCCCGGCGGACCGTTCCATCCCGGATTCCGCCCCTATCAGGGACCCGTGCCGAAGTGACCGGCCGCGCGCCCACCGCAGTCGGGTCCGCGCGACTGCGATCGATCGCGCTGTCATGACCGAGCATCCACATCCCAGGCTGCCCGGCGCCACCCGCCCTGTGGCTTTGATCACCGGGCCGACCTCGGGCATCGGCCACGGCTACGCCACTCGGCTGGCCTCCCTCGGCTACGACTTGGTGCTGGCCGCCCGGGACGAGCAGCGACTCGCGGCTCTCGCGGCCGACCTGGAGCATCGCTTCGGCACTCGCTCGCAGCTGATCGTCGCGGATCTGGCGCGGGCGCCCGACCGCGAGCAGGTCGCGGCCCGGCTGGCCGACGGGGTCGAGTTCCTCGTCAACAACGCCGGTTTCGCGCACTCGGGGGAGTTCTGGACCGTTCCGCCCGAGCAGCTCCAGGCACAGCTGGACGTCAACGTCACGTCGGTGATGCGGCTCACCAGGGCCGCCTTGCCGCCGATGATCGCCGCGGCGAACGGGTGCGTCGTCAACGTGGCCAGCGTGGCAGGCTTGATCCCCGGACGTGGGTCGACGTATTCGGCCTCCAAGGCATACGTCGTATCCTTCACCGAAGGGTTGGCAGGGGGACTGGCCGGAACCGGAGTACGGGTCCAAGCCCTGTGCCCGGGATTCGTCCGCACGGAATTCCACCAGCGAGCCGGCATCGAGATGTCCTCGCTGCCGAGAGCGCTGTGGCTGAGCGTCGACCGGGTAGTCGCCGGCTCACTGCGTGATCTGGAGAAGGGCCGGGTGCTCAGCGTGCCCGGTATGCAGTACAAAGCGCTCACCACCGTCGCCGGAATGATCCCGCGAACCCTCGGGGCCCGGCTCAATCGCGGGCTGTTCGACGCACGCGGAAGGACTTAGACATGATCGACGTGATAACCAACGACAGGGACAGGTTGGCCGCCCTGGTGCGTGAGCTCGCCGTGGTGCACGGCCGAGTGACCTTGTCCTCGGGCAAAGAGGCCGACTACTACGTCGACCTGCGCCGCGCCACCTTGCACCACGGTGCGGGCCCGCTGATCGGCAAGCTGTTGCGCGAACTCGTCGCGGACTGGGATTTCGACGCCGTCGGCGGTTTGACCATGGGCGCCGACCCGGTGGCGCTGGCCGTCATGCACGCGCCCGGCCGCCCGATCGACGCGTTCGTGGTGCGCAAGGCCGCCAAGTCACACGGCATGCAGCGCCAGATCGAAGGCCCCGACATCGCCGGTAAACGGGTGCTGGTCGTGGAGGACACCACCACCACTGGGAACTCCCCCTTGACCGCGGTGCGAGCGCTGCGCGCGGCGGGCGCTACCGTGGTCGGCGTCGCCACCGTCGTCGACCGGGAAACCGGCGCCGACCAGGTGATCGCCGCGGAGGGACTGGAGTACCGGTCGATCCTCGGCCTCAAGGATCTCGCCCTGGGATAGCCTGGACGAGGATCGAAGTCTTCGAAGGTGAAGGGTCGTGTGAGTCACCAGTGGTGAGCATTGCAGTCAACAGAAACCGCGACAACGTTGCGATGCTCGGAATCGGCGCTTACCGACCCAGACGCCTGGTCAGCAACGCCGAGGTCTGCGAGGTCCTGGATTCCACCGACGAGTGGATCTACGAGCGCACCGGCGTCCGCAACCGGCGCTGGATCAGCGGTGACGAAACGCTCCGGTCGATCGCCGCGGCGGCGGGTGAGCGGGCGATCGTCAACAGCGGCGTCGACCGGTCCAAGATCGGCGCTCTCATCCTGGCCACGTCCAGCTGGCTGACCCTCACCCCGCACGGTGCTCCGCAGGTGGCCTACGACATCGGGATGAACGGAATCCCCGCCTTCGACCTGACCTCCGGCTGCGGCGGCTTCGGCTACGGCCTGGGCGTGGCCGCCGACATGATCCGGTCCGGCTCCGCCGAGTACGTCCTGCTCATCGGTGCGGAGACGATGACCGTGGGGCTCGATCCCACCGACCGCGGCACCGCGATGATCTTCGGTGACGGAGCGGGCGCGGTGGTGGTCGGCCCGAGCGACGAGAACGGCATCTCACCGACCGTCTGGGGCAGCGACGGCGAGAACGCCGCCGCGATCATGCAGGACATCGACTTCCTCGAGTACATGCAGCGGGCGCAGGCCATGCAGGGCACAGACCCGGCGGTGGACCCCGTCGGGCGGATGTCGCTGCGGATGGAAGGCCCGCGCGTGTTCCGCTGGGCCGCGGTCACGCTGCCGCGCGCGCTGTCCACCGCGCTCGAGGTGTCCGGCGTGGCCAAGGAGGACATCGAGGTCTTCGTCCCGCACCAGGCCAACGCCAGGATCAACGAGCTGATGAAGAAGAACCTCGGCCTGGCCGAGGAGATCCCGATGGCCAACGACATCGAGAACACCGGCAACACCTCGGCCGCGTCGATTCCGCTCGCCATCGAGGAGA
Organism: Nocardia asiatica NBRC 100129; assembly: GCF_000308415.1. GTDB lineage: Bacteria > Actinomycetota > Actinomycetes > Mycobacteriales > Mycobacteriaceae > Nocardia > Nocardia asiatica. Next base: position 15,859 of record NZ_BAFS01000281.1, on the reverse strand, counting down.
TGTTGGTCACCGGCAAGGCGAAGGGCGGTCAGACGGCGCTGCTGCTCGGCTTCGGAGCGGGTTTGAGCTACGCGGGCCAGGTCGTCACGCTGCCCCCCGCGCCCGCCGAGCCGAGCTTCTAGCCGATGCGCCCGTTCCGAGCCGGGTATCTCGCGGCGGCGGCGGTCACCGTCTACGGCGCCGTCACCGGACGGGAGAAGGCGCAGTGGATCGCGAAGCCGCTGCTGATGCCGCTGCTGGCGGCCGACGTGGTGACCGAGGGCAGGGAACTGCCGTCGAGCGAGCGCACCGTGCTGATCGGTTCGCTCGGCGCGGCCACCGTGGGCGACATCCTGCTCATCGACCCGGACGACGATCGCAGGCTGATCGCGGGCGCGTCGTCGTTCGCGATTATGCAGGCGGGTTACGCCACGCTGTGGTGGCGGATGGGCGGCAGGCCCACGGCGGGGGTCGCCCTTCCGCGGTTGGCCGCTTGGCTGGGCGCGACCGGGCTGCTGCGCAGGAAGGCGCCCTCGGTGGCCGCACCGCTGACCGCTTACGGCGTCACCTTGGGCGCCGCTGCCGTGCTGGCGTCCGACCCTGCGCTGGCGCGCGTCGCGAAAAATGTTGCGGGCGTGAATATTCCAGGCGCTGATCCGCGCAGTCGCCTCGGCGTCGGCGCGCTGCTGTTCACCGTCTCGGACGGGCTCATCGTGCTGCGGCGGTTGTTCGCGCGCGGTCCGCGGTCCCGCCGGGTGACCGAAGGGGTGATCCTGGCGACCTACGCGGCCGCGCAGTATCTGCTCGCCGACCCGAAAGCGCACGTCAAGCCGGTGGTCACAGCACCAGAATGATGCGATCCCGATTCGCCGGGTCGACGCGGATGGAGAGGATCTCGCCGACCGCGAGCCGGGGTTTGTCGGCCGGGGTGGCATCGAAAACGACTGTGCCCCGATAGCTTTCCGAACCGGGCACGGTCAGTTCCAGATCCAGCTCGGTGAGTTCGGTGTGATGGTCGGTGCGCTGCAGCGGATGCACACCCTCCACGGTGGCCCAGCCCTCCAAGCCGTGCCGCCACAATCGGCGATCCGCCTTGGACGGCCGGGCGGCCAGCATCATCCCGATGCCCACACACGAGCCGAACAAGCCGACCAACGCCACGATCTGATACGGCACGGTCCCCGGCGGCGTGCGATGCACCACCCAGCCCAGCCACAACGCGAGCAGGATCAGATACCCGGCGGTCACCCCGAGCACCGTGCGCAGTATCCGCTCGTGTTCCATGCCAGCCTCCACCCCGAGTGCCAGAACTCCAGGATAGGCCCGGCGTAGCCGGTGGGCGGCGCTATGAGCGCACGCGGCTGCTGGTCAGCGCGGCAAGATCGACCGTAATCGGGGTTCCGGCGATGTCGAGTGTCACTGTGCCGGCCTGCTCGGCGACCAGTTCGTAATCCCGGTCGATGAGGTGATAGGCGGCAAGGCTCGTGGGCTTGTCGAGGTCGATCAGCCAGTAGTACTCGATACCGGCCTCGGCGTACTCGAAGAATTTCGTCACGCGGTCGGTACGACGTGAACCCGGCGACAGAACTTCCACGGCGAGCAGCACGTCGGCCGCGGCATAGCGCGGCAGGTTGGCCTCGATGCCCGCTTCGGGCACCACGAGGATGTCCGGGACCCGCACGGTCGGCAGAGGGCCCGCGTCGATCAACACTTCGGTATCGGCCAGCACGCCGAGGGTGCTGGGCAGTTGCGGTTCCAATTGCGCGCCCAGCCGCAAGACAGCGCGCTGATGTTGCGACACCGGTTTCGGTGACACGACCAGAACCCCCTCGACGAGCTCGTAATTACGGCTGCTGTCCTCCGGCAGCGCGATCCAGTCCTCCAGGGTCAGCAGATGATCAGGCCAGTTCACGTCGACGGTCATCGCTTCCTCCCCTCCCCGCACGGATACCGCGTTGCGGCCAGTCTGGCACAGCGGGCCGCCGAACCACAGCTTCGTCAGCCCTTGAGTCGCAAAACCGCCAGGACACGGCGGTGATGGGTCTCCGAGGGCGGGAGGTCGAGCTTGAGGAAGATATTGCCGATGTGCTTCTCCACCGCGCGTTCGGTGACGGTCAGGGCCGCGGCGATGGCGTTGTTGGACAGACCCTGGGCCATCAGCTCGAGCACCTCGCGTTCGCGCGGGGTGAGGCGGGCCAGCGAATCCTGCTGGCGTGAGGCGCCCATCAGTTGGCTCACCACCTCCGGGTCGAGCGCGGTGCCGCCGGTCGCCACGCGGTGCAGCGCGTCCACGAAGTCCCGTACGTCGGCGACCCGGTCCTTGAGCAGGTAGCCGACGCCGCCGGCGCCGCCGGCCAGCAGTTCGGTGGCGTAGCGGGTCTCGACCCATTGGGAGAACACCAGCACGCCGGTCGTCGGGTATTTGCGGCGCAGCTCGATGGCGGCGAGCAATCCCTCGTCGGTGTAGCTCGGGGGCATCCGCACGTCCACCACGGCGACGTCGGGATGGTGCGTGCCGACCACGTCGGCGAGGGCGGTCGCGTCGCCGACCATGGCGACCACCTCGTGGCCGCGTTCGGTGAGCAGCCCGGCCAGTCCGTCGCGCAGGATGGCGCTGTCCTCGGCGATCACGACGCGCAGTCCGTCGCTCATCGCGACCCCGCCAGCGGCAGCAGGATGGTCACCACGGTCGGTCCGCCCGCCGGGCTCCGCACGGTCAGCGTCCCGTCGACGGTGCGGGCCCGCACCGCGAGGCCGGACAATCCGCTCCCCGCGCCGGGCGCGCCCGCCGCGGGCTCCACCACGCCGCCGATCCCGTTGTCGCGCACCGTCACCACGATGGTTCGCCGGTCGCCCGGCAGCACCGAGATCCACGCGCCGGTGGCGTTCGCGTGCCGCACCACGTTCGTCAGCAGCTCGGCCACCGAGAAGTACGCGATCGCCTCGATGGCGGGGCTCGGTCGTTCCGGCAGGCGCACCCGCAGCTGCACCGGCACCGAGCAGCGCGCCGCCAACGTCTCCAGGGCCGGTTCGAGCCCCAACTCCAATGCGGGCGGGTGGATTCCGCGCACCAGCTCGCGCAGCTCGGTCAGCGCCTCCTTGGAGCTCGCGTGCGCGTCCGCGATCAAGTCGCCGGGGTCCGCGCCCGCCGCGAGCCGGTCCTCGGCCCGGCCCAGCGCCATCGCGATGGTGACCAGTCGCGCCTGCGTGCCGTCGTGCAGGTCGCGTTCCAGTCTGCGCAGCGTCGCGGTGGCGTCCTCGACCGCGGTGCGCCTGCTCTCCTGCAGCTCGGTCACCCGGCGGTCACGAGCCGTCGCGCCGAGCAGGGCGATGGTCAGCAGCCGGTGCAACCAGCAGACGGCGCGCACCGGCCAGGGCAGCGCCAGGCAGCCCAGCACGCCGATCAGCGCGAACCCGAGCACCTTCGGCCAGCTGTCGAGATAGAAATCGCCGAATTGGACCATGGACTGGTGCTCGACACCGTTGTCGTCGACGTTGGTCGGGTGGATCAGCGCCCACGGGAGCGGCGAGACAGCGGTGAACATCGTCATCGCGACCGCGACGAGCACCAGATATCCGACCGCGACGCCGAGCACGGCCTGCGCCAGCAGGAACGCAACCACACGCCAGCTCACGCGATCGGTGAAAGCGCTTCTGAGGAATCCGATCAGGCCGGGCGCGGGCGCGAAGGGCGCGGGCGGCGTGACGGCGATACCGAGCAGGTCCTTGCCCAGCGCGCGGTAGACGCGGCCCCATACCCGTCCACCGAGCAGCACCAGTGCGAGGACCGGCAGGCCGACGATGGTGATCGCGAGATACAACCCGCCCCCGAAGCCGACGAACAAATAGGCGACGGCAACGCAGCCGAGCACGAAAACCGTGAGCAGGTAGACCAGTTCCTTCCAGAACCGCGCGCGCACCGGCGCGAGCAACACCGTGCGCAGCATGTGCTCCGGTGGTTCGGCCGCGCGCGGCGGGTCGAGCACGAGGGTCGGTTCGGCGTGTGTCTCGGTCATGGATTCCATGGTCGTCGCGCGGGTTCCGGGATTCGATGGAGCTGTCCGCCGTAAGTGTGGTGTAGCGGGCTACACCTACTACGATCCTGCTGATGAGCTACCCGCCGCAGCCGCCGCCGTACGGCTACTCAGCCTATGGCGCCTACGGACCCCAGGACCATCCGCAAGCCACCACGATCTTGATCCTGGGCATCTTGAGCCTGGTGCTGTGCCAGCTCGCAGGACCCTTCGCCTGGGTGATGGGCAAGCGGGCGCTCAACGAGATCGATTCCTCCGGCGGAACCATCGGCGGCAGGGGGAACGTCAACGCGGGGTACATCTGCGGCATCATCGCGACCGCGCTGCTGTGCTTGAGCTTGCTGTTCGTCGCGTTGTTCGTGGTGCTCGGCCTGGTCGGCGCGTTCGCGGGCAGCTCGTCGAGCTACTGAGCCACCCGGCGCGGGCGCGGCGGCCGGAATTAGCATCGTCGGGGTGAGTCATCCAGTGCCGGACGCGTCGGAGCAGGACCTACCCGGGCCCACGGAGTGGGGCGAGCACCCGAACGGCGTCGGCCCGTGGGCGAGCGAGCACGCCGAGCCGCCGCCGGATGACCCGCGCCTGGATCCGGAGCTGCTGGCCGGCGGCGATCGCCGCAACGTGGTGGACGCGTACCGGTACTGGAGCCGTGCGGCCATCGTCGCCGACATCGACCGGCGCAGGCATCCGTTCCATGTCGCGATCGAGAATTTCGGCCACGACGCCAACATCGGCACGGTGGTCCGCACCGCCAACGCCTTCGCCGCCGCGGCAGTGCACATCGTGGGCCGGCGGCGCTGGAATCGGCGCGGCGCCATGGTGACCGACCGCTACCAGCACATTCGTCACCACGCCGAGATCGGCGAGCTGCTGGCGTTCAGTGCGGGCGCCGGGCTGACGGTGGTCGCTGTGGACAACGTGCCCGGCTCGGTCCCGCTGGAGACGGTCACGCTCCCGCGCGCGTGCCTGCTGCTGTTCGGCCAGGAAGGGCCCGGCGTCACCGACCACGCCAAGCAGGCCGCCGCCATGACGGTGTCCATCGCGCAGTTCGGCTCCACCCGCAGTATCAACGCGGGCGTGGCCGCGGGAATCGCCATGCACACCTGGGTCCGGCAACACGCCGATCTGACCGAGGCGTGGTGAGTCTCCCGGCGACTCCGTCGGCCGTGTGAACAGGAGATCTTCCTGTGCTGAAGCGCACCGGCACGATTTCACATCGCTTTCGTAACAAATCGGGCGCGTAAATCCGTTCTGGCCTGGCACCATTGATTCATGACCTCGCGGAGCGACGATATCGAGGTGCCGCGCGCAGAGCACGCCGAAAAAGGCTCCGCGGCACCGCTTCCGCCCGGCCGCGCGTCGGCGGGCCGGGATGGCGTCGCGCCCGCGACGCTGTGGTCCGAACGCGCCGACATGGCCGAATCGGCGGTCGTCTCGCGGCACTTGCGGGCGCTGTGGGCGTTGCCTGGCACGGAGCTGGGCGTGGTCGGCTGGCCGGCCACCCGGCGCGAGCGGGTCTTCGGCTCTTGGCACTACTGGTGGCAGTCACACCTCATCGATTGCGCGGTCGACGCCGCGAATCGGGCGCCCACTCCGCAGCGTCGCAGACGCATCGCCGCGCTGGCGCGCTCGCACCGCATCCGCAATATCACCGGATGGACCAACCGGTACTACGACGACATGGCGTGGCTGGCCATCGCCCTCGAACGCGCCGAGCGCACCCAGGGTGCCGACGTGCGCAGCGCCTTGGCGGCGCTGGAGAAGCAACTGCACGACGGCTGGCAGCCGCAGGTCGGCGGCGGTCTGCCCTGGCGCATCGGCTCGGACTATTTCAACGCGCCCGCGAACGGTCCCGCCGCGATCGCGCTGCTGCGGCTCGGGCGGATCCAGCGCGCGCAGGAGATGGCGGACTGGTTGGACGCGACGCTGCGCGATCCGGAGACCGGATTGATCCTGGACGGCATCCATCTGCCCTCCGGCACGATCGAGCGTCCGGTGTTCAGCTATTGCCAGGGCGTCGTGCTCGCCTTGGAAACCGAACTGGCCGTGCAGACCGGGGAGCCCAGGCACACCGAACGGGTGCATCGGCTGCTCGCCGCCGTCGAGCAGCACATGACCACCGGGGGAGTGGTGAACGGCGGCGGTGGCGGCGACGGCGGACTGTTCAACGGCATCCTGGCCCGCTATCTGGCGCTGGTGGCGGTGATGCTGCCCGGCGAGGACGCCGAACAGGTCGCCGACCGCCGGGCGGCCGCCGCGATCGTCCACGCGTCCGCCGCGGCGGCCTGGGCCAACCGGCTGCAGGTCGAGGGCGAGCCGCTGTTCGGGCACGACTGGAGCAAACCCGCGCAGCTGCCCGGCGGCAGCGCGGGAGCCGGTCATTTCACCGCGGGCGGATCGGTGGTCCCGTCGAAAGTGCCCGAACGCGACATGAGCGTGCAGCTGTCCGGCTGGCTGCTCATGGAGGCCGCCTTCCAGGTCAGCGCCGCCGGCCTGTGACCTGGGTCAGCTCTCCGAATCCAGCATCACGCTCGGGCTGGTCTCCAGCGAGAAATCCTCGGCGGGCTGGGACATCTCCTGGCGGTAGTGCCGCACGCCGAGCACCGTCCCGATGATCAGTCCCACCACCAGCGTGCCGACCACGATCGGCATCAGCCAGGGCACGCGCTGCAGGAAGCTGCCCGCGTAGTAGCCGATGAGCAACAGCACCGGCGCCCAGACGATCGCGCCGATGGTGCTGGCCACGGTGAACTTGCGGTGGTCCATCCGCGCCGCGCCCGCGACCGACGGGCACAGCGTGCGCACCCAGGGAATCCAGCGGGCGATCAGCACCGCGACGAATCCGTGCCGGTGCAGCAATTCCGCGACCCGTTGCAGGTTGCGGACGTTGATGTATCTGCCGTTCTTCCGCGCGACCAGATGTTGCCCCGTGCGGTGGCCGATCACGTAGCCGACCTGGTTGCCCGCGATGGCCGCGACCATCGCGCCCAGCGACAGCGCCCACACGTGCGCCTCACCGGAGGCGTGCGACGCCATCACGATGCCCGCGGTGATGAGCATCGAGTCACCGGGCAGGAACAACCCGAGGATCACAGCGCATTCGAGGAAGACGAAGGTCAGCACCACTGTCCAGACGAGCGCGGGGCCCGCCGACAGCAGAGGATCGAAACTGCCCACGGCTAGGGGCGACGATTCGGTCCGCACCGGCTCAGCGGGTGGGCTCGCTGGTCGACACGGTCAGCTCGGCCTCGGCCGGCTCCTCGGCCGCCGGGCCGCCGCGGCGGCTCATCAGTTTCTTCGCCACGGCGCTGATGCCGGGCAGAATCGACAGGAACACGATGAGCAGGAAGATCGCCTCGACGTGGTCGCGGATGAACGCGACGTTGCCCAGGAAGTAGCCGAGCACCGTCACGCCGCCGCCCCAGAGCAGTGCGCCGACGATGTCGAACGCGACGTACTTGCGGTAGTCCATCTTGGAGACGCCCGCCAGCACCGGCATGAAGGTGCGCACGATCGGCACGAAGCGGGCCAGGATGATCGTCTTGGGCCCGTGCTTCTCGAAGAATTCGTGCGTCTCGGTGACGTAGTGCTTCTTGAAGAAGCGGGTGTCCTCCTTGTGGAACAGCGCGGGCCCGATCGCCCGTCCGATCCAGTAGGCGCACTGGTCGCCCGCGAACGCGACCACCACGGTGGCCGGCACCAGCACCCAGATCGACACCGGCGGATTCGGCTGCGCGGCGAGCAAGCCGCCGGTGAACAGCAGCGAATCGCCGGGCAGGATAGGAAACAGCAAACCGGTTTCGATGAAGACGATCACCAGGATCGCCGGCAGCACCGCGTTCTTCAGCCACGTCTCCGTGAGCAGGTGCATCGGATCGAGCAACTCGGTAAGCGCGAGGTTGCTCGTCACCGATTCTGTCGCTGCCTGCAGAATCACGTGGCCTCCTGTCCCGATACGGCTGGCCTGCATTCGCTTGCCACCGCGTCGGAAGCTGCCAGCGCAAATTACCGGCCCCACAGTACCGGCTCCGCCTGAGAATGCTCGCGCTGTGCGCAAAATTACCGATGGGTCACCTGCGCGCGGCCTCCCTGCATACCAGGCGAAACACTGCTGCCTTAGGGTAAGGGCTGACAAAATAGGTCTTTGCCGCACAACACGGAGGTCTTACTGTGCCCATCGCGACTCCGGAGGTCTACGCCGAGATGCTCGGTCGGGCCAAAGCCAACTCCTTCGCCTTCCCGGCCATCAACTGCACGTCGTCGGAGACGATCAACGCGGCCATCAAGGGTTTCGCGGACGCGGGCAGCGACGGCATCATCCAGTTCTCCACCGGCGGCGCGGAATTCGGTTCCGGCCAGGGTGTGAAGGACATGGTCACCGGCGCGGTCGCGCTGGCCGAGTTCGCGCACGTGGTCGCGGCCAAGTACGACGTGACCATCGCGCTGCACACCGACCACTGCCCGAAGGACAAGCTGGACACCTTCGTCCGGCCGCTGCTGGCCATCTCCCAGGAGCGGGTCAACGCCGGGCAGAACCCGCTGTTCCAGTCGCACATGTGGGACGGCTCCGCGATCCCGATCGACGAGAACCTCGAGATCGCGAAGGAGCTGCTGAAGGCCACGCACGCGGCGAACATCATTCTCGAGGTCGAGATCGGTGTCGTCGGCGGTGAAGAGGACGGCGTCGAAGCCGAGATCAACGAAAAGCTCTATACCTCGCCGGAGGACTTCCAGAAGACCATCGACGCGCTCGGTGCAGGCGAGAACGGCAAGTACCTGCTCGCGGCGACCTTCGGCAACGTGCACGGGGTGTACAAGCCGGGCAATGTCGTGCTCAAGCCGGAGGTGCTCGCCGAGGGCCAGCGCGTCGCCGCGGCCAAGCTCGGCCTCGCCGCCGACGCACAGCCGTTCGACTTCGTCTTCCACGGCGGTTCCGGCTCGCTGAAGTCCGAGATCGAGGACTCCCTGCGCTTCGGCGTGGTGAAGATGAACGTCGACACCGACACCCAGTACGCGTTCACGCGCCCGGTCGCCGGCCACATGTTCGCCAACTACGACGGCGTGCTGAAGATCGACGGCGAAGTGGGCAACAAGAAGACCTACGACCCGCGCAGCTACCTGAAGAAGGCCGAGGCCTCGATGGCGGCGCGGGTGGTCGAGGCGTGCAACGACCTGCACTCCGCCGGACGCTCGATCAGCGCCTGACCCTGGTACACCCGTCAGGGGCTTGGTGCGCATGAGTTTGGATGTGCGCGTGCTCGGGCCCGTTCGACTGCTCGTCGGTGGTGAACCGGTGGCTGTCGGCGGGCCCAAACCGCGAGCTCTGCTCGCCGCGCTCACGGTGAATCGGCGGCGTGCGGTGTCCTCGGCCGCGCTCGCCGATCTGGTGTGGAACGAGGAACCACCCGACTCCTATGCCGCGAGCTTGCAGGTCTTCGTCTCCAACATTCGCAAGGCGCTGCGGAACTCCGGTGTCGACCCGGCGGCGGTGCTGCGCACCGAATCCTCGGGCTACCGGTTGGAGATCGACGAGACCGCCTGCGATCTCGGACGTTTCGAGGCGGCCCGGGACGCGGGCACTCGCGCGGCCGAGGCGGGCGATCACGCCGGGGCGGCGCAGTTGTTCGGCTCCGCGCTGCGCGAGTGGAGCGGCCGGGCGCTGGCCGATCTGGCCGGTTTGCAGTTCGCCGACGGTTTCGCCACCGCCATGGACGAGGAGCGGCTGCTGGCCGCCTCGGCCCGGATCGACGCCGAGATCGCCTGCGGGCGCGCGTCCTCCGTGATCGGCGAGCTGGTGGCGATGACCACCGAGCACCCGCTGCGCGAACCGCTGTGGGGGCAGTTGATCACCGCCCTGTATCTGTCCGGCCGCCAGGCGGACGCGCTGGAGGCGTGCCGCAAGGTGCGCGGGGTGCTCGCCGACGAACTGGGCATCGACCCGGGACCGGCGCTGGTCGACCTGGAGCAGCGCGTGCTGCGGCAGGAGCCCCTGAGCACGGTCGAACTCCGTCAGGTCGAGCGCTTGGCCGCGGCGATGACCGAGACGGTCACCGAGATGCCGCGCGCCGTGCGCAGCGGGCAGTTGCGCCTGCCGGACGGCCGTGCGGTGGCGATCGCCCAGGGCGGTCTGCGGATCGGCCGGATGACCGACAACGACCTGGTGCTGGACGACCCGCGGGCCAGCCGCTACCACGCGCACATCATGCCGAGCCGCGCGGGCCTGCTCATCAAGGACCTGCACTCGGCCAACGGCGTCTTCGTCAACGAAGATCCGATCGACAGCGGCGCGCTGCTGGCCGACGGCGATCAGATCCGCATCGGCGCGACGATCCTGACCTTCCAGGCGTTGCGCTAGTCGCAGGCGATCCCGTTGCCGTCGCGATCCAGATGCGCGTTGAAGCCGGGCTGCCCGCGATACAGCGGCCCGGCGCCCTCCGCGCGCACCTGGTCGCAATTGGTGTAGATCTTCCGCGTCCGCTCGTCGGTTTCCTCCGGGCGCTCGCTCTCGCCCTTGGGGCCGGACCGATTGTGCGGGATCGGATGGTCTTCGTGCGGTCCGGCGATCGCGGCGGCCGGGGGCGTGGCGGCGGACGCCGCCGACGGCCCGAGCCCGCTCGCTCCGGCCGCCAGCAGCGCCACCCCGATCACCGGTACGACGCGGAGTACTGACTTGGTCACGCCTTCCATCCTGCTCCCGGATCGGCCGGTGCGCCGGAGTGAATTCCTCTTGGTTCAGCGTGTCGGACGGCCCGTGTCGCAAAGGCGAACGGGGTAGGGTCGTTCCGCTGGTTCGTGTCCGCAAGGTTCGTGTCCGCAACGGATTTCGAGGGGTTTGCTATGGCGATGCGAATGCTGGCCGCAGTCGGGGCGGTCGTCGTCGGCGCGGGAATGCTGGTCTACACCGATGGGCCCGCCGCCGCCACGCCCGAAGCGGCCGACAGCCCTGCGGGAGTGGGCCCTTGCGCGACCGATCCGGTGGCCACCCACGAGCCTCTGGTGCCGAAGACGCTGGAGGTGCCGATTCCCTATCCGGTGGTCACCGTGCTCCCGCCGCAGTTACCGGACCCGGCGCCGAACCGAACCCGGATGGAGCTTCCGCCGGACCCGTGCGCCAACCCCTGCCCGGATCTCACCGATCTGCCCGGTGCGCCACCCGGCCTTGCCGCCCAGCTGGGAATCCCGGAGATCCTGCTGAACCCGAAACCTTTCCACTTCGCGATTCCCGGCCCCGGACCGGACCCGGGCCCGGTGCCGCCGCCTCCGGCGCCGGTGCAGCCGCCGGTCGAACCCGCGGCGCAGTCGCCCGCCCGGCCCGCTCCGCGCTTGAGTCCCGCCCGCGAGGTGGCGAAGCTGACCGGCGCGAACTCGGTGAACCGCACCGACAAGCGGTGGCAGGTGGACGGCACCGACCTCGGCATCATGTGGGAGAGCGCGCCGGGCGAGATCGCGGCCGCGTTCGGCGACACCGTCGGGCGCGGCTTCCATCCACCGGGCGGCATGGGCCTGGACTGGCGCAGCAACGTGCTCGCCTTCAGCACCGACCGCGACCTCGCCGACGGGGTGAGTTTCGACCGGATGGTCACCGACGACCGCTGCCACGCGGCCGAGGTGCTCTCCAGCCGCAAGCTCGACAACGTCGAGGTCACCACCATTCCCACCTCGGGATTCGCGCTCGGCGAGCGACAGTACCTGAGCTACATGTCGATCCGGACCTGGAACAGCCTCCCGGGCACGTTCTTCACCAACTACGGCGGCATCGCCTACTCCGACGACCACGGCCAGACCTGGACGAAGGACCCGCACGCCCGCTGGGACAACATCTTCGGCCTGGCGAACTTCCAGGTGAGCGCGATGGTCCCGCACGGCGGCTACGTGTACATGTTCGGCACGCCCAACACCCGGCTCGGCGCGGTCGGCCTGGCCAGGGTGGCCCAGGACCAGCTGCTCAACACCACTGCCTACCAGTACTGGCGCGACGGCGCGTGGACCCCGGTCGGCGGATTCTCCTCGGCCACGCCGATCGTGGACGGTCCCGCCGGTGAACTGTCCGTGCGCTACGACGCCGCCCGGAACGTCTGGCAGATGAGCTATCTGGACACGACCAAGGCCGCCATCGTCGTCCGTGAGTCGGACACACCGCAGGGCGTGTGGTCGCAGAGCACCCCGACGGTGTCCGTGCTGAGCTATCCGGAGCTCTACGGCGGGTTCATCCACCCCTGGTCATCGGGATCGGACTTCTATTTCACCATGTCGACCTGGAGCGACTACAACGTCTACCTGATGCACTCGGTCTTCACCGAATAGCTCCGATCCAGCTAACTAGCGGAGCCGGACTTCGGCCACGGCGCGACCGAACAGCTTGCGTCCCTCGGCGGAGCCGCCGAGCTGGATCGTCGCGGTACGCGTGGCCGAGTCGAGCGACTTGACCTTGCCGGTGAACTCAACCGTGCTCGCCGCGTCGGCGGCGACCGGGACGAAGCCGGAGAACCGCACGCTGAACTTCCGGATGGCGGTCGGGTCACCCAGCCAGTCGGTGAGGTAGCCGCCGGCCAGACCCATGGTCAGCATGCCGTGCGCGACCACGGTCGGCAGCCCGGCCAGCTGTGCGGCGTGCTCGCTGAAGTGGATCGGGTTGGCGTCGCCGGACACGCCCGCGTAGTTCGCCAGGTCGCCGCGCGTCAGCCGGAAGGCGCCGACGGGCAGCTGGTCGCCCGGGGCGAGTTCGTCGAACGCGGGCAGTGTGCGCACCGGCGCGATCTCGTGCCCGTCCGGCTCGACCAGCGGGCTGACGCCGAGCGGCACCAGCGCGCCGCTGCGGGCGATATCGTCGCCGGCCTGGGCCGATTCGACCGGACGCCCGTGCATCATGATGTTCTCGACCACGTCGTTCAGGCCCGCGTCGACCTCGACGCCGCGGCGCGCGACGATCGTGGTCGACCCGACGATGGCGACCTCGCCGTGCTGGTTGCTCAGCGTGAAGCGCACCACGATGAAGTCGTTGTCGCCGAACTGGCGGATCGACTCGATGATGATCTCGCTGCGCACCCGGTCACCGGCCAGGATCGGCCGGTAGATCTCGAAGACCTGGTCGGTCTGCAGGAACTGGGACAGGTCGTACTCGGTGAGCACCGAGTCGAGCAGCGCCCTGGTCGCGGTCATCCCGATCACCGAGGCGAAGGTCGGCGGCGCGACGATCCCGGGATGACCGAGCGCGCGCGCGTCGCCCTCGCGCTGATGCGCCGCGTGGTGATTCTGCACCGCGCGGGCGAACTCCCGGACTTTCTCCCGGCCGACTTCGTAGTGGTCGCGCACCCGGAATCGCTGTCCGGTGCGCGTCACCGGAACGAGATCGACATCCGGCCGCGCCATCGTCTGCTCCCTGCTCATGATCCGGGCCATGCTACTGCCGAGCCGGACCATTGACCAGATCTATGTGACGCGCGCGACCGGCATCGATACTTGTCCGCTATGACGCCGCCGGGCGTTTACTGCGTGCTGGAGGGCGGGTCGCAAACCTTCCATCCGTCGTCGGTGCGCTGCAGGTCGAAGGTGCGTGCGGACCGCTTCGCCGGGTCGGCGTCGGTGTAGACCGTGGCCTGGGCGATCGCGGTCTCGTCGGTGATCCGGATCGCGTCGATGCTGTCCACCACCGGAATGTTCTTGCGCTCGACCGACAGCTTGTGCACGCCGGCGAACTGGTCGCTCGGGATGCCCTGATAGAAGTCGTGCAGCGGACCGCAGGTGGAGGAGCGCAGCGCGTCCAGGTCGCCGGTCCGCAGTGCGTCGGTGTAGCTGGTGATCGCGGTGCGCACCTGGGTCTCGGGGGAATCCTCCCCGGACATCGTGACGAGCGCCACGATCACCGCGACGAGCGCGATCACCAGCGCTCCCGCGGCACCGGCCATGATCAGCTTGCGGTTGGACCCGCCCGCACCGCTGGCGGAGGCCCCGGCACCGGATTGCGAGGCCGGGGCGATCCGCTGCGGAGGCGCGACGGGCCGCGTTTGCGGCGCGCGTGGACCGGACATCGATTGCGCGGGCACGGTCTGCTGGACATCCGCGGGGGACGGCGCGGTAGCCACCGGACGCGGCCTGCCTGGCGCGCGCGGCGGCGACGGGCGGGTCTCCTCGACTCCCGGGCCGTGCTGCGGCGGCGCCGAGGGGCCATGTGGTCCGGGCTGCTTCGGCCCGGAAGCGGGGCGCGGCGTGCTCGGCGGCTTCGTGACCGGAACCGGTCCCGCCGGTGACGCGACCACGCGATCGGTGCCCGGCCTGCCGCCGTCGGCGGGGCGCTGGATGGGCAGCGCCATGGTCTTCGCGTCGTCCGGGTCCACCACCCGCATCGCCATCGTCACGTCGTCCGAACCGGGCGGGTTCTGTTCGTCGCCCGAGGCGGATCTGTCGGCCGTGGGCGCTCCAGGGCCCGCCGGCGGCTGCGGCCTGCGCATCACGACGGTCGCGGATTCTCCGCCTACCGGACCGTCCTGCGGGATCGCCGCGGTCTCGGCTTCGGAATCAGCGGCGCCGGGCGCGGCGGTATCTCCCGCGGTCTTGCCGCTCGCACCGGTCCCGGGCGCTGCGCCGGGCTTCGAGACTGCTGCGGCGCCTGCTGCGGCCGCCGGTCCTGCTTTCGTGCCGGACTGGGGCGCTGCCTGGTCTTTCGCGGGCTGGTTCGGCTGTGCTGCCGCGTCTCCCGCCGGGGGACCGCCCGCGGTGGGCGCGGAGTTCTGGGTAGAGCTGGGCAGCTGATCCCGCTTGATCACCACGGTGCGCGCCGCGGCGGATCCGTCCGGTGCGGAGCCGGTCCGCGGCGTGGCGCCGCCGGTTTCCTGCTGCTTCGGTCGATCCGCCGCCGTCTTCGCATCGGCGGCAGGTGGCTGACCCGCTTCGGACGTGTCCGCGCCGGAGCGGGCTGGTTCGCCGCCGGCATTCGCCGACGCGGGGTTCGCCGTGCCGGGAACGGCTGGGCCGGAAGGTGTGGCACCCTTGCTGCCCGGCGCGTTCGGAGCGGCTGAGCCGGAGGGAGCCGGTGCCTGCGGCCTGGCTGCGGGCTGGGCGACAGGGGACTTCCCGGCTGGTTGGGTCACCGGCGCAGTGCCGGGGGCTGGGGCAGTGCCGGGGGTTGGGGCAGTGCCGGGGGCTTGGGCAGTGCCGGGGGCTGGGGCAGAGCCGGGCGCTGAGGCAGAGCCGGGCGCTGAGGCAGTTCTAGGCGACGTGGCAGAGCCGGGCGCTGAGGCAGCGCCATGCGCTGGGGCAGAGCCGGGCGCTGGGGCAGTGCCGGGGGCTGGAGCAGTTCTGGGCGGCGTGGCAGTGCCGGGCGGCGTGGCAGTGCCGGGCGGCGTGGCAGTGCCGGGCGCCGGGGGGTTCGGTTGACCGGTGCCGGTCGGTGCCCCGGCTACTGCCGAGCTGGGTGCGTTGCCCTCAGGGGTGTTCGGCGCCGCGCCTTTTCCACTTCCGGCTGGACTCGAAGCAGGTGTGCCCTGGACGGTCGCGCCACCGGGTGCGCTCGGCGCCCCGGAGGTCCGGGCCGCTGGAGAATTGGTAGGTCCGGGCTGGGTCGTCCGATTGTCCGGGGTTGGGGGCTTCGGGCCGCTCGGCGCGCCGGGCGTCGGCGCGGACCGCTGTGCCGAGCCCGCGCGCTGCTCCGGCGAAGCGCCGGGTTCCGCTGCGGCGGCTGTCGGTGAGTCCGTCCGGCCAGCAGGGCCGTTCGCCTGGTTCGCGCCCGCCGCGTTCGACACGGCCGTGTTCGACGCCGCCTGGTTCGTGTTCGTTGACGACGCCGGGCTGCCGGGTGCTTGGTTCGGGTCTGTGGCGCGTGGCGCGTTGGGGGCGGGGCTGCCGGGTGCTTG
>NZ_BAFS01000282.1 GCF_000308415.1 Nocardia asiatica NBRC 100129 | reverse complement strand
ACCACCACACCGCAGCTGGGCCGCGAGGCGTTGGCCGCGATCACCGCCGCGCAGCGCCTGGCCACCGAACTCGGTGACGAGTACGTCTCCACCGAGCATGTGATGGCCGGTCTGGCCGACGGCGATTCCGACGTGACGATGCTGCTGCGCAAGTACGGCGCCACCGCCGAGGCGCTGCGTTCGGCGTTCACCGCCGTACGCGGCAGCGCCCGGGTGACCAGCCCCGACCCGGAGGGCAGCTACCAGGCGCTGGAGAAGTACTCCACCGATCTCACCGCGGCCGCCCGTTCCGGCAAGCTGGATCCGGTCATCGGCCGGGACACCGAGATCCGCCGGGTGGTGCAGGTGCTGAGCCGTCGCACCAAGAACAACCCGGTGCTGATCGGCGAGCCGGGTGTGGGCAAGACCGCGATCGTGGAGGGCCTGGCCCAGCGCATCGTGGCGGGTGACGTGCCGGAGTCGTTGCGCGGCAAGTCCGTCGTCGCTTTGGATCTCGGCGCGATGGTCGCGGGCGCGAAGTATCGCGGCGAGTTCGAGGAGCGGCTCAAGGCCGTGCTGGAGGACATCAAGAACAGCGCGGGCCAGATCATCACCTTCATCGACGAGCTGCACACCATCGTCGGTGCGGGCGCCACCGGCGAGTCGGCGATGGACGCGGGCAACATGATCAAGCCGATGCTGGCCCGCGGCGAGCTGCGCTTGGTCGGCGCGACCACCCTGGATGAGTACCGCAAGCACATCGAGAAGGACGCCGCTTTGGAGCGGCGCTTCCAGCAGGTGCTGGTCGGCGAGCCGTCGGTGGAGGACACCGTCGGCATCCTGCGTGGCATCAAGGACCGCTACGAGGTGCACCACGGCGTGCGCATCACCGACTCCGCGCTGGTCGCCGCGGCCACGCTGTCGGACCGCTACATCACCTCCCGTTTCCTGCCGGACAAGGCGATCGACCTGGTCGACGAGTCGGCCTCGCGGTTGCGGATGGAGATCGACTCCCGGCCGGTGGAGATCGACGAGGTGGAGCGCGCGGTGCGCCGGTTGGAGATCGAGGAGGTCGCCCTCGCCAAGGAGACCGACGAGGCATCCAAGCAGCGGCTGGAGAAACTGCGGGCCGAACTCGCCGACGGCAGGGAGAAGCTCAACCAGCTGACCACCCGCTGGCAGAACGAGAAGAACGCGATCGACCAGGTGCGCACCCTCAAGGAGCAACTGGAAGCGCTGCGCGGCGAGTCCGACCGCGCCGAGCGCGACGGTGACCTGGGCAAGGCCGCCGAGCTGCGCTACGGCCGGATCCCGGCGCTGGAGAAGCAGCTCGCCGAGGCCGAAAAGGTCTCGGCGACAGCGGGTGACGGTGAGGTGATGCTCAAGGAGGAGGTCGGCCCCGACGACATCGCCGAGGTGGTGTCCTCGTGGACGGGTATCCCGGTGGGCCGGATGCTGGAAGGCGAGACCCAGAAGCTGCTGCGCATGGAGGACGAGCTGGCTCGCCGCGTGGTCGGCCAGACCGAGGCGGTGCAGGCGGTGTCGGACGCGGTGCGCCGGGCGCGCGCCGGTGTCGCCGACCCCAACCGTCCGACCGGCTCGTTCATGTTCATCGGCCCGACCGGCGTCGGCAAGACCGAGCTGGCGAAAGCGCTGGCGGACTTCCTGTTCGACGACGAGCGCGCCATGGTCCGCATCGACATGAGCGAGTACAGCGAGAAGCACTCCGTCGCCCGGCTGGTCGGCGCACCGCCCGGATACGTCGGTTACGACCAGGGCGGTCAGCTCACCGAGGCGGTGCGGCGCAGGCCCTACACGGTGGTGCTGTTCGACGAGATCGAAAAGGCCCACCCGGACGTGTTCGACATCCTGCTGCAGGTGCTCGACGAAGGCAGACTCACCGATGGACAAGGCCGCACGGTCGACTTCCGCAACACCATCCTCATCCTGACCTCCAACCTGGGCGCAGGTGGTGATCGCGAGTTCGTCATGAACGCGGTGCGTTCGGCGTTCAAACCGGAGTTCCTCAACCGCCTCGACGACGTGGTCATGTTCCACTCCCTCGACGAGGAACAGCTCGAGCGCATCGTCGACATCCAGCTCGAGCAGCTACAGAAGCGGCTGGCGCAACGCAGGCTGAAGCTGCAGGTCACCGA
Organism: Nocardia asiatica NBRC 100129; assembly: GCF_000308415.1. Taxonomy (GTDB): domain Bacteria; phylum Actinomycetota; class Actinomycetes; order Mycobacteriales; family Mycobacteriaceae; genus Nocardia; species Nocardia asiatica. Next base: position 164 of record NZ_BAFS01000282.1, on the reverse strand, counting down.
CTCGGCCCGGTTCTGGCTCGCGGTGCGCGGCTACGACCCCGCCTACGGCGCGCGTCCACTGCGCAGACTGATCCAGCAAGCCATCGGCGACACCCTCGCCAAAGAACTGCTCGCCGGCGAGATCTCCGACGGCGACAGCGTCAAAGTGACCGTCAGCCCCGACG
>NZ_BAFS01000283.1 GCF_000308415.1 Nocardia asiatica NBRC 100129 | reverse complement strand
CCCTAGCCCCGGACCGACCGCCGCGATCCGCTGGCTCGACGCCATGCCCGGTGAGGCCGATAGCGCGCACGGTGGGGCGGTGCAAGCGAGGGCCGTCCGCGCGGTCGCGGCACGCTGAGCAGCGCCGGGAGACGTCAGAACATGCTGTAGCCGCCGTCGATCAGCAGGGTGTCGCCGGTGTGGTAGGCGCTGGTGGGGCTGGCGAGGTAGACGGCGACCGATTCGAAATCGCTCGGCTGACCCCAGCGCTGGACCGGTATCCGCGGGTGCACGCGTTCGCGGAAGCGGTCCCAGGCGAATGCCCCCTCGGTCATCGGCGTCTCGACCCACCCGGGCAGCACCGAGTTGGCGCGGATGCCGTGTTTGGCCAGTTCTACCGCGATCGAGTTGACCATGGCGATCAAGCCCGCCTTGCTGGCCGCGTAGGACTGACCGCGCGGAACGCCCTGCCGGGCGGCGAGGCTCGCGGTGGCGACCAGGCTGCCGCCCTCGCCCTGCGCGAGCATGACCTTCGCCGCTTCGCGCAGCGTCACGAACGCGGCGTCGAGATTGATCGAGGTCACCCGGCGGAATTCCGCGAGATCGGTCTCCACGAACGGGATGAAGCCCTGCATGACACCGGCGTTCACGAAGCAGGAGTCGATCCGGCCGAGTTCGGCTGCCGCGCGGCCGAAGGTGTCGACCACCTGCTGTTCCTCGCCCACATCGCAGCTCAGCGCGAGCACGCGCCCGCCGAAGGAGCGCAGTTCGGCGGCGGCCGCCTGGTTGCGCTCGGCGTTGCGGCCCACGATGCACAGGTCGGCCCCGGCCTTGGCGAGCCCGCGCGCGAACCCGAGGCCGATGCCGGAGTTGCCTCCGGTGACGACGGCGACGTGGCCGGTGAGGTCGAACAGCGAGCCCTCGGTCATGGTTCATCCCTTCGGTCGCGGGCGGCGTCGCCCGAATGAATGCGAGGATATCGCTCTCTATTTATCACCGTGCGCCTGAGGAGGCCCACCGAACAGGCGCTACGCTCGTCGCGTGCTGCTTTCCGATCGTGACATCCGTGCGGAGATCGCCGCGGGGCGTCTCGGCGTCGAGCCGCTGCTGGAGAACCTGATCCAGCCGTCGAGCATCGACGTGCGCCTGGACCGGATGTTCCGGGTGTTCAACAACACCCGCTACACCCACATCGATCCCGCGCAGCGGCAGGACGAGCTCACCAGCCTGGTGGAGCCGGCCGAGGGCGAGCCGTTCGTGCTGCACCCCGGTGAGTTCGTGCTCGGCTCCACGCTCGAGGTGTGCTCGCTGCCCGACGACTTGGCCGGACGGTTGGAAGGCAAGTCCAGCCTGGGCCGCTTGGGTTTGCTGACCCACTCGACCGCGGGTTTCATCGATCCCGGCTTCAGCGGGCACATCACGCTGGAACTGTCCAACGTGGCGAATCTGCCGATCACGCTGTGGCCCGGCATGAAGATCGGCCAGTTGTGCCTGCTGCGGCTGACCAGCCCGGCCGAGCATCCGTACGGCAGTGCCGTGGCGGGCTCCAAGTACCAGGGCCAGCGCGGACCGACCCCGTCGCGGTCCTACCTCAACTTCCCGATCTCGGCCGCGGTGATCGACGCCGCCGAATCACGCTGAGCCGAGGCCGGGTCCGCCTCGTCGACTGTGGGGGAGAAGCGGACCCGGCCGGCGGCAGCGGGGAGCTGATCGCGGAGGTGATCAGTCCCCGCCGCCCGCTCCCACCGCAAGCGCCGTAGTGAGGATGACGGACAGCGGTGGAAGCGTGTCACCGCGGTTCGGCGGGCTGACCCAGAAGCACCCTTCCCGGGTCCAGCGGCCGAGACCGGTCGGCAACATCACGGCGCTGCCGACGGCGGGCAGGCCGATATCCAGCCGATTGAGCACCTCGAGCACCTGGGGTCCCGGTCGGCTGTCGGGCTCGGCGAGGAAACTCCATCGGATCTGCCTGGCCAACATGGGACCCCTCGTTCCCTGTTGTTCCAGTGCGACGCGGACCTTCTCGGCCCGCGCGGTCGGCAGGTGGACGACGCAAACGCGTCCGGTGACCGGTAGCATGGCGAAGCCGCCACGCTCGGTGACCGGCAACCCGAACTCGTGCCGATAGAACGCCACCCAATCGTCCACGGTCCTGAGTTTCTCGACATTCACGGCGACTCCTTGCCTTCCGCTTCAATGGTCGCGGCCCGCAGCCGGATTCGGCACCGCCTGCCTGCCCGCCTTGCGCTGCCCTTCCGCTGCCTTTGATAGAGGCCGTAATTCGCTTGTGGCCGTGCTCACAAACCGCTCGTACTCTGGGAGGGAGTTCGTTCGGAAGGATGACACCGTGGTCAGGCATTGGTCAGGCAGAGAGGCCCGCGCCCTTCGCGATGCCAAGCGGATGAGCATCAGGGAATTCGCCGCCCATTTGGGCGTACACGAACGCTTGGTCTCGAAGTGGGAAGCCGGGGGCATCCGGGTCCATCCACGGCCGATCAACCAAGCCGCTCTGGATACCTCGCTGGCCAGGTCCGACGATGTGGTGCGGGCACGGTTCGCGGCATTGATCGATCAGCCTCTGGTCGATCGAGCCGTCCCGCCGGAATTCGACGCGCGTACCGATGCCCCGGGGCGCGTGCATTATTCGAGCGACGCGGACCTTTTGGCTCTCATAGACGCCGGTGCGATGAGAGGTGTTGCGTTAGCGGCTATTTCGGAGAGGGATCTGATCATGGCGGCTGCCCACGAGGCCAGCGAGCACGCCGGCAAAGCCGAGAGCACCAATGTCGGCGCCAGTACGCTGGAACAGCTCGACGCGGATGTCACACGCATCGCGAACGACTATGTGCATATTCCGCCGGTTCCGATGATGGTGGAGATGGTGCGGGTGCGCCGCCGGGTGTACCGGCTGCTGGAAGGTCATCAGCGGCCGGCCGATACCAGTCATCTGTATCTTCTGGCGGGCACGCTTTCGGGCCTGCTCGCCAACGCCAGCACCGATCTCGGCCACTACGACGCGGCGGGCGAGCAGATCCGCGCCGCGTGGGCCTACGCGGAATTGTGCGGGCACAATGGACTTCGCGCCTGGACGCGCGGCATGCACGCGCTGATCGAGTACTGGTCGCAGCGCCCGCGCCGAGCGGTCCAACTCGCGCAGAGCGGGCAGGAGTTCGCCGAGTCCGCCACCGCGCACGTGCGACTGCTCAACATCGAGGCGCGGATCTGGTCGGCACTGGGCAGCGCCGCGGACACCGACCGCTGCGTCCGGGCGGCCGACGACGCCCGCGAGATCGCCGCCACCGACGCCCTGCACGACGAGGTGGGCGGCGTCTTCGGGTTCAACGACGCCAAATCCAACTACTACGCGGGCGCCACCTATATCCATCTCGGTCAGGCCGAGCCCGCGCTCAGCGCCACGCAGCGGGCCATCGAGCTGTACTCGAACGGGCCCTCCGAACAGCGCTCCTACGGCGCGGAAGCCCTGGCCAGGGTCGACTGCGCGGCCGCTCATCTGATCAACGGCAGCCTGGACGGCGCGGCGGAGGCGCTGCAGCCGGTGCTCGGGCTGGACGAGGACAAGCGCATCGCACAGCTCGAGGAGCGGCTGACCGGTGTGCGCAGGCGGATCGCGGCCCCGGCCTTCCGCGACGCGATCGAGGCCCGCAGGCTGGACGAGCGGATCGAGGAGTTCTGCGGCTCCACCGCGGCCAAGAGCATCCCGCCGGGCGGCTCGGCTGGTTGAGTGACGCGTCACATCTCGCGTCGCCGCGGCCACCGTCCTGGGCACGGACCTCGGTGGTGACCGCGGACAGGCGATTTATCGGGTTGCGACGGATGGCACCATGGGACGGGTGAGTCCTCATCATCCGCACCGCCCCCCGCGTGTTCTGGAGCAGTCCACGAAGCTACAGAACGTCGTCTACGAAATCCGTGGACCGGTACACGCGCACGCGGCACGGCTGGAGGCCGAGGGCCACCGCATCCTCAAGCTCAATATCGGCAATCCGGCCCCGTTCGGGTTCGAGGCGCCGGACGTGATCATGCGCGACATCATCGCGGCGCTCCCGTATGCCCAGGGCTACTCCGAGTCCAAGGGCATCCTGTCGGCGCGCCGCGCGATCGTGACCCGCTACGAACTCGTGCCCGGCTTTCCCGAGCTGGACGTGGACGGCGTCTACCTCGGCAACGGCGTCTCCGAACTGATCACGATCACCATGCAGGCCCTCCTGGACAACGGCGACGAGGTGCTGATCCCGGCGCCGGACTACCCGCTGTGGACCGCGATGACCAGCCTGGCCGGCGGCACGCCCGTGCACTACCTGTGTGACGAGGCCAACGGCTGGCAGCCCGATATCGCCGATATCGAATCGAAGATCACCGACAAGACCAAAGCGCTGCTGGTGATCAACCCGAACAATCCCACCGGGGCGGTGTACTCCGCCGAAGTGCTCCAGCAGATCGCCGACCTCGCGCGCAAACATCAACTGCTGCTGCTCGCCGACGAGATCTACGACAAGATCCTCTACGACGACGCCAAGCACATCTCGCTGGCCACCGTGGCGCCCGACCTGCTGTGCCTGACCTTCAACGGTCTGTCCAAGGCGTACCGGGTGGCCGGCTACCGGTCGGGCTGGCTCGCGATCACCGGCCCCAAGGAGCACGCGGCCGGATTCCTCGAGGGCATCGACCTGCTCGCCTCGTCGCGGTTGTGTCCGAATGTGCCCGCGCAGCACGCCATTCAGGTCGCGCTCGGCGGGCATCAGAGCATCGAGGATCTGATCCTGCCCGGCGGCAGGCTGCTCGAACAGCGCGACGTCGCCTGGGAGCGGTTGAACATGATCCCCGGCGTGACGTGTGTGAAGCCGAAGGGCGCGCTGTACGCGTTCCCGAAGCTGGATCCGAACGTGTACGAGATCCACGACGACTCGAAGCTCATCCTGGACCTGCTGTTGCAGGAGAAGATCCTGATGGTGCAGGGCACCGGGTTCAACTGGCCCGATCACGACCATCTCCGGATCGTCACGCTGCCCTGGGCGCGGGATCTCGCGGTCGCCATCGAACGCTTCGGCAACTTCCTCGCCAGCTATCGCCAGTAGTGGAAAGGCATCCGGCGGGCAATATACTCGCCCCGCTTCCAGCCCGGAAACAAACTCGGCGTACGGATATCTGCCGGGATTGGCGACCAACTAGCGCAAAAGAAGTACTTTTGTGTACAGTGGTCCTCGGCACTTAGAGTGCCCGGCCGGATTGCCTACCCCCCCTGGGCACATCCGGCCTTGGGTTAGGCCGCCTACCCCCCTGGGCCGCCTGCCCTGCGGGCGGCGGAGACATCCCCCTGCTCTCCGCCGCCCCCTCCAAATCCCATTTCTTTGCGATCGGATCGCTCTGACCGTGTTTCCGCTGTTCGGTGGCCGCGAGGGACTTGAAAATGAAATCCTTTAGGCTCGCTCCGGGCGGAAACACATCTGACAGGTAGGAGCGCGGTGAGCGACCACCACCATCACCACGATCACTCGGGGCCGATCGCGATAGGCGCGACCGCGGCGCGGGTGGTCATCGGGCTACTCACCGTGATCGGGGTCGCCGTCGTCATCGGCGCGATCGCGCTGTGGCCGAGCAAGCAACACATCGATATCCCGCTGCCGATGCAGAACGCGGGCGGCGGCGCGGTGCAGACCGAGGCGGGCACCGTGGTCCTGCAGGATGTCGGACCGTGCGGCAGTCCGTCGCTCGGCAAAGTGTTCGTCGACAAGCCCGAGCCGCCGCGCTCCAACGCCTACACCTGTCAGCGCAGCCTGATCTCGATCGAGTCCGGGCCGCACAAGGGCAACCACACCCTGCTGGAGATCGCCCCCGGCCCAGGACAACCCGACCTGCACGCGGGTGACGAGCTCCGGCTGGTGCGCCAGACCGATCCCAGCGGAACGCCGCTGTACTCGTTCGAGGACTACTCGCGCGGGCTGCCGCTGACCTTGATCGCCGTGGCGTTCGTGGTGGTGATCATCGCGGTGGCGCGCTGGCGCGGCGTCCGCGCGCTGCTCGGCCTGGTGTTCGCTTTCGCGGTCCTGGTGCTGTTCATGCTCCCGGCCCTGCTGGACGGCAAGCCCGCGATCCCGGTCGCGTTGGTCGCCGGCTCCCTCATCCTCTATTCGGTGCTGTACCTGGCGCACGGTGTGAACCTGCGCACCAGTTCGGCGTTGCTCGGCACGCTGACCTCGATGCTGCTCGCCGCCGTGCTGTCCTGGCTCACGATCGAGATGACCAGCCTCACCGGGCTCTCCGAGGAACAGAACACGAACGTCGCCACCTACATCCAGCACGTCAGCATCACCGGCCTGTTGCTGGCCGGGTTCATCATCGGCTCCCTCGGCGTGCTCAACGACGTCACGATCACCCAGGCATCGGCCGCGTTCGAGCTGGCCGCCCTCGACGAGTCGGCCTCCCGGCGGGAGGTTTTCGCCGCCGCCATGCGGGTGGGGCGCGACCACATCGCCAGCACCGTCTACACGCTGGTGCTCGCCTACGCCGGTGGGGCGCTGCCGCTGCTGCTGCTGTTCAGTGTGGCCGGGCGGTCCATCCGCGACGTGCTGGCCGGTGACGCGGTGGCCATCGAGATCGCGCGCTCGGCGGTCGGCGGCATCGCGCTGGCCCTTTCGGTGCCGCTGACCACCGGCATCGCGGTGCTGCTGGCCCGCCCGTTCAAGGCGAAGGAATCGAGCCCGCCGCCGCCCCCGCGCCGTGCTCGGCACGCCAGGGTTTGAGTTCGGTTGTGCATCCGCCGCCGAGTCCGAGCCGGACGGCCCGGACGCCCAGTGGAGTCAGCGCGGCGGCGGCGGCGGGAAGGGGAACACCTCCGGCGGGATCGTGGGGACCACGATCGGCGGAAGGCCGGGCACCACAATAGTGTTCGGGCCGGGCGTCGGCGGCGCTTCGCTGGTGGTCTGCCGCCGGTTCGGAGGCGGCGCGGCCACCGACTCGTGCGCGGGCGACTCCGTCGTGCCGGGCGCGACGGCGACCTGCGGATCCAAGCTGGTCGTGCGCGGTGTGGTGGTGGGCGATAACGACGGCGAACTCTCGCTGGTGTGCGAATCCCGTTCCAGCACCTGCGGTCCGTAGCCGAGGCCGAGCCCGATCGCGGCGACCACGGCCAGCGCGCTGACCGTCAGCACGGCGCCGCTGATCTCGCGTTTGCCGCGTTGCGCCGGCGCCGACAACCACGCGGGTGACAGCTCGTCGTCCAGCGCGGCGCTCGCGACCGGGACCTCTTTGCGGACCGGTCTGGCCAGCAGGGCGGCGCCGCGCGCCATCACCGTCTCCGGGCTGTCCGGCACGATGACCGGCACGCCCATCCAGCGTTCGAGCACCTTCGCCACCAGCGGGATCCGGGCGCAACCGCCGATGGCCAGCACACCGTGCACCGGGCGGTCCGAGCGCACGATCACGTCGCGCGCCATCCGCGCCGACGACTCGATCGCCAGCATGATGAGCGATTCGAAGTTCTCCTGCGCCAGCAGGACCAATCCCTGTTCGCTGGGCAGCGCCACCGCGGTGTTGGTGGTCAGTTGTTCCTTGGCCTCCCGGCACAGCGCGTCCAGGGCGGCCAGGCCCGCCGCGTTCGGGGGGTGCGCGATCCGGCCCGACGCGATCTGCTGCTCGCGAATCAAGGAGTCGAGATAGTCGCCGCTGATATCGCTGGTGCGCTCGCTGTGGCGTACTTCACGAGTCTGCGTGTCGACCACGCTCACCGTCAGGCCCGAGCTGCCGAGGTCATAGACGACCAGTGAGGAGATTCCCCGGATATCGCCGGTGGCCTGCGCGAACTCGAGTGCGGCCGCGATCTCGGGCACGAGTTCGTAATTGGTCACCTGCTGGCGGGCCAGGGCCGCGCGGATGGCGCGAGCGTGCTGCTCACTGCGGTAGGCGATCGCGGTCGCGCCGATTCCCGGCGTGGCCTCGAGGGTGACTCCGATCGCTTCGGCGGCCAGTTCTTCCACGCTCTGGTCGATGACCGGAATGGTCTGCAGATCGAAGGTGTGGGGGGAGACATGCCCGTGGGGGTTGGCGGCGTGTGGTCGCGCCATACGGACAGCGCCGGCCCCCACCGAAACTCCCAGTACCGAACTCATCAGCTGCCCATCTCGTTTCACACTTCACGACATGCGAGCCTGCGCCGTCCGTCGGCGGAGACCCGCTGGACGGACCCTACCGCCGGCGATCAGCTGTGCTTAAGGCAGGACTGGTCGTCTGTCTGGCAGTAGCCCGCCTCGCCCCGCAACTCTACGGTGTGCCGAGTCCCGCGTACACCCATCCGGCTGCTCTCCAAGTGGCACGATTGAGACAGTTCCGGCCGTCGATGATCGAGCGGGCGCGCACCACGCGGTCCAGGTCCCGGGGCTGCAGCGCGGTGAATTCGTCCCACTCGGTGAGGACGAGCACCACGTCGGCGCGTTCGCACGCCTCGGCGACCGATGTCGCGTAGTTCAGCGTGGGGAACACCCGGCGCGAATTCTCCAGCGCCTTGGGATCGTAGACGGTCACTACGGCTCCGTGCAGCTGGATCATGCCGGCCACGTTCAACGCGGGGGAGTCGCGGACGTCGTCGGATTCCGGTTTGAACGCCGCGCCGAGCACCGCGACATTGGCCCCGAGCAGCGAGCCGCCGCAGGCGCGAGCGGCCATGTCCACCACCTTGGCCCGGCGGCGCATGTTGATGTTGTCCACTTCGCGCAGGAAGGCGACGGCGTGGTCGGCGCCGAGTTCACCGGAGCGGGCCATGAACGCGCGGATGTCCTTGGGCAGACAACCACCGCCGAAGCCCAGGCCCGCGTTGAGGAATCGGCGGCCGATCCGCTGGTCGTAGCCGAGCGCGTCGGCCAGCATGGTCACGTCAGCGCCGGTCGCCTCGCACACTTCCGACACCGCGTTGATGAACGAAATCTTGGTCGCCAGAAACGCGTTGGCCGAAACTTTCACCAATTCCGCTGTGGCCAGGTCGGTCAGCAGGAACGGGACGTCGGCGGCGAGGAGATCGGCGTAGATCTCACGCACCAGATCTTCCACCCACCCGGCGGCCGCGCGCTCCCGGTCGACCCCGAGAACCAGCCGGTCCGGCCGCAGGGTGTCCTTGACCGCCCAGCCTTCCCGGAGGAATTCCGGATTCCACGCCACTTCGACGTCGGCGGGACCGAGTGCGCGAGCGCGGGTTCCGAGCGCGGCGGCCGTGCCGACCGGAACCGTGGACTTGCCGATGATCACCGAGGGACGTTCCAACAGCGGGGCGAGCGTATCCACCACCGCGTGCACGTACTTCAGGTCGGCGGCGTACTCGCCCTTCTTCTGCGGGGTGCCCACGCCGAGGAAATGCACGTCAGCGTGCGCGGCCGCCTCGGCGTAGGAGGTGGTGAACCGCAACCGGCCCGCGTCGAGGTTGCGCCGCAGCACATCCTCCAAGCCCGGTTCGTAGAACGGCACCACTCCGTCGGACAGCTTCGCGACCTTGCCCGGGTCTACGTCCACCCCGATGACGTCGTGCCCGAGTTCGGCCATGCACGCCGCGTGCGTGGCCCCGAGATACCCGGTTCCGAAGACTGTGCATCGCATGATCGATTGGTAAGCCCCGCCGGTGGACACGCCACGTCAGTGAGGCAAGGGTCCGGGCAACAGCAGATGTACATGCGGCGACATCGCCCAGGCGGGCACGCTGACCTGGGGGAATGGTGACGCACCCGGCTAGCATCGGCATGGTGCGACGTCATCGGTGGGCTGTGGCCGCGCTCGGCGCCGGTCTGGCGGTCGTCGTCGCCACGATCGCGCTGTGGCCGGTCTACGTGCGTCCGCAGGCCGAGCCGCCCGCACGAGCGGACGCCGTTCTCGTTCTCGGCGGAGCACACGACGGGCGTGAGCAATTGGGCCTGCGGCTGGCGCGCGAAGGGTACGCGCCCCGCGTGGTGTTCTCCAACCCCTATGAGAACAGCCCCATGCTGAACCGCATCTGCCACGGCGGCTACAGCTTCGAGGTCCTGTGCTTCGACCCGTCTCCGCGCACCACCCGCGGCGAGGGCCGAGAACTCGCCCGCCTGGCCCGCGCCCACAATTGGCGCCGAGTCATCGTCGTCACCTTCACCCCCCACATCTCCCGGGCCCGCTACATCCTGCGAAAGTGCTGGGACGGAGAACTCCTTTTCACCGACCCCGAACCCGCCCTCTCCATCCCCCGCTGGGCCTACGACTACGCCTACCAATCCTTGGGCTATGTGAAAGCCTTCTTCGAAGACTGCTGAGCGGTTCGTGCGAGGTGTGCCGACGGATAGCCGAGCCCGGCTGCCTGCATCGGGGCCGCGGTGGGCGAGCAATCTGCGGGCGCATGACGTCAGTTTGACTCGCTGAGAGAAGCGGCCGTACATTCTGTCTCGTGGTGGCGGGATGTTCGCCATGGAAGCAACGGTGCACACCCTCTGGGAGGGCAGATGGAATACGACTGGTCAGCGGAGGATCTGGCGTTTCAGGACGAGGTGCGTGAATTCCTCGCCGCGAAGCTGACGCCGGAATTGCGGCGGGCCGGGCGCTTGGCGACGAGCGTGTATCCCGACCACGAGGCGAGCATGGCGTGGCAGCAGATCCTGCACGAGCGCGGCTGGGCGGCGCCCGCCTGGCCGGTGGAGCACGGCGGATGTGACTGGAGCCTGACCCAGCACTACATCTTCCAGCGGGAATCGGCGCTGGCCGGCGCGCCCGCGCTCTCGCCGATGGGCATCAAGATGGTGGCGCCCGCGATCGTCGCGTTCGGTACCGAGGAACAGAAGGCGTTCTATCTGCCGCGCATCCTCACCGGCGAGGTCTTCTTCTGCCAGGGCTACTCCGAGCCGGAGGCCGGATCGGACCTGGCCGCGCTCGCCATGGCCGCCGTCGACGACGGCGAGGACTTCGTGTGCACCGGCAGCAAGATCTGGACCACCCACGCCACCGAGGCGAATTGGATCTTCTGCCTGGTGCGCACTTCGCGCACGGGCAAGAAACAGCAGGGCATCACGTTCCTGCTGATCGACATGACCGCGCCGGGCATCGAGATCCGGCCGCTGGTGATGACCTCGGGTGAGCAGGTGCAGAACCAGGTCTTCTTCGACAACGTGCGGGTGCCCAAGACCAACGTGCTCGGCCGGATCGATGACGGCTGGACCGTCGCCAAATACCTGCTCGTGCACGAGCGGGGCGGGGTCGCGGCCCCCTGGTTGCAGGTCATGGCCCAGGACATCGCGACCGCCGCGGCGCAGCAGCCGGGCCTGGACGGCAGGCCTCTGATCGACGACCGCGCGTTCGCGGCGAAGCTGGCGGACCTGCGGATTCGCACCGAGGTCCTGGAGGTCCTGGAATTCCGCACGATCTCCGCGATGGCGCAGGGCAACAACGCCGGACCGGCCTCGTCCATGCTCAAGATCCTCGCCACCGAACTCAGCCAGAAGCTCACCGAACTGGCGCTGGAAGCCGCGGGTCCGCGCGGGCGGGTCTACCAGCCGCACGCCACGCTGCCGGGCGGGCCGATCGCCCAGTTCACGCCGCCCGCCGACGGCTACCACAGTGGCGCGGAATGGCAGGCTGTCGCTCCGCTGCGGTACTTCAACGACCGGGCGGGCTCGATCTACGCGGGCAGCAACGAGATTCAGCGAAACATCCTCGCCAAAGCAGCATTGGGGCTCTGATGGACTTCACGCTTACCGCCGAGCAGGAAATGCTCCGCTCCGCGATCGCCGGATACCTCGGCGCCCGCTACGACCTGGAGAAGAGCCGCGCCGCGGCGAAATCGGAGGCCGGCTGGCAGCCCGCCGTCTGGCGCGGCTTCGCCGACGAGCTCGGCATCCTCGGCGCGACCTTGCCCGAGCGGGTGGACGGCACCGGCGGCGGTCCGGTCGAACTCATGGTGATCGCCGAGGAACTCGGCCGGGCGCTGGTGGTCGAGCCGTTCGTCGACACGGTCGTGATCGGCGCCGGACTGCTCGAGCGTTCCGGTGGTGAGCGGGCCGACGCCGTGCTGCGCCGGATCGTCTCCGGCGACGCGCGCGTAGCGTTCGCCGCGCTGGAGCCGACCTCCGGGCACGCGCCCTACGACGTGTCGGCCACCGCCCGCCGCGACGGCGACGACTGGGTGCTCGACGGCGCGAAGACCGTCGTGACCGGCGCCCCGCTGGCCACCCACCTGCTGATCACCGCGCGTACGTCCGGCGCCCGGCGGGACGAGGCCGGTATCTCGCTGTTCCTGCTCGAATTCGACGCGGGCGATCCCCCGGCCGGGGTCGAAGTGCACTCCTACCGCACCATCGACGACCGGACCGCCTCCGATCTGGTGTTCACCGGCCTGCGCCTGCCCGCCGACGCGCTGCTGGGCACGGAGTCCGACGGCTGGACCGTCATCGAGCCGACCATCGCGGAGGCGACCGCGGCGATCTGCGCCGAGGCGGTCGGCTGCATGCGGAAAGTGCTCGCCGACACCATCGACTATGCCAAGCAGCGCCAGCAGTTCGGTCAGCCGATCGGCGGTTTCCAGGTGTTGCAGCACCGCATGGTCGACATGCACATCGAGCTCGAACAGGCCATCGCGGCGGTCCATCTGGCCGTTCATTCGCTGCGTTCCTCGGCCGAGGAGCGAGCGCGCGCCGTCTCGGCGGCGAAGGTCACCGTCGCCAGGGCGGCGCGGTTCATCGGTCAGAACGCCGTACAACTGCACGGCGCGATGGGCATGACCGAAGAGCTGGCCATCGGTCACTACTTCAAGCGGCTCACCGTGATCGAGCACGAATTCGGCTCCAGCGACGAGCACCTCGCCCGGTACGCGGCTCTGACCAGGCCGTGACGCGGTCGGTCCTGGACCGCCGGTGCTCGCACCGGCGTGCCGGGACCTCCGCCGGGATCGCGCTCACCGCGACGCGGATCTCTTCGCGCTGAGGACGGGCCTGTCCGTCCTGCCGATCGTCCACAAGCGGAGCTTTCGGGGTGGCGGACGGCCCAGAGGTGTTCGATCCGGTCGCCCGCGGTGGCGTCGCCTCACATCTGTCCTTGTCGCGTCGTCGGGCTACTGACACCACAGGGACCGACGCCAGGGAGCTGGCTCTGGTCGGACTTCTCGAACGGAGACACGATGACTTCGAATGAGCCACAGATCAGGGCGCTCTTGGCGAGCCGGACCGACGCCCAGCGGTCGAAGGACATCGATCGACTCATGTCGTTCTATTCCGCCGACATCGTCTACTACGACGCCGTCGCCCCTCTCCGGTTCACTGGAACCGACGAAGTACGCCGTAACTTCTTGCGTTGGTTCGACGGCTACGACGGCCCTATCGGCCTGGAGACGCACGATCTGACCATCGTCACGGGTGATGACGTCGCATTCGCCAATATGCTTCATCTGGACTCGGGAAAGCACAAAGGCGGTATCGAGCTGTCGATATGGGTGCGAGAGACTGTTTGCCTTCGACGGTCGAACGGCAAGTGGTCGATCACGCACGAACACATCTCGATCCCGATCAACCCGGCGAACTTTCAAGTCTGGCTGGCGTCGGAAAAGGACTCTCCTGCCAAGGGCGGAGGCAAGGTCGTATTTCAGCTGATCATGGCCGACTTGCTCAACCGGTTCGGCCCCCGTGCGCTGTGGCGTAGGGCTTTCGCGAGGGACCGGCGAGAAGCAGGCTCCAACATCCTGAGCTGACCTGAACGGGAAGATCTCCGAGTCCGGCTTCGCTCGCCCGGACATCTGCCGAGCGGCTCGGAGAACGAAAGAGCCCGGGTCCGATAGGACCCGGGCTCTTATCGTCGTGTTCAGTTCTTCCGGCCCGGCGCCTTCGCACCGGACTTGAAGCCGAGACCGCCCGGCTTGGCGGTGGGCGGAGCGACCTCGTGCTTGCCGTTGCCGTTCGCGCCGTTGGACTGCTCCGGCTCGGCCACGGCTTCGGGCTGCGATGCCGGAGTCTCCGGGGCGGGAGCCGGGTCCGTCGCGGGAGCCGTCGCGGCCGGGGCCGCCTTGCCGGGTGCCTTCGGGCCGGGCCGCTTGAAGCCGGACTTCATGGCCAGACCCTTGGCGGGCACCGTCGGCTTCGTTTCGGTCGGCTTGGCGTCAGCCGGTTCCGCAACCGCCTCGGCGGGTGCTTCTTCGCCTGCCGGGGCCGCCGACGCTTCCGCGGCCTTGGCGCCGGGCGCCTTGGCCGCGCCCTTCATGGCGAGACCACCACCGGGCGCTTTGGCGCCGCCCTTCATGCCGAGACCCTTGACCGGCTTGGCCGCGGGAGCTTCGGCTGCCGGAGCATCCGCCGCGGATTCGGCGGCGGGCGCCGCGGCGGCCTTGGCGCCGGGGGCCTTCGCCGCGCCCTTCATCCCCAGACCACCCGGAGCCTTCGCCGGACCCTTCATGGCGAGGCCCTTGACCGGAGCGGCAGGCGCCGAGGTGGCCTCGGCTTCCGCCGGTTCCGCAGCGGGAGCCTTCGCGCCGGGCGCCTTGGCCGCGCCCTTCATACCGAGGCCGCCGCCGGGCGCTTTGGCCGGGCCCTTCATGGCGAGACCACCGCCGCCGGGCGCTTTGGCCGGGCCCTTCATGGCCAGACCGCCGCCGGTCGGCGCGGCCTTGGCCGGTGCGGCAGCCTCGGCGGCAGGGGCGGGTTCGGGCTCCGGCTCGGGTTCCGCCACGGGCGCCTTCGGCTCCTGGACGACGGTCAGGTTCTCGGTCAGCACCGCGGGCTCGACGCGTTCGATGGCGTCGAGCATCAGCTGCGCGACGTCGACGACCTCGACGCCCTCGCCCTCGCCCTTCTCCTGGCGCGCGGTGACGCCGTCGTTGAGCATCACGCGGCAGAACGGGCAGCCGGTCGCGATCTTCCCAGGAGCGGAGCCTGCGGAGCGACCAGAAGGCGCGGCGAGGGTGCTCAATCCCTCGTCCACCCGGTCGATGTTGATGCGCTTGCCGAGCTGCTCCTCCATCCACATCCGCGCGCCGCCGGCGCCACAGCACATGGACCGCTCGCCGTGCCGCGGCATCTCGACCAGGTTCGAGCCGGAGGCGGCCATCAGCTCACGCGGCGCGTTGTAGATCTTGTTGTGCCTGCCCAGGTAGCAGGGGTCGTGGTAGGTGACGTTCTGCGAGACCGAGGCCACCGGGATCAGCTGCTTCTGGCGCACCAGGCGGTTGAGCAACTGAGTGTGGTGCACGACCTCGTAGCTGCCGCCGACCTGCGGGTACTCGTTGTTCAACGCGTTGAAGCAGTGTGCACAGGTGACGACGATCTTCTTCTTGCGATCCTCGACGCCGTCGAACACCGAGTTCAGCAGTTCGATGTTCTGCTGCGCCAGCTGCTGGAACAGGAACTCGTTGCCCGCGCGGCGGGCGGAGTCGCCGGTGCAGGTCTCCTCCGCGCCGAGCACCATGAACTTCACGCCCGCGGTGGCGAGCAGTTCGGCGACCGCCTTGGTGGTCTTCTTGGCGCGGTCCTCGTAGGCGCCCGCGCAACCCACCCAGAACAGGTACTCGTAGCCGTCGAAGCTGTCGGCGTCCCGACCGAAGACCGGGATCTGGAAATCGACCTCGTTGATCCAGTTGAGCCGGTCCTTGGCGTTCTGGCCCCAGGGGTTGCCCTTGTTCTCCAGGTTCTTGAACAGGCCCGCGAGCTCGGAGGGGAACTCCGACTCGATCAGCACCTGGTAGCGGCGCATGTCGATGATGTGGTCGACGTGCTCGATGTCCACCGGGCACTGCTCGACGCACGCGCCACAGGTGGTGCAGCTCCACAGCACCTCGGGATCGATGATGCCGTTGACGTCCGCGCCGCCGACCAGCGGCCGCTCGGCCTCGGCCTTGGCGGACTCGGCGATCTTGGCCAGCTTCGCCTCGTTCGGGTTGCCCTCGGCGTCGACCAGGCCGATCTCGTCGCCGCCCATGTCCTTGCGGCCGCCGGCCAGCAGGTAGGGGGCCTTGGCGTAGCCGTGGTCGCGAAGCGACATGATCAGCAGCTTCGGCGACAGCGGCTTACCGGTGTTCCAGGCGGGGCACTGCGACTGGCAGCGACCGCACTCGGTGCAGGTGGTGAAGTCCAGCCAGCCCTTCCAGGTGAAGTCCTCGATCCGGCCCGCGCCGAAGGTGTCGGTGTCCGGGTCGGCGGTCTCCATGTCGACCGGCTTGCCCTTCGACATCATCGGCCTGGCCGCGCCCAGCGCGACGCCGCCGTCTTCCTCACGCTTGAAGTAGATGTTCGGGAACGCCGAGAAGCGGTGCCAGGCCACACCCCAGGTGACGTTGCGGCCGACGTAGTACAGGAACGCCATGCCGGACATCAGCTTCACGAAGGCGAACAGCGCGACCATCGTGGTGTTGGCGGGCAGCAGCTTGGCGACCTGCATGGTGAAGAAGTCGGTCGCCGGGTTGGCATGGCCGTAGGCGGCGATCTTGCCCGCCTTCACGAAGACCATGCCGAGGCCCTCGAGCAGCACGATCGCCTCGATGACGTAGGCGGGCCCGAACTTGGAACCGCTGAACCGGGAGAGCCGCTCCGGCAACCGGGGATGGTTGAGCTGACGCAGGATGATCAGCGTGAGGATGCCGACCACGGTGCCGATGCCGAGGATCTCGTCCCACAGGTGGTAGATCGCGGTGTTGCCGATGATCGGCCAGTGGAACGCCGGGTCGAACGTCTGCCCGTACGCCTCGAACCACAGCATGGCGCCGCCGAGGAAGCCGATCATCACCAGCCAGTGCGCCCAGCCGACGGTGCGGAATTTGTTCATGCGCGTGTGCGCGAGGAACTCCACGAGCATCTGCTTGAAGCGCGGGAAGAAGGGCCGCCAGCGGTCCGGCGCGGGCTGTCCGATCATGATGGCGCGCGCGATATTGCGGACGCCGCCGATGAACGACGCCCAACACAGAAGGCTGAGCGCCGCCCCAATCGTGCCCAGCGTCACTGTCAGGGCATTCATGTCGCGACCTTTCTTTAGAGGCACCCCGGGCGCGGCTGCGTTCCGCTACCGCCTCGGTTCGCTCGTATCCTAACTGCAGGTAAGTTACCCGCCAGTAACAACCATGTCCATCGTACGATCGGCTTTTGGGCTATAGCCCCATATGCTGGGGCTTGACCCTCTGTTTACCTGTGATCAATCTCACAGCAATTTGCACCGATCCCACTGGTGGGTGGCCCATCACCACCGTAAACGTCCAAGCATTCCGTCCAGTCGGTAAGGATTGGCTTAGTCCCCATGGCTGATAAGGGATCTCGCTTAAAACCCGACGTTCTATTAGGCTCACGACGTTCTGATAGCTGCGACCGTCTTCACACTGCTCGGGGAGGATCCGGTGCCGATCACCCGGATTAGCTGGATAAGAGCTCTCGCGTGCTGATGACCAGCGGTTACGTACGACCTGATGATGGATTGGAAACTGAATGAAATTCCGCAGAACCACCGCGGCGGCCGCGCTGGTCATCGGTGCGATGACCATCGGATCGGCGACCGCCCATGCCGACGCCGAGCCGGCCGCCGACCCCATCCGGTACTCGGTCAAGCTGGTGGAGAAGACCGTCGTGACGACGCTCAAGGGCGGCACGTTCGAACTGGCGAAGTCCTCCGAGGACGTCAAGGAAGACGACGTCTACAAGATCAAGGACTCGCAGGGCAACGAGGTACTGACGTTGCCGATCGCCTTCAAGGTCGCCGACACCGTCGTCCCGGTGAAGCCGGTCGTGAAGGAAGACGCCACGGTCCTCGAGCTCACGCCTGACCAGAACGTCAACGTTCCCAAGGACAAGCCGGCCACCACGGTCAACGTCGTCGCGCAGCCGATCGCCTCGCCGATCGAGAACCAGCGCGCGCAGAACGAGTTCGCCAGCCAGTTCGGCATCGCGACCGCTGTCGGCGGCTTCCTCGGCACCGCGGTCGGCGTCATCGGCGGCGCGGTGATCGGCTGCATCCTCGGCCTGCCGTTCCTCGGCGTCGGCTGCATCCCGGCCGCGATCGCGGGCGCGGGCATCGGCGGCATCCTCGGCACCGTGGCGGTCGGCGGCCCCATGCTGGCTGTCGCGGGTATCGACCTGATCAACACGCTGCAGGCGCCGGAAGGCACCACGAAGTGGGCGGACAAGCCCGCGGAGGCCCCGACGAAGTAAGGTCCGGCCAGACCTACGGCGTCAGATCACTCGGCGGCCCGCTCTCCTCGGAGGGCGGGCCGCCGCTCGTTCACCCGGTGAGATCCAGCAGGCCGCGCACGACGACCTCGCCCAGCTCCTCGCCCTGCCTGCCGAACGAGCGCTCCACCATCTCGAACGTCCCGTCCTCGCGGACCACCAGCACCGTGCTCGCCCGGGTGCCGTGCACGGTGTGCGCGACGAACCGCGCCGAGAGCGCCCGCTCCATCTCGTGCGGAACCCCGGTCCGCGGCAACAGCTCGTCGGGGGCTTCGGTGCGGTCGGCCAGCACGTCGAAGTAGCGGTCCACCGCGCCGGGCTCGGTCCGCACCACCTCCCGCAGTTCCGTCACCCCGGCCCGCACTTTGGGCCAGATGGGCTGTGGCGCGGTCAAATTCGCCTCCCCCACGTCAAGACCTCCGGATGTGACGAACGTGCCGTTGGAGAGGCCGTGGAAGCCCGGAGTCAACTCGCGTGGCTCGGCGGCGCTGCGATTGGAATGCCACCACAGCGTGCGCAGGTCGGAGACCACCAGGTTGTAGCCGTTGTAGTCGTCGGGCGCGACGGCGACGTCGAGGACGTATTTCTCCGGTCCGGGGAACTCGCCTGCCGGACCGCGATCGGAGGCCCCGCGCAGGAAGTTCATCAGCAGCGCGCCACGGGATCGGGCGTCGGCGCGCTGATCGGCGGGACTGCGCACATTCGTGACCGCCGCGAAACGATTGTCACCGTGCGGGTGGGTGCCCAGCCCCAGCCAGGTGCCGGGAGGCTCGCCCGCGGCACGGCCCACGGCCCCGGTATCCCGTCCGGCGAGCAGGCCGGGCGCCTCCGGCCACCAGCGCATCGACTCGGTCGGCCGGGTGTAGAACTCTTCCCGGTTGGCCGCCACGATCAACCGGTACTCCGGATGCGCGCGCCAGCCGATCAACACCAAACACATGCCGACCAGCATGCCGGACCGGTACCGCACTCCATGCGGCGTTTCCCGCGCAGGGGGCCGCGAAAGGGCAGCGAAAAGCCCCTGAGACGGCGAAAAGGCCGACAGCGCAACGGCTGTCGGCCTTCTCGCGTTCCTGCGGTCAGTTGGTGCGCACGCGCAGCCCCGGGTTGTCCGAGAGCACCACGTGCACCGGCTGCGCGAACAGCTGCGGCACGTTACCGGTCAGGGCGCCGATCAGATTCGGGATCTCGCAGATCGGGTAGTCCGCCACCGACGACGCGCTGGAGATGCCGAGCGCCAGGCGGCCGGTGACGATCGGGCCGCCGCTGTCGCCGGGCAGCGCGCAGATGTTGGCCGAGAAGCTCTGGGTGAGCTCCCGGTCGCCGACCTGCACGGTCTGGTCGACCGCGTTGACCACGCCGCAGCTGAAGCCGGTGCGCGCACCGGATTTGCACACCGGAGCGCCGACGACCGGGGTCGCCACGCCGTCGACCGCGATCGGAGCCGCGCCGGGCGCCCGCACGCCATTGTTGGCGAAGCGGTCCTTGACCTGGTCGTTGACCCGGATGATCGAGTAGTCCTGCTCGCCGAGCACCGACTTCTGGAACACGCCGAGCTGCGGGCCGAGGCGCTCGCCGCTCATCTCGTAGACGCCGGCGGCGTTGCCGCTGCCCGCGGACGGGATGTCGGGGTTGCAGTGGCCCGCGGTGATGTTCACCGTGTTGCCGTTGCGGTCGGTGCCGTTGAAGCCGAGCGAGCAGCGCAGCGAGCTGCGGCCGGCGACCGAGGCGTAGCCGTCGCCACCGGCGAGGGGGCCGCGCGCCTCACCGGCGATCTCATCGGCCTGCAACGTGGCCTGCTCGCCCGCCACCGGCGGGGCCATCACGATGACGCGCGCCGGGTCGATGAAGTTCGGCATCGGCAGGCCCGCCTGGTCGACGCGCACCGCGATCGCGTTGTTCACGGTGTCCACCACCGCGCCGCGCACCAGCGACCGCACCGCTTCGGGCTGGCCCTCCAGCCACCGCTCGAACGCGCTCTTCTCGCCACGCAGGGCAGCTTCGCTCTTGGCGACGTTGCGGACCTCGAAACCGGCCGACTCGGCGGCCTTCTTCGCCTCGTCGGCGCCGGGACCCTGGGCCAGCGCCACGACCGCCTTGCCCGCGTCGTCCAGCCAGGAGCCGGCGAACACGGACGGGTACTGCCGCTGAGCGGTGGTGGCGAACGCGGCCACCTGCTGCGCCAGCTCCGCGCGGTGCAGGTACTCGGCGGGGGAGATCTTCAGATCGCGGGTCACCGCGGCGACCAGTTCGGCGGGGAGGCCGGGAGCCTGATCGGGTTCCGCCGTCGCCACTGCCGCCGTGGGCCCGAACAGCAGTATCGCCGCCGAGGCGGCGATCACTGTTTTTCGGATTCCGGTCTGTCGCGCAGCTGATCGGGGAGGACCTATACGTGGCAGGAGCATGAGCAGACTATATGGGGTTTCGCGCGGTATGCCTACTCATCTTGTGGTTCTCGACTCCCCCATAGCCCTGCGGCCTAGGATATGTGGATTACCACATGATTCGGGCGCGCGGTCAGCCCGCGTTCGACCGGGTGCGCACGGCGATTCCGCTGCCGATCCCGCCGCCGGAGGAGGCGTCGACATCGGCCAGGATCGCCCGGATCGGGATGCCGAGCGAAGCCGTGCCGCCGTACTGGGCGAGGGCGATGTTGGCCTCGTTGCAGTTCGGCGCGTCCGCGGCGTTGGAACCGCTGGTGATGCCCAGCGCCAGCGTGCCGGACACGATCGCGCCGCCGCTGTCGCCGCCGAGCGTGCAGGCCGAGCTGGCGAACCCGCGGACGGTCTTGCTCTCGCCCTGGGCGGTGTAGAGCTGGGTCTCCACCCGATCGGCCACGACGAAGCCGCAGGTGAAGGTGGACGACTGACCGGACTTGCAGACCGGGGCGCCGGTGATCGGGTCGGCCGTGCCGGTGATCGCCAGCGTGGTGCCGTTGGCGCCGCGCACCGAGGGCTGGTCCATGCCCGCCCGCACCGCGCGCTCGTTCAGCTTGATCACCGAGTAGTCCAGCGCGGACTGCCCGCCCAGCGAGGCGCGCACGAAGGTGCCCAGTTCGGGGCTGGCCGGGATGTCCCGGACGTTGGGCAGGTAGACGGCGGCCTCCTGGTTGCCCTTGCCCAGATTCGGATCGCAATGGCCCGCACTGATGTTCAGCGCGTTGCCGGAGGCGTCGATGCTGTTGAACCCGAACGAGCACACGTCCACGGCGCGCAGCGACGCGTCGGCGAGCGAACCGGGAGCGCTGATGTAGGTGTCCCCGCCCATCGGCCTGCGCTCGACCGGGCCGCCGGCGTTGGGCGACAGGATGACCTTGATGTTCGCCAGCAGGGTCGGCAGGTTGAGCATGTGGCCCGCGGGGGTGTTGGCGACGCTCAGCACCAGTTGGCTGTTCAGGAAGTCGATGGCCACCGAGTTGATCGCCTGCGAGATCTCCCGCGGCAGACCGGTGACCCATTGGTTGAGCTGCACCAGCGAGCCCTCCAGGCTGTCCGCCGACACCGGGGCGAGCCTGGTCTGGTAGCCATCGGCCGCGGCGATCTTGGCCGCGTCCAGCGAGGTGACCGCGACGACGGGCTTGCCGTCGGCGCCGATCCAGGCGCCCGCGTAGGAATCCGGCCGCTCCGAACGGAAATCGCGCGCGTAGTCGCGCAGCTGCTGGGCACGCGCGGCGCGGTCCAGGTATTCGGTCGGGGTCATCTTCAGGTCCCGCGCGATGGCCTGCACCAGTTCCGGCGGCAGATTGTCCGCGGCGAGTTGCGCCGGCGCGTCGGGAGCCGCCGCGGCGGTCGTCGTGCCGAACAAGGGAGCCAGGAGAACGGTCGAAGCGATGGCGACAGCCTTGACCGCGGCGCGACGCGCCACCAACTTGCGCATGAAGTCCCTTCGTCGGCACGCACGTGCCAGCTAAATCCGTGGCAACGGGCAGAATCCGTTGGCGCACAGTCTTCGTCCAGCAACCGACCGGTGCGGGAATTCATCCGACAACACGGTCAGCGCCAACACTCTAAGCCACAAACCCGGGAAGGACGGTACTAATCACCGACTACCCGGTATTCCCATGCCGGGGATGGTGGGTATCTGCGGTAGCTGCGGGAACGGGTATCCGGTGGTCGTGGTGCTGCGCACCGTCGAGGAACGCGTCGTGGTGGGCGGCGTCGTCGTGGTGGGCGGCGGCTCGCTGGACGGCGGAGGCGGCGTGGTGGTCTCCGGCGTGGTGGTCTCGGTGATCACCACCGGCGGCTCGGCCGGCTCGGCGGTGGCGGGCGTCGTCTCGGACGGGACCGGCGGCGGGGGCGGGACGGGCACCGAGGTCTGCTCCGACTGCGCGTCGGGCAGCGGAGGCACTGGCGTCCGGCCGCTGTCGCGCAACAGCAGGGCCACCACGATGCCGCCGAGCACCAATCCGATCAGGGCGGCGCCCGCGATCAGCAACGGCGTACGCCTCGGCTTCTTCGCGGGAACCGTTGCGGGCGCCGGTTTCTCGACCGGCTCGGGGTCGGCGGTGGCGACCGGTTCGGAGATCGGGATCGCCGCCGAATACGCCTGTGGCTGCGCCTCCGTGCTCGGCACCGCCGGGATGACGATGGTGTCGACCGTCGAGTTCTCCGCGGTGGACGGGTCGGGCGGGGTCGCGCCCGCGGGTGTGGCCAGCACGGCCGCCAGCGCCCCGCGCGCCGCGTCCTCGGCCAGTGAGCCACCGCCCGCCCCGGTTTCGGCACTGGGCAACTCAGCCTCGCTGACCAGCAGCACCGAGCGCAGTCCGAGGTAGTCCAGCGCGTCACGCAGCGACCGCACGTGCTCGGCGGGCCAGTCGGCCGGATACGTCGCGTAGAACTCGGCCGGACCGCTGAGATGTTCGGCGGCCAAGTTGATCAAGCAGAACAGGGCGGTCGCCACGAGGTCTTCGGCGCGGTAGGCCTCGCCGTCGTCGACCGTGATGCCCGCCGGGTCACCGACGGCGGGCACGAACCCGGTGATCGAGTGCGCGTGACCGGTGGACGGGGGACCGCCCAGTTCGGCGTCACCGTCTTCGGACATGTGCAGGATCGACTCCCGGACGATGTACCGCGGTTGCTCGTCGCCATCGGTGACGATGACCGCAGTGCACTCGTCCTCGGCGACGCGCAGGCCAACCCCAGTGGCCATCTCACCTACCTCGCTTCGGCGTTCCCGCTGACGGAACCGCACCCCGGTCACACCAGAAGCGAGCCGTGTCCCATGGCGCGGAGCATCGACAATAACTCCGATCGGGAGCGGGCACCGACCCGGCGTCGAATGCGCGCCACGTGATGCTCGACCGTCTTCGCGGAAATGTACAGCCGCGCACCGATCTCGCGATAAGTGAGCCCGAGCAGAACCAGTTCGGCGACTTCGCGTTCCCGTTCGCTGAGGATCGCGGCTTGCGGCGGCGCCGGCGACGGAGGGGGAGCGTCGCCGTCGTGCGAGGCCGGCGCCGACGGCCGGGGTTGCGGCTCCTGCGGACGGGCGTCGGCGCGGACCGTGCGGGCCAGTTTGAGCAGCGCGGTGGCCGTGGTCGAGTCGGCCGCGGCCAGCGCCGCCTCGCTGGCCAGCCGGGCGCCGTCCCAGGTCATGCCGATCTCGGTGAGCGCGGCGACCGCCGCGTGCACCGGGGCGGTCGCGACCTGCCCACGCAGCACGAGCACCCAGGTGCGGCCCGCGTCGGCGAGCACGGCGGCGTGCTGGTCGCCCGCTTCGGCCGCCGCTTTCAACGCTCGCGCGTGCGGCAACAGCTCCTCGGGGCTTTCGTGCGCGATCGCGGCCTGCACGCCGTACCAGTGGAACGCGTTGGACCAGGCGGGCGGGTCGCCCAACCGCCGCAGCAGCGCGAGCGCGGCGTCCACCAGGGGAGCGATCCGTCGTTCGTCCCGCATCCGGATACCGGCCAGCCACAGCTCGCCGATCGGCAGCAACGCGAGCAGGTCGGCCTGCACGTCGTCGAACAGCGGATACGCCGCCTGCCACGCGCGGGCCAGCGCGGTGTGATCACCGCTGCGCCGGGCCAAGCCCACCGCGACACCGTGGGCGAGCAGCCGGTCGCGGACATCGAGCTCGTCGTGGTTCAGCGCGGCCACCGTGGCCGCGGCAGCTCTCTCGTCGCCGCCCAGCATCGCCGTCCAGGCCGCGAGCACGTCGAGCTGATGGCAGCGCAACCCGCTCGCGGTGGCCCGCCGCAACGCGTCCTGCGCACGGCGCGGCTCGCCGGTGCCGAGCGAGAGCAGCGTCGCGATGGAGGCCGCCGTGCAGGGCAGGAAACGGTCCACGCCCGCGTCCGCGTGCGCGGCCCGCACCAGCGCCGACACCGCCGCCGCGGTGCTGTTGCCCGGTGCGAGGGTGTCCGCGAGCGCGGTCGCGATCACCCGCGCGTGCGCTCCTGCCTCGGTAGGAGGCCATTGCGTCGCCGAGGACGACATCTCCCTGGCGTCCGCCACCTCACCCGCCAGGCACAACACCGTGGCGCCGACCGCCCAGTCGGGGCCGACCCGGTCGCCGCCGAGCCAGGTGTACAGCTGCGCCGCCCGCCCGACCAATCCTCGGCGGGTGAGCACCGCGGCGCAGATCCGCACGGCCTGCGCCAGGTCCGCGCCCGTGCTGCCCGTTCGCGCCAGCATCGGCTCGGCCAGCCGCATGGCGGTGTCGCCGTCGCCGGTCCGCGCGGCCGCTTCGGCCCAGCGCAGCGCGATCGGATCGAGTTCGGCCCCGGCGGCGGCCGCGGCGGCGTAATAGCGAACCGCGTCGCGGCCGGCCTGCTCGGCGGCGGTGATGAGGAAATCGGCCAGACGCTGGTCGCGGACGCCGGACTCGGCCAGTTGCAGCGCGGTGCGGTCCCGCAGCAGGCCCGCCTCCAGCCGGGCGCCGAGCAACCGGCGCTCGACCGCGACGAACCTGCGGTCGCCGAGCAGCGTGCGCAGCGGAGCGACGGCGGGTTCGATCAGCAGGTCCGCGTCGGTCACCAGCGCACTCGCCCTGGCGCGGTCGATGAGATCTTGCGCGACGGCCTGCTGCACGCCGAGCACCTCGGTGAGTTCGGTGGAATCCAGACCCGTTCCCGTGGTGGCGACGACCAGGGTCTCCAGCAGGTCGGGCTCCAAGTTGTCCAGCAACCCGCGCGCCCAGGCGGCGACGGCCGTGTCGACCGCCGCGATGCCCGCGTCCAGGCGCGCCGAGCAGGCGGCCGTGAGCGCGGCCACCACACCGCCGCGGATACCCGCGGTCTGCACGTGGATGTGCTGCGCGACCTGGCGCGGCACCATCATGCCCAGCTCCCTGGCGAACGGCGCCATGTCCGCGACACCGAGCGGGCGCAGGTCAACGACCCTGCCGCGCCGGGCCACCGCCTCCGCGAGCATCCGCAGCCGCGAGTCGTGCGGGCGCGGCTGGGCGGCGACCACCACCGTGCGACGCCCGGACTCCACCGCCGCGCAGAGATATTCCAGATCGAGTTGGCCGAGCGTGTGAGCGTTGTCGATGACCAGGGCCGGGCGGGCGATGTCGGTCGTCACGCCTGCCGTGGCGCTCGCGGCCGGGGTGCGGGTCGCCGAGTGCGCGCCGTTGCGCATGTGCGCGGACCGAAGGGCGGCGGTGTCGTCCTGCAACGGGATGCCCCGGGCGCGCAGCCGAGCCCGGATCTCCGCGAGAAGTGTCGACTTGCCGGTCTGCGAGCGACCGCGGATGAGGTAGACCACCGGCTGGTCGTCGGCGGAGTCCAGCTCGCGGAAGATGTCCCGGGCGCACGGAAGAGTGTCGAACGCGGTATCAGCCACCGGAGCCTCCCAGGATCTCCCCCGGCGCGCGCAGCACCGTGCCGAGCGTGTCGCCCAGCACGCCGGTCGGCAGGCTCGGCGCGGTGGGTGGCGTGGGTCGTGGCGGCTGCTGGGTGGGCGGCGACGGGTTGGTCGGCGCCGGGGCGGGCGCGGGAGCGGGCTGGGGCTGCGGCTGCGGCGCGGGTTGCGGCGCCGGGGAGTCCGCCGGCGCGGGGGCGGGTTGATCCGGACTCGACTCGCTGTTCACCACGGCCACGCTGGTGCCCTGGGGCGGTGACGAAGGCGAGCCGGCTTGCGGCGCCTCGGTTTTCGGCCGGCCGGTGGCGCTCGCGGAGTTCGTGGCGGCGACGCCGGAGGGAGCGGACGGGTCGCCGGTCTGCGCCCCCGTCGTCGCGGCGACCTGCGCGGCGCCGCTCGGGGACTGCTCGGTCGAGGGGTAAGGGGTCGGACCGGATTGGATGCCGGTGCCGATGGCGAGAGTTCCGGTGGTCAGCAGGCCGATGGCGACCGCGACGCCCGCCACCACCGCGAGGCGCCGCTTGCTGGTCAGCGCGCGGCCGCGCGCGGGGCGGTCCTCGGGCAAGGCAGCCAGGCCGGCGGAGGGCAGCGCCCTGGGCTGCGGCACGGTCTCGTCCTCGACGCCCGGGTCGATCATGGGGAGCTGATCGGTCTCCGCGGCGAGCAGATCGGCGGCCAGCAGCGCCGCGCCGCGTGCCGTGGTGTGCTCCGGGTCGGGAGCCGCCACGACGGGCAAGCCGAACTCGGAGGAGATCAGCTCGGCGACCAGCGGGATGGCGCCGCCGCCTCCGGTCAGCAGGACCCGGCCGACATCCCCGATGTCGATGCCCGCACGGTGCACCGCGTCGCGAATCGAATCGATCGAACTCGACAGCGGTCCGCGCAGCAGGTCTTCCAGTTCGCCGCGCACCAGCCGCACGGTGCTGCCGTACGGATCCCCGGGGTCCACCCGTACCGGAACAACCGTCGCGGTATTTATGGAAAGCTCTTCTTTCGCTTTTCTGCAGCGTTCCCGCAAAGCCGATAATTCGCGTTCCACTACCGGATCGAACGGATCGAAATCCGCGGCGAGCACGGCATTTGCCAATACGTAGCGCATGGTCAGCAGATCGAATTCCGCTCCGGCGACGTCGGTGTTCCGCAGCGGCGTGCCCAGCAGGCTGGCGTGCTCGCCGGTGCGTACCACCGAGACGGTCGAGCCGCTCGCCCCGAGATCGAACACCACCACCGCGCCTTCGTCGGTCCTGCCGTGCGCGGCGTCGAGCCAGCGGATGGCGGCGGTCGGCTCCGGGACCAGGGTCACCTCGCCGAGCCCGGCCCGCTCGAGGGCGTCGCGCTGAATGTCGACGGTGTGCCGCGACCACCACGCCGGGTGGCAGGCGACCATCGCCCGGTCGGCGTCGTGCCCGGTCTCGGCGGCTATCTCGTCGACCAGGCAACCGATCGCCGTGGCCACCAGGTCGGGCGCGGAATACGAGGAGCCGTCCTCAGCGAAGATGCCGACCGGATCGCCGACCCTGGCGAGGAAGCCCTCCAGCAGGACGTCACTGGAATGGCGGCCGGTGGAGCGAGCGCCCGCACCGAGCGTGGGCGCCATGTCCTCCGACAGTCGCAACACGCTCGGATGCGAGCGAAGGTGACCGCCGCCGGACGGACCGATGCCGTCGCCATCTTCCGTAGCCGCCACGGCGACCGAATTCGACGCCCCGACAGTGATGCCGAGCGCCAGGCGCTGTGTCATTCAGAACCCCGTTCGAAAAGCTGTCTGGTCCGGTGTCGCTGCTGTGTATCCGAGATGGTGCGCTGGGCGTTGTAGTTGCCTACGCAACCGTTCTGTCGGTTGCTGGTCGTCAGCCGTTACCTCGTTAGGGGATCGTTTAGGGAAATTCCCCTAATTCCGCTCCCACCCCTATCGGGCGCCCCCGGCCGGTCGTAGGGGTTCGCCCCGTTTCGGCGTAACGGGATGCGCTCCTAGCGTGATTTGCATTCCAACGACTGCGGATCATCGAGGTCCGCCGGGACTCAGGAGACGATTCTCATGACACCCAACGCGATTCTGGAGTTCATCCTCGGTCTGCTGCGGAACAACGAGGCCGCGGTCGCCTACTGCGCGAACCCGACCCAGGCGCTGGCCAACGCCGGCCTGAGCGCGGTGACCCCGGAGGACATCACCCTCTGCGCCCCGATGGTCGCGGAGTCGGCGCTGGTCACCGGCGGATCGCAGTTGCAGGCCATCGTCGCGGCGGGCGCGCAGACCGGTGCGGCGGCAGCGGTCGGCGCGGCGAGCACCGTGGGTGCCGCGGCGGTGGCCGGTGCCGGTGTCGACCTGGGGGCGGATCTCGGTGTCGATCTGGGTGCGGGCGCTGGTGGCGGCGTGGACGTCGACCTCGGTGCCGGCACGGGCGTCGACCTCGGTGCGGGTCTCGGCACGGGCGTCGACCTCGGTGGCGGTGTCGATGTGGGCGCGGGCCTGAACACCGCGATCGAAACGGGACTCGAGATCGGCGCGGGGCTCGGCGCCGGACTGGCCGCCGGGCTCGACACCGTGGTGAACGCGGGGGCCGATCTATCCGCCGCCGTGGGCGGCCTGCTCGGCGCTGGAGCTCAGGTGATCAGCGGCATCGGCGCGGGCGTCGACCTCGAAGGCGCGGGAAACGCCGGCGCGGGCCTGGAGACAGGCATCGACGCGGCTCTCGGCGCGGGCGGCGGTCTCGGAGCAGGGCTGGAGGGCGCGGTGGACGCGGCAGCCGGGTTGACCACCGGTCTGGGCGCGGGCCTGGAGGGCGCGTTGGACGGGGCGGCCGGGGTGACGACGGACCTCGGCGCGGGTGTCGGCGGCGTGGTAGACGCGACGACCGGTTTGACGACCGGGCTCGGCGCGGGCCTGGCAGGGTGCGGTGGACGCGGCAGCCGGTCTGACCACGGGCGTGGACGCCGCGCTGGGCGCCGGAGCGCAAGCGGGCGCTGATCTGGGTGCCGGTCTCGGCGCGGGCCTGGGTGGCGTGGTGAACGCGGCGACCGGCCTCGGCGCGGGTCTGGGTGCGGGTCTCGAGGCAACTGTCGACGCGACGACGGGGCTCGGCGCGGGTCTGGGCGGCGCTGTGGACGCGGCTACCGATCTGACCGCGGGCCTGGGTGGCGGTGTGCAGGCGGGCGCTGATCTCGGCGCCGGTCTGGGTGCGGGTCTCGAGGGAGCCGTTGACGCGACGACGGGGCTCGGCGCGGGTCTGGGCGGCGCGATCGGCGGTGCGACCGATATCACTACAGGTGTCGGCGCAGGTCTGAACGGCGCTATCGACGGCGCGACGGACATCACCACCGGCTTGACCGCGGGGCTCGAGAGCGGCCTCGGCGCGTCGACAGATCTGACCGCGGGCTTGGGCGCGGGCCTGGAGGGCACCATCGACGCGGCAACAGGAATCGGCGCGGGCCTGGAAGGTGCCGCGGGTGCGGCGACTGATCTGACGGCCGGTCTCGGTGCCGGTGCCGGTGCCGGTGCGAGCCTAGAGGGTGGTTTGGAGGGTGTTGTCGACGCGACGACGGGGCTCGGCGCGGGTCTCGACGGCGCGATCGGCGGCGCGACGGATATCACCACCGGTTTGAATGCGGGTCTGGAAAGTGGCCTCGGCGCGGCGACAGATCTGACCGCGGGCTTGGGCGCGGGTCTGGAAGGTGCCGCAGGTGCGGCGACTGATCTGACGGCTGGTCTCGGTGCTGGTGGGGGAGCGAGCCTCGGGGGTGGTTTGGAAGGAACTCTCGATGCGGCGGGCGGTCTGGGTACTGGCTTGGAAGGCGCGTTGGGTGGTGCCGGTGGGTTGACCACGGGTCTTGGCGCGGGTCTGGGTGCTGCGGGTGCGGCGACTGATCTGACGGCCGGTCTCGGTGCTGGTGGGGGAGCGAGCGTCGGGGGTGGTTTGGAAGGCGCGGGTGCGGCGACTGATTTGACCGCCGGTCTGGGTGCTGGTGGGGGAGCGAGCCTCGGGGGTGGTTTGGAAGGCGCTCTCGACACGGCGGGCGGTCTGGGCACTGGTGTGGACGCGACCACCGGCCTGGGCGCAGGCTTCGAGAGCACTGTGGGTTCGGTCGGCGACCTGACGACGGGTATCGGCGCGGGACTGGGCGGTGCTGTCGATGGCGCTGCCGATGTGACCACCGGATGGGGTGCGGACTTCGACGGCGCTGCCGGTGCCGCGACCGACTTGACCGCTGGTCTCGGTGCCGGTGCGGCCGGTGGTCTGTCCGCTGGGTTCGATGCGGCCCTCGGTGCGGGCGGCGCCGCCGGTTCCGGTTCGGGTGCGGGCCTGGAAGGGGCAGTGGACGCGGCGACTGGTGTGACCACCGGCCTCGGCGGCGGTGCGCAGGCCGGTCTCGGCGGTGGTTTCGAGAGTGCGGTGGACGCGACAACGGGCTTGGGCGCGGGTTTCGAGAGCACCATTGGCACGGCCGGTGACCTGACGACGGGTCTCGGCGCGGGTCTGGAAGGTGCCGTCGACGCGGCCGGCGGTTGGAACAGCGGCATCGACGCTGCCCTGGATGCGGGTGGCCAGGCGGGTGCCGGGCTGGGCGCCGGCTTGCAGGGCGCGGCGCACGGTGCCGGTGACGTGACCACCGGCCTGGACGCCGCGCTGGGCGGCGGTGAGCAGGCGGGTGCCGACCTGGGTGCTGGGGCGTCCACCGGACTGCACGGAGCGGCCGACGCCGGGGCGCAGATCGGCTCCGGTTTGCAGACCGGGCTGGGCGGTGCGCTCGACGGCGCCGGTCAGGCGACGACGGGCCTCACCGGTGGTATCGACACCGCGGCGCAGGGCTCCGGCAACCTGACCGCCGGACTCGGCGGCAACTTCTCCTCCGCCGTCGGTGGCGCCGGAAACTTCGGAACGCAGGCGGCGACGGGCCTGGAGACCGGGCTCGCGACCGGTCTCGGCGCGGCCGTGAGCACCGGAGCGGAACTCGGCGGCGGGCTGGAGAGTTCGCTGAACACCGGCGGGCAGCTCGGCACGGGCCTGGAATCCGGTCTCGGCGGGGCGCTCGATGCCGGGATCGAGGCGACGACCGGCCTGGAGACGGGCTTGTCCACCGGTCTGGGTGGCGGCCTGTCCAGCGGCGTGGACGGCGCGATACAGGCAGGTACCGGCCTCGAGACCGGGCTCAACGGCGTCGTCGACGCGAGCGAGGGTATCGGTTCGGGCTTGTCGGCCGGCCTCGACGCGGGTGCGCAGGCGGGTGCCGGGCTGGGCTCCGGTCTGTCGGCTGGCCTCGACGCGGGTGCGCAGGCGGGTGCCGGGCTGGGCTCCGGCTTGTCGGCTGGGCTGGATGCGGGTGCGCAGGCGGGTGCCGGGTTGGGTTCGGGTCTGTCGGCTGGGCTGGACGCGGGTGCTCAGGCAGGCGCCGGTCTCGGCTCCGGCCTGTCCACCGGAATCGACAGCACGGGCGGCGCGGGCTTGGAGACGGGCCTGTCCACCGGAATCGGCGCCGCGGGCAACCTCGGCAGCGGTCTGTCGACCGGTCTCGAAGGCGCGTCGAGCGCGGGAGCGCACCTCGGTTCGAGCCTGGACAGCGGAATCAGCGGCAACGCGAGTTCGCACGCCACTTCCGGCTTCGACGCCACGGCCGGTCTCGGCGGCACGGCGGACGCGACCTCCGGTCTGGCGGGCTCGGCGAGCGGCGCGGTGGACACCGGGGCCGGTCTCGGTGGCGGCGTCGGCTCGACCGCGCACACCTGGTCCTCGCTGGACATGTCGAGCGCCTTCGGCTCGGGTCTGGACAGCACGACCGGCGGCAACGCCGACTCGGGCCTGTTCGGCGAGAGCCACGCGAGCACGGAGTTCAGCGGCTCGACCAGCGCCGACCTGGGTGGCGATACATTCCTGCACTGACAGTTGCCCGGTAATACGGAAAGAGGTCCATACCGCGATGGGGACGCCTGCGCCGAACGCCACTCCACCGGCGGTACCGCTGCTGTCGGTACTCGGTGAAACCGTCGCGGCGGCCCGTGCCGCGGGTCGCAACGATCTGGTCGGCCGCCTGGAAGTGGCGGCCGACCGGGTCCGCGACCCGCGCAGGCGCATCGTCGTCGCCGGACAGCTGGGTCAGGGCAAGAGCCGTTTCGTCAACGCGCTGCTGAACCTGGACATCTGCCCGGTCGGCGACGACGCCACCACCACGGTGCCGATGCTGCTCGCCAACGGCCCGCAGCCGCACGCGGAGCTGGTGCTCGCGGTGCACGGCGACTCCAGCGGGGCGGAGACCAGGGTGGCGGTGCCGATCGCGGAGATCGGCGCGATCGACCCGCGCTCGCCGCTCGCGCAGGGACGGCGGATCGTTCGGCTCGAGGTCCAGGTGCCCAATGCCCTGCTGGCCGACGGCATCGTGCTGATCGACACCCCGGGCGTCGGCGGGCACGGCAATGCCCATGCCGCCGGCGCGCTCGGGCTGGTGCCCGCGGCGGACGCGGTGCTGGTGCTGTCGGACGCGTCGACCGAGCTCACCGAGCCCGAGCTGACCTTCCTGCGACAGGTACGGGAACTGTGCCCCACGGTCGCGCTGCTGCTCACCAAGACCGACCTGTACCCGCACTGGCGGCAGGTGCACCAGGCCGATGTGGGTCATCTCGCGCGGGCCGGACTCGACGTGCCGATCATCCCGGTGTCCGCGCTGCTGCGCAGCCACGCGATGCGGTTGCAGGACCGGCAGCTGGGCGTGGAATCCGGCTTCGGCGTGCTCTACGAATTCCTGCGCGACCAGGTGGTGGCGCGCGATCAGCTGGCCACGCGCGCCGCGGTGGCCCGCGACATCCGTTCCGCGGCAGAGCATCTGGCCTTGGCCCTGGGCAGCGAGCTGGTGGCGGTCCGCGATCCCGCCCAAGGCGCGGCGGCGGTGCGCGAGCTGCAATCCGCCCGTGGCGCGGCCGAGGAACTGCACCGCAGGACCGCGGCGTGGCAGCAGACGCTCGCCGACGGCATCACCGACCTGGCCGGGGACGTCGACCACGATCTG
Organism: Nocardia asiatica NBRC 100129; assembly: GCF_000308415.1. Lineage (GTDB taxonomy): Bacteria > Actinomycetota > Actinomycetes > Mycobacteriales > Mycobacteriaceae > Nocardia > Nocardia asiatica. The sequence continues at coordinate 16,179 of NZ_BAFS01000283.1, read as the reverse complement.
CGCGATCGCCTGCGCAACATCGCGCGCACCACCGAGGAATGGATCGACGAGCACGACCCGGGCAGGCACTGGGACCGCATCGCCGAACACCTCACCGGCACCGTCGACACCGCTCTCGGCGACAACCTGCTGTGGACCCACTCCCGCGCGGTCGAACTCGCCGAACGCGTCGCCGAGCATTTCGCCGAGCTCGGCGCCGTCGACCTGCCGGACGTGCGCCCCGGCGCGGGAGCCGACACCGGCCGCGCCATCTCCGGCACGCTCGCGGATCTGGAACCGGACATCGGGTTCGGCAGCAAGCTGCTCGTCGGCATGCGCGGCTCCTACGGCGGCGTGCTCATGGTGGGGCTGGCCAGCACCTTCGCCGGGCTGGCCCTGCTGAACCCGATCTCGATCGGCGCCGGATTGATCGTGGGAGGCAAGGCTTTCCGGGACGACAAACAGGCCCGGCTGGCCAAGCGACGCAACGAGGCCAAGGCGGCGGTGCGCCGTTTCGTCGACGACGTGGCGTTCCAGGCGGGCAAGGAGTCGAAGGACCGGCTGCACCGCATCCATCGCGCGTTGCGCGACCACTACGCGGGCGTCGCCGAACGCAGCCTGCGCTCGATCGATGAGTCGCTGCGGGCCGCGCAGGAGGCGGCGAACATGGTCGCCACCCGGCGCGCCGAACGCGGCGCACAGCTGGAACAGCAGCTGCGCGTGGTCGCCGAGCTGCGCCGATACGCCGACGCCATGCAGACCGCACTACCGATGGGACCCGCCGGTACGGTAGCCCCGTGAGACGTGATGGTGGCGCGGTGCCGGGAATCGTCGCCGAGGCGCATCAGCTGGTCGGCGCGGCGCAGGCGGCGCTGGCGGGCGAGCCGCGCCCGCGTGCCCTGCTGGCCGACTGCGCCCGCCGACTGGACCAGCCGTTGCGCGTCGCACTGGCCGGTTCGATCAAGGCGGGCAAATCGACCCTTCTGAATTCCCTTGTCGGGCAGGATATCGCCCCGACCGACGCCACCGAGTGCACGCGGGTGGTCACCTGGTACCGATACGGTTCGACCCCCAGTGTCACGGCGTACGCGCCCGACGGCGCCCGTGCGCACGTGGTGGTCCGGCGCGGCAGCGGGACGCACGGCCTGACCTTCGACCTGGACCGGCTGAACTGGAACGCCCCGGCCGCGCGCGAGGTCGACCATCTCGAGGTCGAGTGGCCCGCCGCCGCTCTCGCGCACACAACCATCATCGACACCCCGGGTACGTCGTCGCTGTCGCGCGAGGTGTCCCGGCGCACCGCGCGTCTGTTGACTCCGGGTGCGGACGACGAGCGCTCCGAGCAGGGAATCGCCATACCCGGCGCCGACGCGGTGGTCTATCTGCTGCGCCGGCTGGACGCCACCGACGTGCAGTTCCTCGAGCGCGTGGGCGCCGGAACCGCCGCGGCCAACGGCGGCCCGGGAGCGGCCGGTCCGCTCGGCATCGTCGGCGTGGTCTCGCGGGCCGACGAGATCGGGGCGGGCCGCATCGACGCGCTGCACTCGGCGCGCGATGTCGCCACGCGTTTCGCCGGGGAACTGGAACGAACGGGTCTGTGCCAGGCCGTGATCCCGGTCGCCGGGCTGCTCGCCTTCGCGGCGGCGACGCTGCGGCAGCAGGAGTTCGCGGCTTTCGAGACCCTGGCGCGCGTCCCGGTCGACGAACTGAGCGCCGCGTTGCTGTCGGCGGACCGGTTCGCACGCGCCGACGTACCGCTTCCGGTGCCGCCGGAACTGCGTGCGCAGCTCGCCGAGCGGTTCGGCCTGTTCGGCATCCGCATGGCGGTCACGCTGATCCGGCTCGGGGTACGGGATTCGGCCACCCTCGCCGCCGAATTGACCAGCCGCAGCGGCGTGGACGAATTGCGCTCGGTACTCGACGTGCAGTTCGGTCAGCGCGCCGACCAGCTCAAAGCCCATTCCGCGCTCACCGCGCTGGCCCGGGTGCTGACCGCCTGTCGCGGCACGCAGGCCGACCGCCTGATGCCGAGGGTGCGCACGCTGCTCGCGGACGTGCACGGTTTCGCCGAGCTGCGCCTGCTCGGCCGCCTGCGCACCGACGAATTGGCACTGCCCGCCGATGATCTCGCCGAATTGCACCGCCTCATCGGCGGCTCCGGCATCGCGCCCCACCTGCGTCTCGGTCTCCCGATCGACGCCCCGCCCGCCGCGCAGCGCGCCCAGGCGGTCGCGGCGGTCCGGAAGTGGCGTGCCCGGGCCCGCCACCCGCTCGCCGACCAGTTCACCGCGACCGCCTGTCTGACCGCCGCCCGCAGCGCGGAAGGCACCTTGAGCTTGCTGCCGGAGTGAGCCGCCGCTTCCCGTAGCCCCACGGCGCCTGCTCCGAGCGCCAGCGGCCCTGTGACCTGCGAGGAGCCTCGCATCCGCGTCGATCGGCGGTGTAGTCGACGTGGGCCCGGGTATGCGCCCTGGTAGCGAGAGGAGGTAACGATGAGCCAAGAGGACGTCGTACACGAATTGCTCGTCCGTGCGGGTACGGGATATGCCGAGGAAGCGGGTATCACGCTCGACGACAAGCCGGCCGCGCTTTTCCAGTTGCTCATGCTTTCCCAGCTGCTCAGTGCCCGCATCTCCGCCGAGATCGCGATCGCGGCTACGCGGGAGCTGATCGGCGGCGGCTACCGGACGCCGCACCGGGTGGCGGACGCCGACTGGCAAGAGCTGGTCGACGCGCTGGGCCGGGGGAACTATCGCCGCTACGACGAGAGCACCGCGACGAGGCTGGGTCACAACGCCGCGCGTGTACTCGACCGCTATCACGGTGACCTGCGGGAATTGGCGAAGAAAGCGGAAAACGACCCGCAGCGCGCCGCCGAACTGCTCCAGGAGTTCGATGGCATCGGTCCTACCGGGGCCGATATCTTCCTGCGCGAGATCCAGGACGTCTGGACCTGGGTCCGGCCGCATTTCGACGAACGCGTACTACGCGGCGCCAAGCGCGTCCAGTTGCCGGAGGATCCCGATCGACTGGCCCGCCTCGCGCCGGATCATCACACCGCGGAACTGGCCGCCGCCCTGGTCCGGGTGACGCTGGACGAGAAGATCGCCGACGAGGTTCTGGCCGCCGCGCCCTGAGCGAGCGCCGTCAGACCGGTACGGTGGCGCGGCCGCGCGGGTCGATCAGGATCTTCGCGTGCCGTTCCGGGTTGCCGAGGGCGGTGAACGCCTCCGCGACGCCGTCCAGCCCGACCGTCCCGGTGATCAGCGGGCTCGGGTCGACCTTTCCCTCCGCGAGCATGTGCAGGGTGTCGCGGAACTCGCCGGGGTCGTAGCCGAGCACGAACCGCAGTTCGATCTCCTTGTTGATCGCCATCGCGGGATGGAAGCGGTCGGTCTCCATGCACACCCCGACGACGACCACGCGCGACAGCGGCGGTGCGGCCGTCAGGATCTGATCGATGATCCCCGGCACGCCGACACATTCGAAGATCACCGGTCCGGCCGGGCCCGCGTTCATCGTGTGCGCCAGCCGGAAGACGTACCACCACGGCAGGTTCGGGACCCGCCGCAGGCGGTCCATGGTGTCGAAGCCGAGCCCGAGGATGTCGGTGACGCCGTTGATCCGTCCCTTCTTCGGGGCGGCCTCCCAGGGCGACTCGCCGGCCGGGTCGACCGCGACATCGGCGCCGCACGCGGTGGCGAGTTCGCGTCGGCGCGGGGAGAAGTCGCTCGCGACCACGGTGCGCACACCGGCGGCCTTCAGCATGCTGATCACCGCGAGACCGATCGGCCCGCAGCCGATGACGATCGCGGTTCGTCCCTTGCCGACGCCCGCCTTGCGCACGGCGTGCCAGGCCACCGCCATGGGTTCGGTCAGCGCGGCGTGTTCGGCGGACAAGCCGTTGGGCACCGGCATGGTCATCGATTCCTGGACCACCACCTGTTCGGCGTAGCCGCCCGGCGCCGCGCTCGACAGCCCGACCAGGTGCGGTTGCTTGCCGTGCCGGACTATCGGCAGGGCCACCACCGGGGTCCCCGGCTTCCACCGCTTGCGGCAGTCCGGCCCGTAATCGACCACGGTGCCGCTGAATTCGTGCCCGAGCACCACGCTCTGCGCCGAGCGCATGAAGTGCTCGTAGCCGGTGGCCACGGCCAGGTCGGCCAGTTCGTCGGCGTGGGTGCGGGCATGCAGGTCCGAGCCGCAGATGCCGCAGCGCGACACGTCGATCAGCAGTTGACCGGAGCCGGGCCGCGGCGAGGGCAGCTCCACGACCTCGAACTCGGCGGCGGTGACGACGACGGCCCGCATGGCGACTCCTCGGCTCGACGGCGCACGGGCGGCCCGGCCGGACCGCCCGCGGTCACCCTACTGCGCGGTGGCGCCCGCCGTGACGTCCTCGGCCGCCCGGCGGTCGTAGGCGTGCCGGGCGGAGGCGATTTCGTTCTGATGCGTCTCGGTCCAGGTGACCAGCGCATTGATCGTGGTGTGCAGGCTCGCGCCCAGCGGGGTGAGCGCGTAGTCGACCCGCGGCGGGATGGTCGGGTACACGGTGCGCCGCACCAAGCCGTCGCGCTCCAGATGCCGCAAGGTCTTGGTGAGCATCCGCTGGCTGACGCCATCGATCGCGCGCTTCAGCTCGGTGAACCGCAGACTGCGCTGATCCAGCAGCGCGATCACCAGCAGCGACCACTTGTCGGCCACCCGATCGAGGATCTGCCGCACTTCGCAGTCCGCTCTGGCGTCCCACTGCAAAACGTCGTAGTCGCCCTCGCCATCGCAGTGGTAAGGCGTCGCCGGTGCGTCCATGGAAGCCGATTCTGCCAGCTCGAGCGACGGTATCAAGAAGGAACCGACAACACTGCCGGGAACTGTTCGGCGCCGTCTCGGCTGGTTGGCGGCCTCGCGGCCGTTGCGACCGGCTTCGCGTCGAGGTCGGTCGCGGGTCGGCTGACCCCGGACTGGCGGGGCGCGCGCATTCGTGCCGCCGTTCGGGAATTAATCGCGCGTGTCACCCGTTGAGCCTTTCGACAGCATTGAGTGTGTACGGCTCAAGTTTCGGTTGACTCGCAGAGTTCCGCCGGGCAGGATTGAGCCGACCACGCTCAGTGTTGCTGGGGCCGTGCTCCGTGAGGTGCCAGGGGCGAGGTCTCGCGGCGTTCCGCACCGGGCGCCGCAGGGCGGTCGCTCGCCCGGCACCTGCACACATCGGTACGTCAACTAGGAGGAACCACAATGGCTCGTGCGGTCGGAATCGACCTCGGGACCACGAACTCGGTCGTCGCCGTTCTCGAAGGCGGCGAACCGGTCGTCGTCGCCAACTCGGAGGGATCGCGCACCACCCCGTCGATCGTCGCGTTCGCGAAGAACGGCGAGGTGCTGGTCGGCCAGCCGGCCAAGAACCAGGCCGTCACCAACGTCGACCGCACCATTCGCTCCGTCAAGCGGCACATCGGCACGGACTGGAGCGTCGAGATCGATGGCAAGAAGTACACGCCGCAGGAGATCAGCGCGCGCACGCTGATGAAGCTGAAGCGCGACGCCGAGTCCTACCTCGGTGAGGAGATCACCGACGCGGTCATCACCGTGCCCGCCTACTTCGAGGACGCCCAGCGGCAGGCCACGAAGGAAGCCGGTCAGATCGCGGGTCTGAACGTCCTGCGCATCGTCAACGAGCCCACCGCCGCGGCGCTCGCCTACGGCCTGGACAAGGGCGACAAGGAACAGACCATCCTGGTCTTCGACCTCGGTGGCGGCACCTTCGACGTCTCGCTGCTGGAAATCGGCGAGGGCGTCGTCGAGGTCCGCGCCACTTCCGGCGACAACCACCTCGGTGGTGACGACTGGGACGAGCGGGTCGTGCAGTGGCTGGTCGACAAGTTCAAGGCCAGCTCGGGCATCGACCTGACCAAGGACAAGATGGCCATGCAGCGGCTGCGTGAGGCCGCCGAGAAGGCCAAGATCGAGCTCAGCTCCTCGCAGAGCACCTCGATCAACCTGCCCTACATCACCGTCGACGCGGACAAGAACCCGCTGTTCCTCGATGAGCAGCTGACCCGCGCCGAGTTCCAGAAGATCACCTCGGACCTGCTCGACCGCACCCGCGCGCCGTTCCAGTCCGTGATCAAGGACGCGGGCATCAAGGTGTCCGACATCGACCACGTCGTGCTGGTCGGCGGCTCCACCCGGATGCCCGCCGTCTCCGACCTGGTCAAGGAACTGACCGGTGGCAAGGAGCCCAACAAGGGCGTGAACCCGGACGAGGTCGTCGCCGTCGGCGCGGCCCTGCAGGCCGGTGTGCTCAAGGGCGAGGTCAAGGACGTCCTGCTGCTCGACGTGACCCCGCTGTCGCTGGGCATCGAGACCAAGGGCGGCGTGATGACCAAGCTCATCGAGCGCAACACCACCATCCCGACCAAGCGCTCGGAGACCTTCACCACGGCCGACGACAACCAGCCGTCGGTGCAGATCCAGGTGTTCCAGGGTGAGCGCGAGATCGCCTCGCACAACAAGCTGCTCGGCTCCTTCGAGCTGACCGGCATCCCGCCGGCCCCGCGCGGCGTGCCGCAGATCGAGGTCACCTTCGACATCGACGCCAACGGCATCGTGCACGTCACCGCCAAGGACAAGGGCACCGGCAAGGAGAACACGATCAAGATCCAGGACGGCTCCGGCCTGTCCAAGGAGGAGATCGACCGGATGGTCAAGGACGCCGAGGCGCACGCGGCCGAGGACAAGGCCCGTCGCGAGGAGGCCGAGACCCGCAACCAGGCCGAGTCGCTGGTGCACCAGACCGAGAAGTTCATCAAGGAGAACGAGGACAAGGTCCCCGCGGAGGTCAAGACCAAGGTCGAGGCGGCCATCGCCGAGGCGAACGAGGCCCTCAAGGGCACCGACATCGCCGCGGTCAAGGCGGCCGTCGAGAAGCTGGCGACCGAGTCGCAGGCGCTCGGCCAGGCCATCTACGAAGCGTCCGCCGCGGACGCGGCGGCGCAGGGCAACGGCGCGTCCAGCACCGCGTCGGATGACCAGGTCGTGGACGCCGAGGTCGTGGACGAGCCGGTCGACACGGAGAAGAAGTGACCGAGGGCAACCCCGAGAAGGAGCCGATCACCTTCGTCGACAACCGGAAGATCGACCCGGATACCGGTGAGATCCGCCGGCCGGCCGCGGACAACGGCGCCGCGGCCGCGCAGGCCGCGGAGTCGGGCGACGGTGCGCAGAACGGCAACGGCGGCGACGCGCAGGAGCTCGCCGACACCATCAGCGGCGAGCTCGCCGAGCGCACCGCCGACCTGCAGCGGCTGACCGCGGAGTACGCCAACTACCGGCGCCGGGTCGAACGCGACCGCAAGACCGCGATCGATTCCGCCAAGGCGTCGGTGGTCACCGAATTGCTCGGTGTGCTCGACGATCTCGACCGCGCGCGGGCGCACGGCGACCTGGAGTCCGGTCCGTTGCGGTCGGTGGCCGACAAGTTGTCGGCCGCGCTGCTCAAGCAGGGCCTCGAGGAGTTCGGTTCGGAAGGCGAGCCTTTCGACCCGACCCTGCACGAGGCCGTGCAGCACGAGGGCTCCGGCCACGATCCGGTGATCGGCATTGTGATGCGCAAAGGCTATCGCTTCGGCGATAGGGTGCTTCGGCACGCGCTGGTCGGGGTAACCGACGGCGTAGCCGATCTGACGGAGAATACGGATCGACCGACCGAAGAGGCATCGGATGTTGATGCCGGCGCGAACGAACAATAAGGACGCGAGAGGAGGAGATGCTCGGTGAGCCAACGGGAGTGGATCGAAAAGGACTTCTACAAGGAGCTGGGTGTTTCCTCCGGCGCCTCGCAGGACGAGATCAAGAAGGCCTATCGCAAGCTCGCGCGCGACTTGCACCCGGACGCCAACCCCGGTGACCCCAAAGCCGAGGAGCGGTTCAAGGCCGTCAGCGAGGCGCATGCCGTGCTGTCGGATCCGGCCAAGCGCAAAGAGTACGACGACACCCGCAAACTCTTCGCGGGTGGCGGTTACGGTCGCGGTGGGTTCGGCCCCGGCGCGGGTGGCGGCTTCTCGCAGGAGTTCAACATCGGAGACATCTTCGGCGGCGCGGGCGCCGGCGACGGTGGTCTCGGTGACCTGCTCGGCGGTCTGTTCAACCGGGGCGGCACGCGAACCTCGAGCCGTCCCCGGCGCGGCGCCGACGTGGAGACCGAGACCACCCTCGGTTTCCGGGAGGCGGCTCAGGGCGTCACGGTTCCGCTGCGGATGACCAGTCCGTCGCCGTGCACCACGTGTCACGGCAGCGGGGCCAAACCGGGCACCAGCCCGCGGGTCTGCCCGATCTGCAACGGCACCGGCGTCGTCAGCCGTAACCAGGGCGCGTTCGGCTTCAGCGAGCCTTGCGACGAGTGCCGGGGCAGCGGTTCGATCATCGACGACCCGTGCGTCGACTGCCACGGCAACGGCATCCAGAACCGCACGCGCACCATCACGGTGCGGATTCCCCCGGGAGTCGGTGACGGGCAACGGATCCGGCTGGCCGGTCAGGGCGAGGCGGGCCTGCGCGGAGCGCCGTCGGGCGACCTCTACGTGACCGTCCACGTCAGCCAGGACAAGGTCTTCGGCCGCAACGGCGACGACCTGACCTTGGTGCTTCCGGTCAGTTACAGTGAATTGGTCTTGGGCACCACGGTTTCGGTGCCCACGCTCGACGGGCGAGTCGGCGTCAAGGTGCCTCCGGGTACCGCCGACGGCCGCATCCTGCGGGTACGCGGCCGCGGCGTGCCCAAGCGCGGCGGCGGCGCGGGCGACCTGCTGGTAACGGTGAAGGTCGCGGTGCCGCAGAAGCTGGACCGGGAGGCCGTCGAGGCGCTCGAGCGCTATCGGGAGGCCGAGCGGGCCAGTGGCTTCGATCCACGTGCAGGATGGGCAGGTGCGTGATGTCCTCGGAACCGAAGAACGCGTCCGGCGGGGCGCGCGCCGAGTTCTTCATGATCTCGGTGGCGGCCCAGCTGGCCGGCATGCACGCGCAGACACTGCGCACGTATGACCGTCTGGGACTGGTAACGCCGCAACGGACTTCGGGCGGTGGGCGGCGCTACTCGGCCCGGGACGTCGAGCTGCTGCGCGAGGTGCAGCGGCTGTCCCAGGACGAGGGTGTCAACCTGGCGGGCATCAAGCGCATCATCGAGTTGACCAATCAGGTGGAGGAACTGCGTCAGCAGGTGGCGGAACTGTCGGCCGAACTGGAGCGGACCCGGGCCGGGTACCGTCCCGATCTCGCCCCGCCGCAACGCAGTACCGCGTTGGTCGTCTGGCAGCCGCGCCATCGTCGCGACGACAGCAGGCACCGGCGATAACAGCACGATGACGGCCCCGGCCTCGGTCGCACAGCGATCCGAGACCGGGGCCGTCGTCGTTTCGGGCCCGCCCCGCTTACATTTGCTGACAGTAAACTAGAACATGTTTAGCGGCGGAGGTACGGCAGTGGTTATTTCGTTGTCTTATCAACTGGACGTTTTCGCCATAGATTGATCGATGGTGTCGGCGCGGTTTGCCCGTTTCGCACTTCATTCGGCTACTTGGGTGTTGCCATGAGGTCGCTAGAACAGACCAATCGGGACGTAATTCGCAAGCCGCGCATAGGAATTCGGCAGTTCTACGACTGATTTTGCGGGAGATCCACCGTCTTGCAGTCGGTTTCTCTGGCGTGTCCCGCTGGGCGTCCTGGTTTTGACGAAATTACACGCTTGATATCCAATCGAAATATTCCGTAGCTGGCAAACCTCGCCTACACTCCTTCCCATCGGCTGCTGTCGAGTGGCCCGCAGCACCTCACTCGTCGGCATGGTTCGTGAACGAGTGCGAAATGGGGTTGTGAGATCAATGGATTCACGCACTGTCGCTTTGATCAGAACGACGTTCAAGGCGGTTGCTGCGGAAGACGGGGGTCCGGAGAAACTGGCGAGATCGTTCTACGCGATCTTGTTCACCGACTACCCGCACGTCCGCGATTTCTTCCCGGCCGCGATGGACGCCCAACGCGATCGCCTGGTCAAGGCGATCTCCTACGCGCTGGACCGGTTGGAGGAGCCCGACAAACTGCTGCCGTTCCTGGCCCAGCTCGGTAGGGACCATCGCAAGTACGGCGTGCAGCCCGCGCACTACACCGCCGTGTCCACCGCGCTGAAGACCGCCGTCAAGGTGTTCGCAGGCACCGAGATGTGGACCGACGAGGTCGACCGGGCCTGGGACGAGGGCCTGAAGATCATCGCCGACACCATGATCGGCGCGGCGGAGAAGGAGACCACGCCGTCGGTCTGGACCGGCACCGTGGTCGAGCGCCGCGAAGTGCTGCGCAATCTGGTCATCGTCCGGCTGCAATTGGACCAGCCGATGCGCTACGCCGCAGGCCAGTACCTGAGCGTGCAGATACCCTCCCGCCCGCGCATGTGGCGCTATCTCTCGCCCGCCGTGCCCGCGAACGCCGACGGCGAGATCGAGTTCCACGTGCGCGGCGTGCTGGGCGGCTGGGTCAGTTCGGCCATCGTCGGCCAGACCGTCGTCGGCGACCAATGGCTGCTCGGCTCGCCACTGGGCGGCCTCGGCGTTCCGCGCAACACCAAACGCAAGATGCTGATGGTCGGCTGCGGCACCGGGATCGCGCCGCTGCGCGCGCAACTGATGTCGATGGCGCTGCGGCGGACCAACCCGAAGGTGCACCTGTTCGTCGGCGGTCACCACCCCTGCGACCTCTACGACCTGGAAACGCTGAGCAAACTGGCGATGGCCAACCGCTGGCTCACCGTCACACCGGTCAGCGAGCACGACGAGAACCCGTGGTGGTACGCCGAACCCGACGAGCCCCGCACCACATTGCCCGGCCTGGAACCCCGCATCACCGGCCAGATCGGCAAGGTCGTCGCGAGCTTCGGCGCCTGGTCCGACCGCGACGTACAGATCGTCGGATCGCCCTCGATGGTGCAGACCACCAAGTTTCGCCTCATGGCGGCGGGAACGCTCGCCAAGAACATCCGCCACGATCCGTTGTTCTGATTTGCCGCGCCTTCGCGGGCTGTGTTTGATTGGCAGCGCCTGCGGCGCTGCGTGTTCGCGGCCCCTTTGGGGCTCGCGTTTGCGCGGCCGCCGCTTGCTCCTTCGTCGCTTGCGCGGCGGCCGCGCAAACGCGAGCCGGGCCGCGAACGGCGGATGCTCGGTCTCGCTTCGCTCGAAAGTCGTCGTTGAGGTGCGCTGGGCGCGTGGGTGGTGCGCGTTGGACTGGGGGCGCGCCGTTGTCGGTTGGTCGGCAGACGGGCAGTGGTTCGGTTTGAGCCGGGCCGTGAGCGGGCCTTTGCTCGGTCTTGCGCCGCTCGGAACCTGAAGAGGGCGCTGTGGTGCGTAACGGGGCAGTGGTCCGACCTTGGGCGGGCGTGGGTGGTCTGCCCGTTTACGCAGAGTTGAGTGGTCGCCCTCGGTCGGTACAGGAGGTTCCGGCGGCGCGTCGGTTTCGGGTCTGCGGATCGGTCAGAGGCCCTCGAATTGGATTCGCTCCGGGGGTGTTCCGGTTGCGAGGAGGCGGTCGACGGTGGTCTGGACCATGGCGGGGGAGCCGCAGACGAGCACTTGGTGCTCGTGGAAGGCGCCGTGCGAGCCGAGGACGTCGGCGAGCGTGCCGTACAGCAGGTCGTCGGGCGGGAAGCCGATGTCGACGCGGGACTGCTCGTACCACTCGTCGACCCAGTCCGGGTCGTCCAAGCTCTCGACCACCGGAATCACGGTGAGCCACGGCAGTTCGGCGGCCAGCAAGTACAGCATGTCGGCGGCGTACAGGTCGCGGGGGGACCGCCCGCCGACGAAGAGGTAGGTGGGCGGCGGCGACGGCTTGCGCGCCAGTTCCAGGATCTGCGCGCGCATCGGCGCCAATCCGGTGCCGCCCGCGATCATCACCACCTCGTCGCCGTCCGGGTCGACCCAGAACCCGCCGAGCGGAGCGCCGATCCGCCACTCGTCACCCGGCTGGGTGTCGGCCACGATCGCGCCGCTGCACCAGCCGCCGGGAACGGTGCGCACGTGGAACTCCAGCTTACCGTCCAGCGAGGGCGGCAGCGCGGGCGAGAACCTGCGCCGCACGCCGGGATGCTGTGGCACCCGCACCTCGACCGACTGGCCCGCGGCGAACGGCACGAACTCGCCGATCAGGCGGATCACCGCGAGATCGTGACGCAGCCGATGATGACCGACGACGGTCGAGGTCCACTCCGGCGCCTGATGCGCGCCGTTACCGAGCATGCTCGGATCCCCCAACGGGGCCTCCTTCGTTACACAGGGTCGCAGCTGATGTTCTGCTCCGGCGTGCCGACCGCGAGCAGCGCGCGCCGGGTGTCCGCGATCATCCGGGCCGAGCCGGCGATCTGGATCTGGCGGTCCGCCCACGCGCCGAAGCTCGCGACCACGGCGCCAAGGTTACCGATCAGGCGCCGGTGCATGCCGTACGGTGCGTCCTGCGGCGGATGCGGGTACCACCACGGATTGGACTTCTGCTCGCAGACCGGGACGATGGTCAACCACGGGTTGCTCTGCGAGAGCTGCCACATGTTCTCCACGTCGTACAGGTCGCACGGGTAGCGGCCGCCGATGAAGAAGTGCACCCGCGGGTTGATGCCGCGCTGGCCCATCTCGATCAGCTGGGCGCGCAGCGGCGCGATGCCGGTGCCCGCGCCGATCATGAGCACGTCGCGGCCGCTGTCCCGGTCGACGTGCAGTCCGCCGAGCGGGCCCGCGATCCGCCACCGGTCGCCCACCCTGGTCTCGTTGACGATCGCGGGGCTCACCCAGCCGCCGCGGATCTTCCGCACGTGGAACTCGATCTCGCCGTACGGGTTGGACGGAATCGCGGGAGAGAAATAACGCCACATCTTCGGGCGCTGCGGAATCGTCACCGGCACGTACTGCCCGGCCTGGTAGGGCACCGGTCCATCGGACTGCAGGCGCACGATGGCCAAGTCCTCGAGGACGCGGCGATGGCCGACCACCGTGGCCTCCCACACCGGCTGCGACTTGTCGGAGTTCGCCCCGATGGCCATCGACGCGGAGATCAGGATGGTGATGTCGCGCCAGCCCTCCTCCAGGCTCCGGTTCCAGGCCGCGCCGTTGTAGGCGCGGAACGCCGCGAGCAACGCGCGGCCCGCCACGTCGTAGTGCGCGGCCTCCACGCCGTACTTGCGATGGTCGCGAGCGAGTTGCTCCAGGAATTTCTGCGCCCGGTCCCAGTCCTCCAGGTGATCGAGCACATACTGAATGGCCGTGGCGATCCGCTTGGCCTGCATCTCCATGGCGGGCGGGAACAATTCGCGCAGCCGTGGGTTCTCGGCGAACAAATGTCCGTAGAACGCACTGACCAACCGCTCGGGTCCATTCGGCGACTCGATCACCGAACGGAAATTGGCGCGGACCAGCGCAGCCGAACGCGCATCCACGACGTGGAGCTTCCTTTCCCTCAGTTCTGCGGGGACATACCCGTTACCGGCGGTCTCCCGCCGACAAGTATCCCCGAAAATGCCGTGGTCGTGTGGGTATAGGCGTACCTTCACCTTCGCTTCGGCCGGGCGCGGGCGACAGACGGACTACGTCCTGCTGCGCCCTCGGTGCCATAAGTCCCGGCCAAACGGTAATCGGCGGGCAAACGGCGGACGTCGCCGACCCGTCACGAGCGGGACCGCGGGCGAGCCGCGCCGGAGATCCGGACCTTTCCCCGGTGTGGAAAGGCGCCGGTCCCGGCCGGTCAGGACCCGGCGGCGGTACGGACCGCGGGCACGACCTGCTCGGTATAACGACGGATCTGCTCGACCGGTTCCCCTTCGGTCGGCCAGAAGACGAATCCGTCGATGCGCTGGTCGCGGTGCAGCGCCAGCAGATCGTCGGCCCAGCGCTCGGGCGGGCCTTCCAGGAAGCCGCGATCGGACCCGTCGGCGGTGATGGTTCCCGACACGTTCAGCACCCGCCGCACCGACAGCGGGTCGCGGTCCGCGGCCGCGGCGGCGTCATCGATGCGCCTGCCCGCTTCGGCGAGGAACTCCGGCGGCGCCCACGCCGCCGACGGCACCCACCCGTCGGCGACGCGCCCGGTCAGTTCGAGCATCCGCGGCCCCTTCGCGCCGAGCCAGATGCCGGGATGATGACGCGGGCGCGGGCCCGGATGCGCGCCCGCGAGGGAGTAGTGGACCCCGGGCACCCGTACCGACCGCGACTCGCTCCACCACAGGGCGCGGATCACCGCGATCGCCTCGGCCAGCGCGCGCACCGCCGCGCCGCCGCTGCGGCGCGGGCCGCCCATCCCGGCGACGGCGTCCCAGAACGCGCCCGCGCCGAGGCCGAGCTGGATGCGGCCGTCGCTGATGATGTCGAGCGAGGCGACGGCCTTCGCGAGCAGTGCGGGGTGGCGCAACGGCAGGTTCGCCACGTCCGGGAAGAAGGTGATCCGTTCGGTCCGTCCGGCGAGAGCGGTGATCAGGGTCCAGGTGTCCAGAAAGCGGCGCTGGTAGGGATGGTCCTGGATGCCGATCAGGTCGAGTCCGGACACGTCCGCGTACACGCTCAGCTCGGCGAGCCTGCGGAAGTCGTCGGCCTCGGGGATCAGGAACAGGCCGAACTCGGGCGGTCGGGTGCTCATCGCACACCTCCGGTGGTCTCGTGGGGACGGCCGAGCCGCCGTCCGGCTCAGATGGCCAGCACGGTCTTGCCGCGCGCCCCTGGCGCTCCGATGACCGCGGGCCCCTCCGCGAGGGGGACGGTCGCGTCGATCGGCACGACCACGTCACCGGCCGCGACCCGCTGGATCAGCCGGGCCAACTCGGGCGCCTTGCCCTGCGATTCGATGTTGCCGCCCTTGATCGACCGCGCCCGCAAGGCGTCCTCGTCGGCGGCGAAGGTGGTGGAGTAGACCGTGCCGCCGTCACGGACCAGCGTGGTCAGCTCCGCGAGCGCCTCCGGCGGGCTCACCAGGTCGAACAGGACGTCGATGCCGTCCGGGTGCGCGGCCGCGACCTGGTCGCGCACCGGGCCGGCGGTGTAGTCCACCGTCTGGGCCGCGCCGAGGCGGGTCATCTGGTCGGCGGAGCTACCGCGCGCCGTCGCGATGACGTGCGCGCCCGCGATATTGGCCAGTTGCACCAGGAAGGAGCCGACGCCGCCGGTCGCGCCCACGATCAGCACCGTCTGGCCGGGCTCGATGTGCGTGGCGTCCACCAGGTCCTGCGCGGTCACGCCCGCGGTCGGCAGCGCCGCGGCCGCGACGGTCGGCACCCCCGGCGGGATCGGCACCAGCGTGCCGCCTTCCGGCAGCACGGCGTACTCCGCGAAGCTGCCGTGGCCCACCGGCGGGGTGAGGAACTTGCCGACCACCCGGTCGCCGACGGCGAAGCGGCTGACGCCCGCGCCGAGCGTGGCTACGGTGCCCGCGCCGTCCACCCCGAGGATCATCGGGAAATCATGCGGCAGTTTGCCTTCCAGGATTCCCGCGGCCACTTTCCGGTCGAAGGGATTCACCCCGGCCGCCTGGAGTTGGACCCGCACGGCTCCCGGCCCCGGCTCGGGCATCGGCATCTCGGCCAGTTCCGGCGTCGCTCCGAACTTCCGTACCACGATCGCGCGCATCCATTCGCTCCTTGATTCGGGCTGAAGAGTGCTGCAACAAGTGACGGCCGTGGTCATCGTAGGCATCCGAAGCCCGCCGACGTGCGGAATCATCGCATCGGAGGTGTCGCGAATCGTCGCATTCGCCGGTGTCGGGGCGTAGCGTTCGACAGGATTCGGCGGTGTCGCACCGGCGCGGCGAAAATTTCAAACTTGAGCGGAACAGACTCAACCTTTCGGACGTTGGACGGTAAGGAACGGCGCCGAGTCGAGGCGGGCGAGGCGAAGCAGGGCTTCGGTCCGAAGATGTGCCCGGCGCCGTGCGAATCGACAAGTAGGAAGGTGACTCGTGGACTCGTTCAATCCCACCACCAAGACCCAGGCGGCTCTGACGGCTGCTCTGCAGGCGGCGTCCGCGGCGGGTAATCCGGAGATTCGTCCGGCGCACTTGCTGGTGGCGTTGCTGGATCAGACCGACGGCATCGCCGCGCCTTTGCTCAAGGCCGTCGGAACGGACCCGGCGGTCGTGCGGCGCGAGGCCCAGGACATCGTGGACCGGTTGCCCCGGGCGACCGGCGCC
>NZ_BAFS01000284.1 GCF_000308415.1 Nocardia asiatica NBRC 100129 | reverse complement strand
GGTGCCGCAGGTGCTCGACCGGCTGGAGCAGGCGGTGTCGAGCGGGCGACTGCCGATGGCGCAGGTGGACGCCTCGGTAGTGCGCGTGGCCGCGTTCAAGGGTGCGTTGCCGCGCTGCTGAGCAGCGGCGCACAGCCGGGTCGGGCGACTGGTGAGCAAATCGGACCGCCGGAACTTACCTTGGAGTAATATATGAGATTCATCTGTGGTAGGAGTGTGGATGGCGGGCGGTACGAAGCGGCTTCCGCGGGCGGTACGCGAGCAGCAGATGCTCGACGCCGCCGTGGAGGTCTTCTCGCGTAAAGGCTTCCACGACACGTCGATGGACGCGATCGCCGCCGAGGCGAAGATCTCGAAGCCGATGCTCTACCTGTACTACGGCTCCAAAGACGAACTGTTCCGCGCCTGCATCCAGCGGGAGGGATTGCGCTTCATCGAATCCGTCGCACCCGCCGGAAATCCCTTGCTCACGCCGCACGAGCAGGTGCGTACCGCGCTCGAGGGCTTCCTCGGCTTCGTCGACCGCAACCGGCGCTCCTGGCAGGTGCTCTACCGTCAGGCCATCGGCCAGCAGGCGTTCGCCTCGGAGATCGAGAACGCGCGCGAACGCGTCATCGAGCTGACCGCCAAACTGCTGGAGTCCAGCGCCAAGCACGCCGAGCCGGGCACGAACTTCGACGTCGTCGCGGTCGCGGTGATCGGCGCGGGGGAGGCCATCGCCGACCGGCTGGCCAGTGGCCGGATCGAGGTCGCCGAGGCGGTCGACCTGCTCGACGACCTGGCCTGGCGCGGTCTCGCGGGCCGGAAGAAAACCGAGTAACCCGCCTTTTGCCCGCACCGGTTGCTTCCGCGCCGCCCTTTTGCCACAGTGCGTGAGTTCGCACAGCGCGGACCGGCTCATTCGATGGAGCCGGGGAGAAACGGGGCGGAAGTGTTCGGGTTGCTCAGGCCGTGTGCGCACGGCGCTCAGAAGTACGGAATCGATGCGGCCGAGTGGCGGGCGCATCTGTGTGGCTTGTGTCTCGGGCTGCGGGACGGGCACGGTCAGCTCGCTCGCGCCACCACCAACAAGGACGCGCTGGTGCTGAGCATGCTCACCGAGGCGCAATCCGGTTCGGCCGCACGCGCCACCGCGGCGCCGTGCCCACTGCGCGGCATGCGCCGCGCGTCGGTGGTCACCGCCGACTCGCCCGGCGTTCAGCTCGCCACCACCGCCTCACTGCTGTTGGCGGCGGCCAAGATTCGCGACCACGTGGACGACGGCGAGGTGGCCGGGCTCGCGCGCAAGCCGTTGGCGAAAGCCGCGGCGCGCTGGGGCCGGGAGGCCCGCGCGGGTGCGGCGCGGATCGGTCTCGACGTCGACCCGCTGGTCGCGGCATTGGACGCGCAGGTGCGCCTGGAGCAGGAGACGAAGGAGCTGGTCGCGGTGGGCGCGGCGGCGCGGCCGGCCGGGTTCGTGCCGGAACCGCTTGCCGGATCGCCGGATTGGCGTTCCGCGATGGCGCCTTCGGGCGACCCGCTGGACCGGTTGACCGCCCCCACTCAACTGTGCGCGTCGGCCTTCTTCGCGCACACCGCCGTCCTGGCCGAGCGCCCGGACAATATCGATGCGTTGCGCGCGGCCGGATGGCAATTCGGCCGGATCGCGCATCTGGCCGACGCCGTCGCCGACTACGACGACGACGTCGCCAACAACCGCTTCAACCCACTGGCGGCCACCGGCACCACCGTGCCCGAGGCATACGAGCTGCTGCGGCAATCGAATTCGCGCCTGCGCGCGGCCGTCGCGGAAGCCGAGCTGAGCCGCGTGCCCACCGTCCGCTGGATGCTGCTCGACCCGCTCACCGCAGTGCTGCGGCGGCTCGGCAGCGGACTCGGGACCCTCGCCGCCCACACCTGCTCGGTGTCGCCCGAGAGCGCCGAGCGCGCCGAGATCCGCGCCCACCGGCACGGAACCGGGCACCGTCCGCCGACCCGTCGCCCCGGCATCGGCGAATCCCTCGCGCTCATCCTGGGCGGCTACTGCACCGGGTACGCCTGCTGCGCCGACCACACGCAACCGTGCACCGGCGAACGCAAGGACGCCTGGATCAAGAATTGCGACTGCAGCGATTGCGGCGAGTGCGATTGCGGCTGCTGCAATTGCGGCGACTGCGGTTGCTGCAATTGCGGTTGCGACTGCTGATCCACCCGGGGTCCGGAACGCACCGAGCCGCATCCCGATTCGCGGGAATCGGAATGCGGCTCGGCGGATCGCTCAGCGCAGGGTCGCCGTCAGATGCGGATACCCCTTCTTCGGGTGACGCAGCGCCAGATCCCAACCGCCTTCGGCCTGGTCGGCATACAGGTTGACGGTGGAGGGCAACAGAATCGGCTTGCCGAACTTGACCGAGTAGGTGGTCTGCTCCGGAATGCGCCCCTCGACGGCGCCGAGAACGGTCGCCGCCGACCACATGCCATGGGCGATCGACCGCGGGAAGCCGAACGCCTTCGCGCCCAACGCCGAAGTGTGGATCGGGTTGTGGTCGCCGGAGGCGGCGGCGTAACGGGTGATCGTCTTCTGATCCACCCGCAGTGTGCGCAGCGGCGGCGGCGGAACCTCGTCCGGCTTCGGCTCCTGTTTCGGCCCGCCCGACAGCGAGGTGCGCTGCTGGTGCAGGAACGTGGTGACCTGGTGCCACACCAGCTCCCGGCCCACCTTGACGTCGCTGATCGCGTCCACGAGCAGGCCCTTCGGGTGCTCGCGCAGATTCTCGATGTGCGTGCGAATGTCCAGCGGCTCGCTCACCGAGATGTCCCGGGTGCGCTCGATGACGTTCTGCGCGTGCACCGCACCCACCGCGACGAACGGGAAGTCCCGCGCCACCACCAGCTGCATGGCCAGCGGGAAGGTGAGGATGAACGGATAGGTCAGCGGCAGCGCGTCGCCGAACCGCAGACCCGTGGCCCGGCAGTAGGCGGCCAGGTGATCCGGATCCACCCGCAGGCCGTCGAGCTGAACGGCCCGGTCCGGCAGTGTCGGCTTGCGCGCCGACAGCAGCGGCACCGCGCCGAGCGCGGCCTTGACGAACAGACGGCTGTTCTTCGGTGGTTCGGTGAGGGCGATCACCTGGGTCTTGTCCCGGCTGGCTGGAGCCTGCGTCATCATGCTCCGATCAGGCTCTGTCCGCAGACCCGCACCACGTTGCCGGTCACCGCGTTCGACGCCGGGCTCGCGAAGTAGGCGATGGTCTCGGCGACGTCGACGGTCTGGCCGCCCTGCAGCAGCGAGCTCATCAGCCGGCCCGCTTCCCGGGTGGCCAGCGGGATCGCGGCGGTCATCGCGGTCTCGATGAAGCCGGGCGCGACGGCGTTGATGGTGATGTTCTTCTCCGCCAGCTTCGGCGCCTCGGCGTTCACCATGCCGATGACGCCCGCCTTGGACGCGCCGTAGTTGGTCTGGCCGCGGTTGCCCGCGATGCCCGCGATCGAGGACACGTCGATCACCCGACCGCCCTCCTTCAGCGCGCCCCTGGCCACCAAGCCCTCGGTGATCCGATGCGGCGCAGCGAGATTGACGTTGATGACCGCGTTCCAGCGGCCCTCGTCCATGTTCGCCAGCAGTTTGTCGCGGGTGATGCCCGCGTTGTGCACGATGATGTCGATGCCGCCGAAACGCTCGGTGGCGAACTCCGCCAGCTTCTCCGCGGCGTCGGGGGCGGTCACGTCGAGCGCGAGCGCGGTGCCGCCCACCTTGTTCGCGGTCTGCGACAGCGCCTCGCCCGCGGCCGGGATGTCGGCCACGATCACCTGGGCGCCGTCGCGGGCGAACACCTCGGCGATGGTGGCGCCGATGCCGCGCGCCGCGCCGGTCACCACCGCGACCTTGCCTTCCAGCGGGCGATCCCAGTCGGCGGGTGCGCTCGCGTCGTCCTTGCCGACCCGGATGACCTGACCGTCGACGAACGCCGACTTGGCCGAGAGCAGGAAGCGCAGGGTCGACTCCAGGCCGGTGGCCGTGGCCGCCGCCTCCGGGTGCAGGTAGACCAGCTGGGCGGTGGAGCCGCGCAGCAGTTCCTTGGCCACCGAGCGGGTGAAGCCCTCCAGGGCGCGCTGCGCGATCTGCTCGTCCACGCCGGAAGCCAGCTCCGGGGTGGTACCGACGACCACGATGCG
Source organism: Nocardia asiatica NBRC 100129 (assembly GCF_000308415.1). Lineage (GTDB taxonomy): Bacteria > Actinomycetota > Actinomycetes > Mycobacteriales > Mycobacteriaceae > Nocardia > Nocardia asiatica. Next base: position 32,391 of record NZ_BAFS01000284.1, on the reverse strand, counting down.
CCCGGACGCCGCGAGGCTGCGCATGGCGGGCTGGAAGAACTCGAACAGCTGCGAGAGATCCTCGACGGTGCCGATGCCGGTGGCGTCGAACACCAGGGCGCCGTACTTGGTGTCGGGGCTGAGCGCATCGGCGAAGGTGTAGTCCGACAGCAGGGCGCGCACCGGCTCGGCGACCCGGCCCTTGCCGCCGATCAGCACCGGGCCCGGCAGCGCGGGCTCGCCCTTGACGTAGCGGCGCAGTGTCTCCGGCTTCGGAAGGCCGAGCTTGCTGGCCAGGAACGCGCCAGGTGCGGAGTGTACGAACGATCCATAGAGGTTGGGAGCACCCTTGCTCTTGCTGGCTGCCACTATTCCTACCTTTTCTGAGTTCAGTCTCTCGGGTCTGGGGTCGCCCCGGCGTGGTTTGCTAGCGCACATTTGCGGGGTACGTGTCGACATTAAACTTACTCCAGAGTAAGTTTAATGTAAACAACCGCGACGGGGCGCCGATCAGCGTGGAATCTCCGCGCCGGCCGGGCCGCCGGGGCATCCACCTACGAGACCTTGGAGACTCGAGTGACCAGCAAAGCCCGTTCGGCCAAGAGCGCCGCCAAGACCGGTAAGACCACCCGCCCGGTCGCGATCGTGGGCGGCAACCGGATTCCGTTCGCTCGCTCGGACAAGGCGTACGCGCACGCCTCGAACCAGGACATGTTCACCGCCGCGCTGGACGGGCTGGTCAGCCGTTTCGGCCTGCAGGGCGAGCGGCTCGGCATGGTCGTCGGCGGCGCCGTGCTCAAGCGGGTCGGCGAGCACGGCCTGATCCGGGAGAGCGTGCTCGGCAGCAAGCTCAGCCCGTACACCCCGGCCCACGATCTGCAGCTGGCCTGCGGCACCGGCCTCCAGGCGATCGTCACCGTCGGTGACGCGATCGCCGCCGGCCGCATCGAAGCGGGCGTCGGCGGCGGCACCGACACCACGTCGGACGCGCCGATCGGCGTGAGCGAGGGCATGCGGGAGTGGATGCTCGACGCCAACCGCGCAAAGACCAACAAGGACCGGCTCAAGCTGGTCGGCCAGTTGCGCCCGAGCATGCTCGGCATCGAGATCCCGCGCAATGCCGAGCCCCGCACCGGCCTGTCCATGGGTGAGCACGCCGCCATCACCGCCAAGGAATTCGCCGTCGCGCGGGAGGCGCAGGACGAGCTGGCCTACTTGTCGCACAAGAACATGGCGGCCGCCTACGATCGCGGTTTCTTCGACGACCTGATCACCCCGTTCCTGGGTCTCACTCGCGACGACAATCTGCGGCCGAACTCCTCCGTCGAGAAGCTGGCCACCCTGAAGCCGGTCTTCGGGGTCGAGGCGGGCGACGCGACCATGACCGCGGGCAACTCCACCCCGCTCACCGACGGGGCTTCGACGGTGCTGCTGTCCAGCGAGGAGTGGGCCGCCGAACGCAACCTGCCGGTGCTGGCCCACCTGGTCGACAGCGAGGTCGCCGCGGTCGACTACATCCACGGCCCCGACGGTCTGCTGATGGCGCCCACCTACGCGGTGCCGCGCCTGCTCGCGCGCAACGGCCTGACCCTGCAGGACTTCGACTACTACGAGATCCACGAGGCCTTCGCCTCGGTGGTGCTGGCCACCCTGGCCGCGTGGGAGTCCGACGCCTACTGCAAGGAGCGCCTGGGCCTCGACGGCGCGCTCGGCTCGATCGATCGCGGCAAGCTCAACGTCAACGGTTCGTCGCTGGCCGCGGGCCACCCCTTCGCCGCCACCGGCGGGCGCATCGTCGCCTCCACGGCGAAGCTGTTGGCCGAGAAGGGCTCCGGGCGCGCCCTCATCTCCATCTGCGCGGCGGGCGGGCAGGGCGTCGTGGCCATCCTGGAGCGCTGACGACGGAAGTGATCTCACCGGCGAAGGTGGTCCGATCGAAGGTTTCGGTCGACCACCTTCGCCTATTTCTCGGGCAACTCCAGGTGCCCGCCGAACGCTTTGCGCATCGCCGAGAGCAGTTTGTCCGCGTATAGGGAATCGCCGCGGGAGGAGAACCGCGCGAAAAGGGCGGACGCCAGCACGGGTACGGGCACACCGGTGTCGATGGCGGCATCGATCGTCCAGCGGCCCTCGCCGGAGTCGGACACCCGGCCGCTGTAGGAGTCCAGGTTCGGGTCGGCGTGCAGCGCCGCCGCGGTGAGGTCGAGCAGCCATGAGGCGACCACCGAACCCCGTCGCCACACCTCGGTGATCTCGGGCAGGTCGAGGTCGTACCGGTAGTGCTCGGGGTGCTCCAGCGGCGTCTCCTCGGCGGAGAACTCGCCCGCGTGCTCGGCTCCGTAGTTCGCCCGGTGCAGGATGTTCAGCCCTTCGGCGTAGGCGGCCATCGCCCCGTATTCGATGCCGTTGTGCACCATCTTCACGAAGTGGCCCGCGCCCGCCGGCCCGCAGTGCAGATAGCCCAGTTCGGCGGTGGACGGTTCGCCGGTGCGTCCCGGTGTCCGCTCCGCCGCCCCCAGTCCCGGCGCGATCGACTTCAGCAGCGGGTCCAGGTACTTCACCGGCTCGGTCTCGCCGCCGATCATCAGGCAGAAGCCGCGCGTCAGGCCGAACACCCCGCCCGAGGTGCCGATGTCCACGTAGTGGATGCCGCTGGGCTTCAGCCGCTCGGCGCGCGCGAGGTCCTCGTGGTAGCGGCTGTTGCCGCCGTCGATCACGATGTCGCCGGGCTCGAGCAGTTCGGCGACCTGCTCGATCACCGCCCCGGTCGCGCCGGCCGGGATCATCACCCACACCACGCGCGGCGTCTCCAGCATGCCCACGAATTCGGTGAGGTCGGTGCTGCCCCGGAAGCCGTCCCCGAGCTCTTCGCGCAGTTCGTCGATGTGGGAGGAGCGACGTTCGTATCCGACGGCGGTGTGCCCGTCCCTGACGATGCGGCGCACGATGTTGGCGCCCATCCGGCCCAGGCCGATCATTCCCAGCTGCATGCCATCCATCTCCCTCGTGTATGCGAAGTCTTGCGGCGGGGTGGTCCGTCTCGATTCTCCCGCGTGGGATCGGTCACGGTCGGCCGTGCGGGTGTAACGCCCCTGGCGGCAGTCCGATAAACAGGTCGGCTCCGCGCAGTTGCCAGACCCCCGACCCGGCAACTGCGCGGGCCTCTTTGTGTGGTGTACCCGGTTCTTTGCGCGGGATTTGCTCTACGCCCGAGCTGTGCCGACCGCTGTCGGTAAGGACCACTATCGTTGGTGGGGACTCGCGTCGTGCGGGTCCACAACTCAATCGAACGTGGAGGACGGGTTCGTGACGAGCCAGCCGAGCACCGGAGGACGCGGCCCACAATCCGAGGGCGAAGTCGGATGGCGCCAGCTCCTCGGGGCGGAGCGACCCCAGGAATCGGACCGGTCGGTCGCATGGAGCGGTGACGCTCAGCCCACTCAGCCCTTGCAAACTACTCGCCGCAGGCCGGTGCCGCCCGCACCCCGCCGTGCGCCCGCGCGTCGCCCGATCTCCACCCCGCCGCCGAAGCGCTCGGACAGCGCCGTCGTGCGCCGGGCGGCCGTCGGAGTCGGCGCGGCGCTGGCGGTCGTGGGTCTCGGATACCTGGCGGACTTGACGCTTTCCTCGGGTGAGGTGCCGCGCGGCACCGTCGTCGCGGGCGTCGACGTGGGCGGCATGGACACCTCGGCCGCCGACGCCCGCCTGCGCGCCGAGCTCGATCCGAGGGCGAACCGGGAGCTGCCGCTGCGCATCGGCGACGTGCAGACCCGCATCGTGCCCAGCGCCGCCGGGTTGTCGGTGGACTGGGACGGCACCTGGTCGCGGATCGGCTCCCAGCCGCTCAACCCGTTCACCCGCCTCGCCTCCTTCTTCGTCACGCGCGACGTGGCGATCGTCAGCGCGATCGATGGGCAGGCGCTGGATCGTCAACTGACCGAGCTGCGGGTGCACGACCGAGCTTCGGTCGACGGCACGGTCACCTTCGACAAGGCCAGACCCGTGGCGGTCGCGCCCGTTCCGGGCCGGGTGCTCGACGCCGCCGCCGCGCGCACGGAGCTGGCCGACCGGTGGATCACCGGCACGACAGTGGATCTTCCCGTGGTTCCCGCGCCGCTGCAGGTGCGTCCGGAGGCCGTCGACAAAGCTCTGCGTGAGATCGCCGAGCCCGCCGTGCGGGCGCCGATCTCCTTCGCGGGCAAGGGCGCGGCGGCCAGGCTCGATCCCGAGCAGATCGCCTCCGTGCTCACCTTCGCGCCGGACGGGCAGGGCGGCTTGGCCGTGGCGGTGAACCAGGACGCCGCGATCGGTCTGCTCGCGCCGCAACTGGCCACCACGGAAGTCGAGCCGAAGGACGCGACGTTCGCGGTGTCCGGGGGCAAGCCGTCGGTCGTCCCCGCCGTGGTCGGCGACAAGATCAACTGGCCGAAGACCTTCGAACAGTTCACCGCGCTGCTGGTCGCCCCGGGCGAGCGCACCGCGCAGGTGGTCTACGAGCGGATCGAGCCGAAACTGACCACCGAGGCCGCGCAGGGTCTCGGTGTGATCGAGACCGTCGGATCGTTCACCACCGGCGGGTTCAGCGGTCCGTCCGGCGTCAACATCCGCACCGTGGCCAGGAAGGTCAACGGCGCGATCGTGAAGCCGGGAGAGACGTTCTCGCTCAACGAGTTCACCGGCCCGCGCGGCACCGCCGAGGGCTATGTCGAGTCCGGCATCATCGACCACGGCCGTCCCAGCACCGCTGTCGGCGGCGGTATCAGCCAGTTCGCCACCACGCTCTACAACGCGGCGTATTTCGCCGGTCTGGAGGACGCGGGGCACACCGAGCACAGCTACTACATCTCCCGCTACCCCGCCGCTCGGGAAGCCACCGTCTTCGACGGCGCGATCGATCTGAAGTTCCGCAACGACAGCCGAACCGGCATCTACATCGAGACGTTCGCGACCGACTCCGAGATCACCGTCCGCCTGTGGGGCACCAAGACCGTCGACGTCGAATCCATCACCGGCGAGAAGACCAAACCGACCGAACCCAACACCATCACCCTGCCCAAGGGCAAGGACTGCATCGCCTCCGAAGGCGCCCCCGGCTTCACCATCTCCGATACCCGCGTCATCACCGACCGCAAGACGGGCCGCGAAGTCTCCCGCAAGACCCGCACGGTGAAGTACGACCCGATCCCGATCGTGAAGTGCGAGTGAGGGAACGACCTCGCTTTCCGGCGTGACCGGACCCGACGGGTCTCACCTGTCGAGCGGGCTCACAACGGCGTCTTCATCAGCAGCACGTTGTATTGGGTGTGCTGGGTGACCAGGAAGTAGAGATCCCGGCCGGTTTGGTAGGGGTAGATCATCGGCGCGTAGGCGGTGGGGAGGGAGCGGGCTTCGATGAGTACGCGCGGTTCGCTCCACGGTCCTTCGGGAGCGGCCGCGGTGCGCAGGACGACGCTGTTGGCCGGGTCGGTGGTCAGCATGACGTACTGGCCGAGGTAGTCGTTCCACATGACCGACAGCTCGGCGACGCCGCCGACGATCGGGGCCGCGGTCTTCGCGTCGGTGGGCTTCCACTCCTTGCCGTCCCAGTACTCGTAGGCGTCGATATTCGCGATATCGGATTCCTTCGCGCGGGAGACGAACCCGGCATTGTTCCGGCCCGCGGGCGTGCCGTAGCGGTAGACGTAGCCGCCCGCCTTCAGGAAGGCGTTCTGCTGGAAGTTCTCGTGGCCGTCGATGTTCGCGCGACGAGTGTGAGTGAGCTGCGACCAGGTGGTGCCGCCGTCACCGGAGGAGGCCAGAGTGGAGAAGTTGGTGTGCCACTTGCCGTGGTCGCCCCACTCGCGGACCGACATCATGCTCATGTACTGCACGCCGCCCACCGAGATGCCCGCCGTCGGGATCAAGCTGATCTCGATGCCGGGGATCTTGGGGCTCGGCAACGGGTTCGGCACCACGTCGTCGAAGATGATGCCCTCGGCCGGGTCGTGCGAGGAGCTGCGGAACAGCACGTTGCTGGTCCAGGCCCAGATGCTGCCGGCGAGCAGGTTCGGGATGCCGATGCCCGCGCTGTCGCCGAAGGCGGTGATCATCCGGCCGTTGCCGTCGTCCCACATGATGCCGAGATCGGTGCCGAGCACGTTGACGCTCTGCGTGCGATTCGGGCTGTCCATGCCGGTCACCTGGAAGACCGCTTTGGTCGGTCCGGGCAGCTCGGGCAGGCCGTGGATGCCGTTGAGCGCCGGAATCGGGATGACGTTGTTCGGATCGGCGCCCGCGGGCGCGGCCGCGGCCAGCGCGAGGACCGCGGCGAGCGCACTGGTTCGGGCGAGGGCGGACAGCGATCGGGTCATCCGGCAATTCCCTTCTCCTGGGACGCAGTCTGCTGGATCATTCTGCCCGCTTCCCGCCGCGCTGTCGCCTACATCGATGCGCGCGCTGCCCGCGTTCCGGGAACCGTCACCAGCCGGTAGAGCCACCACGGGCGTTCCGGGAGTTCCGGACTGTAGACGCGCATGCTCATCGAACGGACCCGGCGGGTGGCGAGGTCGCGCACCTGCAGCCTGCCGCGCGGAATGTCCGCCGCGCGCACTTCGGTGGTCCACATGCGGTCCCAATCGGGGGAGCGGCGGCAGCGTTCGGCGATCTGTTCGACGCGCTCGCGCGGAGCCAGCGGGGACAGGATGCGGAAGGCGTCGACGAGCAGATGCGCCTCGACGGCCCAGTCCACCATCACCCGCCGGGCCGCCGCGTCGAGGAACATCCACTCCAGCACGTTCGCCCGGGCGACCGCCCCGGGAAAGACGCGTTCGTAGGCGGAATTCGCCTCCACCAGATCCTGGGTCGGCATCCGCTGGAAGCAGGCCGGGTCGGGCAAGCTGTGCAGATCGGCGAGGTCGTCCGGGGTCGGCGTGGACGGACCCGGTCCGTAGGCGGCGTCGCGGAAGCTCGGCGTGGTCAGCACGACGATGTGCCTGCGGTACCAGATCGGCACCTCGAGCGCGTCGAACAACTGTTGCAGCAGGGTGTGATTCGGCGCCACCGCACCGCTCTCGACCTGCTCCAGGATCGCCTCGGTGAGATCGGCGCGCTGGGCGAGATGGGCGGCCGTCAGCCCCGCGGCGAGGCGTCGTTCGCGCAGATAAGCGCCGATGCCAGTTGCGTTGCGCGTCACCTCGGGCACCCCTGCCGACATTTCGGGTGTCGAACTGTGTGAAGCGGGAGGTTCCTGCTGCCCCCCGGGAGCACGCAATCTACCGGAGAGGATGGGCGTCGAGCGGTGATCGAACGTCACGAATCGACAAACTAGACGACAGCGGCCCGGAGAAATTCTCCGGGCCGCTGTGTATTCGCTTGTGCGGGCGTCAGAACGCGGCTTCGTCCAGCTCCATGATGTCGTTGTCCAGGTTGGACAGCACCGCGCGGGTGGCGGTCAGCTCCGGCAGGATGTTGCGGGCGAAGAACTGCGCGACCGCGATCTTGCCGTTGTAGAACGCCTCGTCGGCGCCGGTCGCGCCGTTGTCCAGCGCCGCGATGGCGATCTCGGCCTGGCGCAGCAGCTGCCAGCCGATCAGCAGGTCACCCACGGAGAGCAGGAAGCGCACCGAACCGAGGCCGACCTTGTACAGCTCGCTCGGCTGCTCCTGGGCGCCCATCAGGTGGCCGGTGAGCGTGGCGGCCATGGCCTGCACGTCCTCCAGCGCGGTGGCCAGCAGCTTGCGCTCGGCCTTCAGGCGGCCGTTGCCCGCCTCGGCGTCGATGAACTTCTGCACCTGACCGGCCACGTGGGCCAGCGCCACGCCGCGGTCGCGGGCGATCTTGCGGAAGAAGAAGTCCTGCGCCTGGATGGCGGTGGTGCCCTCGTAGAGGGAATCGATCTTCGCGTCGCGGATGTACTGCTCGATCGGGTAGTCCTGCAGGAAGCCGGAACCACCGAGGGTCTGCAGCGACTCGGTGAGGTATTGGTAGGCCCGCTCGGAGCCGACGCCCTTGACGATCGGCAGCAGCAGGTCGTTGACCCGCGCGGCCAAGTCGGCGTCGGCGCCGGAAACCAGCTGCGCCACATCCTCGTTCTGGTGGGCGGCGGTGTACAGGTACACCGCGCGCAGGCCCTCCGCGTACGCCTTCTGGGTGGCCAGCGAACGACGGACGTCCGGGTGGTGGGTGATGGTGACGCGAGGGGCGGCCTTGTCGGTCATCTTGGTCAGGTCGGCGCCCTGGACCCGCTCCTTGGCGTAGTCCCGCGCGTTCAGGTAACCGGTCGACAGGGTGGCGATGGCCTTGGTGCCCACCATCATGCGAGCGTGCTCGATGACGTCGAACATCTGCGCGATGCCGTTGTGCACCTCGCCCACCAGCCAGCCCTTGGCCGGGATGCCGTGGCCGCCGAAGGTGACCTCACAGGTGGCCGAGACCTTCAGGCCCATCTTGTGCTCGACGTTGGTGACGAAGACGCCGTTGCGCTCGCCCAGCTCGCCGGTCTCGTGGTCGAAGTGGAACTTCGGCACGAAGAACAGCGACAGGCCCTTGGTGCCCGGGCCCGCGCCCTCGGGGCGGGCCAGCACCAGATGCATGATGTTCGGGAACAGGTCGTCGGAGTCGGCGGAGGTGATGAACCGCTTGACGCCTTCGATGTGCCAGGTGCCGTCTTCCTGCTTGATCGCCTTGGTGCGTCCGGCGCCGACATCGGAACCGGCGTCGGGCTCGGTGAGCACCATGGTGGCGCCCCAGCCCTGCTCGGCGGCGATCTTCGCCCAGCCCTTCTGCTCTTCGGTGGCGTTGTTGTAGAAGATGTTCGCGAAGCCGGGGCCCGCGGCGTACATGAACGCGGCCGGCTGCGCGCCCAGGATCAGCTCGGCGATGGCCCAGTAGGCCGCGCGCGGGATCGGCAGGCCGCCCAGCTCCTCTTCGATGCCCAGCTTGTCCCAGCCGCCGTCCTGCAGGGTGCGGTAGCTCTTCTTGAAGGACTCGGGCAGAGTGACCGTGTGGGTCTCGGGATCGAAGACCGGCGGGTTGCGGTCAGCGTCGGCGAACGACTCGCCGAGCGGACCTTCGGCCAGGCGACGCACCTCGTTGAGCATCTCCTTCACGGTGTCCGTGTCGAGATCGCCGTAGGCGCCGCTGTCCAGGAGCGACCCGAGGCCGAGAACCTCGAAGAGGTTGAACTCCAGGTCGCGGACATTGCTCTTGTAGTGACCCATTGTCAGTACTCACTCTCCGTTGAGTTGGTGCGGTCGGTTGGTTGCCGTTCCCGCCCGTTGTTCGCTCCACCGGGTAGTCGTGCCGGTTTTCCGCATGCTACTCGCGGGTAACTTATCCCCATATTACCGGCCGGTAATGACTGCGCAAAGAGCTGAGCAGGCAATGTGACGCGTTTTACAGTGTCTGATTGGCAGCGCCGCAGGCGCTGCAAAACAAACACAGCAAGATGTACACAATGCGGATCGAGACGAGTGCGGGACCGGCTGAGATTGTGCTCGAACAGCCGCGCAGGCCCGCGTTCCTGCTGCTGCTCACGCATGGCGCTGGTGGCGGGGTGGACGCGAAGGACCTGCTCGTGGTGCGTGACGCGGCGCTGCGGTTGGGCGGTGCGGTCGCGCGGGTGGTGCAGCCGTATCGGGTCGCCGGGCGGCGTGCGCCGGGTTCGGCGGTCAAGCAGGACGAGGCCTGGCTCGAGGTGGTCGCTCGGTTGCGCGGACGCAAACGCGTTCCGCTGATCCAGGGCGGGCGCAGCAACGGGGCGCGGGTCGCCTGTAGGACGGCGGTGGCGGCGCGGGCTCGCGGCGTCATCGCGCTGTCGTTCCCGCTGCATCCGCCGGGCAAGCCGGAGAATTCGCGCCGGGACGAACTGCTCGCTCCCGGCGACATCGAAGTGGTGGTGGTCAACGGGGCCAACGACCCGTTCGGCATTCCCGATCCCGCCGATGCCGCCGAGGTTCGGGTCGTCCCCGGCCAGCCGCATGCCTTCCGCGCCGGCTTCGATCTGATCGCCGAGACGGTGACTCCGTGGCTGGAGCGCTGGTCCTGAGTCGCGCCGCTATTCGGCGGGCCGGGTGGCGATGACCAGGGCGTCGATGGCGTCGCCGGTTTCCGTCGGACGGTAGACGCGGTCGGCGATGCGCACGCGGATCCGGCTGGCCGCGGCCAGCGGACCGAGGTCGGCGGCGATGTCGTCGGGCGTGAACAGGATGGCCGGGTCCTGCGGCCCGCCGCAGCCGTCGGTGATGTTGGTGGTGTCGTGACCGAGCACCAGCAGGGTGCCTTCCGGCGCGAGCAACTCCGCCGCCGTGCGGACCAACGCGCGGCGCTGCTCGGCGGGCAGGTGCAGGAACACCATCAGGACCAACTCGAACGGTCCGGTGATGCCCGCTTCGTCGAGGTGGGTGACGTCGGCGCACTGCCAGGTGATGCGGTTGCGGACCGAGCGGGACAGCCGCGAGGCCACGGTGCGGCCTTTGTCGATGCCCACCTGGGAATAGTCGACGGCGTGCACCTGCCAACCGTGTGTGGCCAGCCAGAGGGTGTTGCGCCCCTCGCCGCAGGCCAGGTCGAGCGCGCGGGGAAACTCCGGCTCGTCGCCCTCGGGGGTGGCGGCCCGCAGCGGCGCACGGCGTTCCAACCCGTAGACGTGCTCGACCACGGTGTTGTTCGGCGGTGCGCCCCAGACCAATTCCGTTTGCGCGTAGCGCTCGTCCCAGTCGGCCGCATCCATGTTTCGAGTCTATTGATCGCGTGGCCCGCGCCCCCGGGGGTTGCTCGAGTTAGGCCGATACCTGCGACAGCCAGTGCACCGGCGTGGTCGAGCGCACGTGGATGAGCACGTCGAACGCGTCGGCGAGGGAGGAGACCCGGATGTGCGCCTCGGCGTCGGCGGCCGGGTCGTAGACGCCGCTGATGGTGCGCAACTTCGCGGGGCCGGTCAGCCAGTCGCGTACCGGCTCCGGCGCCGCGGCGTGCAGGTCCAGGTAGTACGCGGGCAGGTCGACCTCGCCCAGCGCTGCGTCGACAAGGTCCGGCCGCGGGTCGGGCGCCACGGCCGCGCCGAGATCGCCGTGATGGAAGCCGATACCGGCGGACAGGTATCCGTCACCCAGTTCAGCGCGCAAATGGCTTCCCGCACCGCGGAATTCGGCGGTGCCGAAGCCGATCGGAAGGTTGGTGGTGTGCGCCAGCCCGTCCCAGTAGGCGATCTTCGCGCCGGTCCTGCGCTGCCATTCCAGCACGGTCTCGGCGGAAGGCCGTTCGTCCCTGGCGAACCCCTGGCTCGCGACGCTGCGCCGGTGGAAGTCGAGGATCAGCCGGGCGTGGGCGAGCGCTGTGGCGCGCTCCTTCGTGTCCGGCAATTGCGTGAGCAGGGCGAGGGCGTCTTCGGCGTGCTCGGCGAACGGGCGGCCCGGATGGATGCCCTGGTGGCGCTGGACGTGCTCGTCGATGTGGTGCGCGGTGCGGATCGGCGCGAGGTGCGCCTCGATCACGGCGGACCGGTCGGGCGCAGTGTGCCGTACATAGTCCAGCACGGCGTCGTAGTCGCTCGGCTCGGCTCGGGGTGGTTCGACGCCGAAGATCCGCACCGGGTCTTGCGGATGTGCCAGGTTGTACGCGCGGATCCAGTGCAACGTGGCCACCGATTCCTCGGTGCGCCACGGCCGCCAGGACCCGGCGAGCACCGTCTCCGGATCACTTTCGCCCGCGGTGACGAACCGATCCCAGCGTTCACCGGAACGCGCGTTGTCCTGAATCGCCAGAGCGCGGAAACCGTGCCGTTCGACCAGCCCGCGGAAGATCCGTTCCCGCACACCGTAGGTCTGCCGGGAAAAGCGCGTCGACTCGCCCAGCCCCACCACCGTGGCGGCGCCCAGGCGCGTGATCAAGGCGTCGAGATCCGAGCCGGCGGCGTCCGGATCGGAACTGTCGATCGCGACGGCGTTGTCGCGCAGCCAGGCGCGGACGTCGGTGGTCGTGCTGAGCATGCTGCCTCCCGGAAACGTGAACGATCCAACGCGGGCCAGCCTCATACATGAACCTTTGTTGAGGTCAAGCGCCGCGTCGGATCGCCGGTCCCGGGCTACAACGTCGTGCGCATCAGCAAGACGTTGTACTGGCTGTGCACCGTCGTGAGGAAGTACAGATCGCGCCCGGTCTGGTACGGGAAGATCGAGGGCGCGTAGGCGGTGGGTAATTCCCTGGTGTCGATCAGGACTTCCGGATCGCTCCACGGCCCGACCGGGGACGACGCGCGCCGCATCACCACGGAATTGAATCGGTCGGTGGTGAGCGAAATGTATTGCCCGAGATACGCGTTGTACATCACCGACAGTTCGCCGACGCCCCACATGATCGGCGCGGCGGCATTCACGTCGTTCTTGCGCCAAGCGCGTCCGTCCCAGTATTCGTATTCGGCGAGATTCGCGATATCCGGTGCGCGGACCCGGGCCACGTGGGCGGTGTGATCGCGTCCGGACCGGGTGCCGTATTCGTAGACGTATCCGCCGTCCGCGAGAAACGCGTTCATCTGGAAGTTGGCGTTGCCGCCCTCGTTCGTCCGCCGGGTTTCGGGCAGTTCGGCCCAGGTCTCGCCATTGTCTCCGGAAACGGCGAGACCGGAGAAGTTGGTGCTCCACTGACCGACGTCGTCCCAGGTCTTCACCGACATCAGGCTCATGTACTGCACCCCGTCGACCGCGATGCCGGCGGTGGGGATCCGGCTGATCTCCAGGAACGGGATCTTCGGGCTGGGGATGAGGTCGCGCGCCTGACCGAACACGTCGCGCACCACGCTGTCGAAATAGATGCCCTCGGCGGGATCCTTGGTGTGGCTGCGCAGCAGGATATTGCTGCGCCAGGACCACATGCTGCCCGCGAGCAGATTCGGGAAGCCGACGCCCGCGGTGTCGCCGAACGCGGTGAGCATTTCCCCGCGCCCGTTGTCCCACATGATGCCGAGGTCGGTGCCGAGGACGTTATAGGTCTGGGTGTTGTTCGGGCTGGCCATACCGGTCACCTGGAATACCGCTTTGGTGCGGCCGAGCAGATTCGGTAATCCGGTGGAGCCGTTGAGGACCGGGATCGGATTGATGGCGTTCGGGTTGGCGACGGCGGGGGTGGTCGCGGTGCAGAGCAAGGCCGTGACACCCGCCAGCGCCGGTAGTAGGAAGGATGCGGTCTTGATCACTGTCTGTGAGCCCTCCGGTTTCTTCCCGAGAGCGGTGCGAACCACGGACCTCACGCGATACACAGACCCTTCGCAGTGTGCCGCGCACCACTAGTCGACTGGCTGGCGAATCGTGCAAATGCTAGCAACGAAACCGGTCGGTGTGGGGCTTCTGCAGCATACTGGCAAATTTTCAGCTATTTACCTGGCGGGCGGCCGATCGCTTTGCGCAGGATCAGGGGAAATTGGGTCGCGCGTTCGACGGCGAAGGTTCGCCGGGCGGATGCCTGCCACGACTTGTCGAACAGGCGCTTGGCGGCGGCGACGGCATGCGGCGACCGCGTCGCGATGCGGTCGGCGAGTCGCTCGGCCTCGGCGAGCGGGTCTGCCGTCACTTCGGTGACCAAGCCGATCGACGCGGCGTAGGCCGCGTCGACGGTGTCCGCGGTCATCGTGAGCAGGAGGGCTTTGTCGATGCCGATCAACCTGGACAGCGTTGCCGCGCCGGTCATGTCGGGGACGAGGCCGTGCTTGGCCTCCATGACGGAGAACTCGGCATCGGGGGTGGCGAAACGGAAGTCCGCGGCGAGGGCGAGCTGGAGTCCGCCGCCGTAGCAGCGTCCGTGCACCGCGGCGATCACCGGCACGGGCAGACGGCGCCAAGCCCAGCACGCCTCTTGGAAGGCGTTGGTGCCGCGCCAGGGCCGCGGCACGAAGTTCCGCACGATAGCCAATGGGTCGCTGGTCGCTGCCGCGATGTCCAGGCCGCTGCTGAAGCTGGGTCCGTTGCCGGACAGGATGACCGCGCGCACGTCGCCATGGCGGGCGATGCTGTGCGCGCTGGCAACCAGTCCGCTGAGCATGCCGACGGTCAAGCCGTTGTGCTTGTCCGGCCGGTCGAGCGCGACGTAGGCGCGGTGCTCGTCGAACCGCAGTGCGATGTTGGTGCCCATGCCCGGATCTTACTCGTGAGTCAGTTATCGACGGTGCGCTGTTGCCGGAGCGCTCGGGCTCTGCTCTAATCGGACGCAAGTTACCGTCAATGCTGACGGTTATGGAGCGGAGGACGCATGCTGCCAGCCGGAATGGACCCGAGGACGCCGGTGCTCGTCGGCGCCGGGCAGGTCGTACACCGACCGGACGAGCCGGGGCTGCCCGGCCCGGTCCAACTCGCCGTCGAGTCCCTGCGCCGGGCGGGCGACGACAGCGGTGTCGGTGACCGTCTGCTGCGCTCGGCCGACTTGGTCGCCGCCGTCGCTCCGGTCAGCCGTCCCTATGGGGACTTGGGCGCGCTCGTCGCCGCCGAGTTGGGCGCCACCCCGAAACGGACCGTGCAATCGGTGCGCTTCGGCGGCGACGCCCCGCAGCGGCTGCTCAACACCGTCGCGCAGGCCATCGCCGACGGACGTTCGGACGTGGCCCTGCTGACCGGAGCCGAAGCCGTGTACTCCGGGAACGCCGCTGCCCGCGCCGGCGCTGCGGTGGACTGGCCGGAGCAGCCGGAGGACGCGGCCCCCGACGAGGTCATCGGCTCCGATCGCGGGCCGAACTCGGACATGGAGACCGCCGCGGGTTTGTGGGGTCCGGTGTACTTCTACGCGCTCATGGAGACCGCGTTGCGCCGCAGGCTCGGGTCGAGCGAGGCGGCGCACCGCGAGCGGATCGGCGAACTGTGGGCGCGGCTGTCGCGGATCGCGGCGGGCAATCCCTATGCGTGGCAGCCCGCCGTGCACAGCGCCGCCGACCTGGTCACGCCCGCGCCCGCCAATCGCATGGTGTCGACGCCGTATCCGAAGCTGATGGTCGCGAACCTGAGCGTCGATCTGGGCGCCGGTCTCATCCTGTGCAGCGCGGCGGCCGCCGACGCCGCGGGCGTGCCGCGCGACCGGTGGGTGTTCCCGCACGGCGGCGCCACCGCGACCGACGAGTGGTTCGTCTCCGAGCGCGCCGATATGTCCCGCTCGCCCGCCATCGCGGCGGCGGGCGCGGCGGCGCTGGGCGCGGCGGGGATCGGGGTGGACGATGTCGCCCACATCGACCTCTACTCCTGCTTCCCGGTCGCGGTGCAGATCGCCGCCGAGGAACTCGATCTGCCGATCGACGACCCGGCACGGCCGCTGTCGGTCACCGGCGGTCTCACCTTCGCGGGCGGGCCGGGCAACAACTACACGACCCATTCGATCGCGACGCTGTCCGGCATGCTCCGCGCCGACCCCGGCGCCTACGGCCTGGCGACGGCCCTCGGCTGGTACAGCACCAAGCACGGCGTCGGCGTGTACTCGGCCAGACCGCCCGCGCGGCTGTTCCGTGCGATCGAAGCCCAAGTGCCGCAGGCGCGGCGCGAGCCGGCGCCCGGGTACACCGGCCCCGCCACGGTCGAGGCATATACCGTCGCCTACCGCAAGGGCTCCGGGCCGGACCGTGCCGACGAGCCGGAAGCCGTTGTGGTGAGCGCACTGACACCGGCGGGGACCCGCATACTGGTCCGGGCGTCGGATGCCGACACCCTCGCGGCGTTCACCGCGGGCGATCCGCTCGGCGCGGACGCCGAGATCGCCGCGGACTCCTTCACCCTGCTCACCGAGAGGAGCGCCCGATGAACGACCTCGTTCTCGTCGAGCGGCGCGACGCCGTCACCGTCTTGACGGTCAACCGTCCCGAGGCGCGCAACGCGATCAACCTGGCCGCCGCGCAGGCCATCGAGGCCGCCGTCGACGAGTTCGAAGCCGACGACGCCGCGCGCGTGCTCGTGCTCACCGGTGCGGGCGGAACCTTCAGCGCCGGGATGGATCTCGTCGCCGCGTCGAAAGGCGAGATGCCGATGACGCAGCGCCGCGGTCCGCTCGGCATCTCGGCCGCGCCCCCGGCGAAGCCGATGATCTCCGCGGTCGAGGGCTTCGCGCTGGCCGGTGGTTTCGAACTGGCGCTGGCGGGCGACCTCATCGTCGCCGCCCGCGACGCGCAGTTCGGCATCCCCGAGGTCAAGCGCGGTCTGGTGGCGGCGGGCGGTGGTGTGCTGCGGCTGACCCAGCGGCTGCCGCGCAGTATGGCCGCCGAACTCGCGCTCACCGGCGGGCGGGTCGGCGCCGAGCGGCTCTACCAGCTCGGCTTGGTCAACCGGGTCACCGAGCCGGGCGGGGCGCTGTCGGTGGCGCTCGAACTCGCGGCCGAGATCGCCGCCGCCGCACCGCTCGCTGTGGCCGCGAGTAAGCGCATCATCGACCAGTCGCCGGATTGGCCGGTCGCGGAGGCTTTCGCGAAGCAGGGGGAGATCGCCTTGCCCGCGCTGCTGTCCAAGGACGCCGCCGAGGGTGCGCTGGCGTTCGCGCAGAAGCGCGAGCCCCGGTGGCAGGGACGCTGAGGGACGTGTCGCGACCGGTCCGGCAGCCGCAGGCGCAGCGCAGGGAGCGCATGCGCGCGCGGCTGCTGGACGCGGCGGTGGAGAGCCTGGTCGAGGTCGGTTACGCGGGCACGACCACCCTCGAGGTGCAGAAGCGGGCAGGCGTGCCGCGCGGGACGTTGCAGCACTACTTCCCGACCAGGGCCGATCTGCTGGCCGGTGCCGTCGAGCATGTGGCGCAGCGCCGATTCGACCAGCTCACCAGCGAATTCGAGGCGATCCCCGACCAGGCGGACCGGCTGGAGACGGCCGTCGAGCTGACCATGCGGATGCTCAGCGGGCCGTCGTTCTGGGCGGCGCTGGAGATGTGGGTCGGCGCGCGCACCGACCCGGAACTGCGTGCGGCGTTCCTGCCGTTGGAGGTTCGCCTGTTCGAACTGATGCACAACAGCATTCGCGACAGCTTCCGCCGGGAATTCCCGGACGATCCGCGGGTTCCGACGATCACCGAGTTCACCATCGAGATCATGACCGGCCTCGCCTTGCGGGTGCTGCTCACCGGTGACGCGAGCCGCAACCAGCTCCTGCGGCACCGGTGGGGCAACGCCGTGCGCGTCCTGCTCGGCACCGCGGCCGCGAACACGCTGCTCGATCCGCCCGCATCCGGAACGCGGCCTACCGCGTGCGGTTGATCGTCTCCAAGAGGACTTGGGCGCAGCCCGCCGGATCGTCGAAGAACGGCGTGTGCCCGCTGCCGTGCAGCGTGACGTGCTCGGCGCGCGGCAGCGCGCTGCGCGCCTTGCGGCTCTGGGTCGCATAGGTCAGCAGGATGTCGCGGCTGCCCCAGGCGATCGTCACCGGAATGTCGGCCAGCGCGCGGATTTCCGGCAGGCGGACGTCGGTGAACGAGGCGAGCGCTTCCTCGAATCCGGCCGATTCCACCGCGCCGATGGCGGTCTCCAGCGCCACCTTCTGGTCCAGCGCCCACGGCTTGCCGAAGACCAGCGAGAGGAACGCGGTGCGGCCCGCGGCGGTGCCCAGGACGGACGGCAGGGCGGGGCGCAGGACCCGCGCGAGCGCTCGTGACTTGCCCAGCGACTGCTGGCACCAGACCCGCCCGGCGGTGTCCCAGAATCCGATCGGCGAGTAGGCGGTGACGGATCGAGCGAGCCCGCGGGCGCCGAGTTCGAGCGTGATCAGCCCGCCCATCGAATTGCCCGCCAGGTGCGGCTTGTCGATCCCTTGGGCGGCGAGGAATTCGGCGAGCGCGTCGGTGAGGTGGGGGACCGTGGTGTGCGCCAGCGGGTGGGTGGATCCGCCGAAGCCGGGCAGATCGACCGCGAACACCTCGTACGACGCCGCCAGGGTGTCGATGATCGGCTCCCACACCTGCCACCGGCTTCCGACCCCGTGGACCAGCACGAGCGGGTCACCCGCTCCGACGCGGTGATGGTGCAACGTCGTCATGCGCCAACCCTAACAGCAGTCACCTGTCCTCAGTTGGGATCACCGGGGTGTCGCGGCGGCCGGCGCCGAGTGCGCCCAGGGCTGGCGTCGCACCCGGTCGCGCCGGTACGATAATTGGTATGGCAACGCGTAAGGTCACCCTTTCGCTGGATGAAGCCGCCTGGTCCTACGCCGAGCAGGCGGCGGCTCGCGCGGGAATGTCGCCGTCGGCGTGGATATCCAAGGCCGCGCGGCGGGAAGCCGTGCGCACCGGCGTCGGTCCGGTGTCGGATGTGACCGCCGAAGCCGCCGCCGACGCCGCCGAGATGGCGGCCGCCGAGGAGGCGATGCGTGCGTCGGGGTGAACTGTGGATCTACAACCCGCATGGTTCGCCGCGTCGCCGAACGGTCGTGCTCATCAGCAGTGACGGCATCAACGAATCGCCCCGGCCTTGGCTGATCGCGGCCGAGGTCATCGAGGACGATCCACGGGACATCCTCGCGGTCCCGGTGCAGGATCACGGCTGGGTGCATGCCGGGAACATCGGGCGCATCTTCCGTGGGTGGCTGGCCGAGCGGGTGGACGTGGTGGACACCGAAACCCTGGAGCGGCTCGACACCGCCTTGCGCGCCGCGATGGACCTCTGAACCTCCTTCGCGTAACGCGTTGGATCGCAAGCTATCCCCTGTCGTGGTGCCGGAACGACTACCGCACGGCCGCGCACGGCATTATGGTGGCCACGCCACCGACGGTGGTCAGTCGAGGAAGAGGAGTCAGGTGCGGATCTGCATGATCGCCGCGGCGCTGATCGCGCTGCCGGTGCTCGCGGCATGCGGCAGCGACAAGGACACGGCGGCGCCCACGGTGACGCAGGCCGATCTCGCCAAGTCGCTGCAGGACAAGGGCCTCAAGAACAAGCAACTGGCCGACTGCGCCGCAAAGGTGTTCGTCGACCAGGGGATCTCGCAGGCCGGACTGCGGATCATGATCAGCGACGAGTACGACACCAAGGCGCCCAACCAGGAGACGCTGGGGATGAGCAAGGAAGACGCGGACAAGGCGCGCTCGGCCAGCGGTCGCATCGCCAGCGAGTGCATGTCGGCGGCTCAGACGCGCTGACGGCCGGGCGGGCGGGATAGCCGACGATTCGCGTAGCGGGGCGGCGACGCAGACCGTACGCTGTCGCTACGTCGACGCGGGAGTCGACCGGAAGCCGAGGTTCGACCGTGTCACAGCCGCCTTTCCCGTCGTCGCCGAACCCGGCGGGATCGCCGACACCGCAACAGATCACTCCTTCCGCCCGCTGGTTCGTGCTGGGCGGCGCGCTGATCGCCCTCGGAATCATCGGCGGAGTAGTGCTGGGAGCCTTCGGTTTCCTACAGACCTCGGGCCGGATCGATGACTTCCAGCGCGTCAAGGTACCCGGCTCCGGTGTGGTGAACCTGACCGAGTCCGGCGGGTACACCGTGTATTTCGAGTACCCAGAGGCGTCGTCGCGGGGTACTTCCGGCACGGTCAACCTGCGGGTGCTCGATCCAGGCGGCAATCACGTGGACTTGCAGAAGTACGACGCGAGCGTCACCTATTCCTTCGGCAAGCACGAGGGACGGGCCGGGTTCTCCTTCCAGGCCGCCGAGCCGGGCGCCTATCGCGTGACCACGGCCGGGAGTTCCGAGGTGACGGTCGCCATCGGGCAAGGCCTCGGTTCGTCGTTCGTCGGCACGCTGCTCGGCGCGCTCGCGCTGGGTTTCGGTGGCGTGGTGCTCGGTGTGCTCGTGATCGTGGTGGTGGCGGTGAAGCGGAGCGCGAGCAAGCGCGGCGGTTTCGCTCCACTCACAGCGCGACGGTGATTTCGACTCGCGCGGCCGATCCCGCCTCCAGTCCTTCCGCCACCCGTACCGCCTTCTTGACCGGCAGCACATACGTGGCCCGCGACTTGTCCGGAAACAGCGAAGTGGACCACCGGCTGCCGCCGACGACCACGTGCACCCGCACCGCCCCGAACCCGCCCGAACGATGCGCGTACCGCTCCTCGATCTCGTCGGCCACGTCCTCGGGCAGCGAGACGAAATGCCAGGCGGCGTCCCCTTTGTGTTCCCACACCTCCGCCGTGAACGAGTATCGCGAACCAGCCACGCCGCGACTGTAGCGCCGGGCACCGACAGCGGTTCGGCCTCGGCGCCCGTCCTCAGTTACGGTTCACCGGTTCGAGCGTCACAGCCGCCTCCGAAAGGCGGGACCATGCGGAGTGGTCGGGCCAGTCGACCGCGCGATATCGCGTCGGGCGAAGCCCGGAGATCGGCGTGATGCCGGTGATCTCGACCGCCGTCCGGAACGGAACCATGAGCGTCGTCTCCATGTCCGCACGGACGAAAACGAGGTAATCCGTCTCGGGCAGCGACGCGTGCACCCCTTCGCCCCACACCGTCAGCATCTGCGGCGGATCATCCTCCTCCTGTTGCCGCACCATGATGTCGGCGAAGAAGAGGGACGCGGACTCGTCGTCGTAGTCCCCGCCGAGCTCGTATTCCTGCTCCAGCCACTCACGCTGCGTTCCGTAATTCGTGCAGGCCAGCAGCACACGGGCTCGGTCGACGGCGAGTGGCAACGGTTCGGTGATCGCCCGATCCAGCGGGATCACCATCCCGTTGTCGTCGACTGTGTAGGCCTGTGGTGACAGGGGGCGGTCAGCTTCGCGGACCTCCTGCTCCATGGTCTGATACAGATGCTCGAGCAGTTCCGGCTCGCCTGGAGCGACGAGCAACGACGTCTGGTCCGGAATGAACGCCACCGGCCGGTGCCGGTAGCCACTGGTGCACGCCGCCAGCCAGCCCGGGACCAGCAGCCACGACGGGAGATAACTCGCGTCGTCGACCATGATGCGGACGATGGCATCCGCGTCGAACTCGGTGGTCATGACCGTTTCCGCGAGATTCCGCCGCGCGACGTCGAACACCTCCTCCGCGTCGACGCCCCATTCGAGCACCTGCTCTTGTGCCGGGAGTCGGATCCGGCCCGGCTCGTCGATCGCCACCAACTCATCGATGAACGGGAAAGCGGGCCGCCGCAACCGGGGAACGGAATCCTCCAGCAAGTACGTGCACGGCCGCAGCACGGGCCGCAACAGCGGACGGACCTCGTCCCAGCTCTGCAGGGTCGGAGCTGGAGCGAGCATCGCGGCGACGAACCGCTCCACCTCGGCGCGTCGTTCCTCGGCAGCGAGATCCCGCACCTGCTGGAAGATGTTGCTCAGATTGAGCACCATGTCGCCGTCGTATCGGATGACGAACTCGTCCGGGTCATAGGACACGCGGGTGGCGCCGGTCTTCATCATCTCCTGATAGACCTGCAACGCGAACTGTCGTTGCGCAGTCCGCTCCTCGGGTATCGACATCCACCTTGCCTTCGCGCCGCTTCCACTGACCCGCCCCGGAGGCGGATCGCCAGCCCCGTCGGGGCGGGAATTTTCACGCTAACGTCCCAGCGCGCCCATCCGGCCTTCCCCTTCCCACCTGTGAAAATCACATCGCGGGAGCGCGGCTCGACGAGGCGCCCTCGCCCTGCCGCGGAATCGCCGGTCTCGCGAACCTGCGCCCGGCCGCGTCGAGCGGTGGCTCGGCCCCGAGCGCGCGGTCCGGCATTTCGATCGCGCTGCGCGCAACCCGTGAGCCGCCGGCCGGGGTGCGCGATCGTGGGCTGATGACGACCACCGAGGCGAAATCCACCACCGACGCCGAATTGGACGCGATCTTCGGCCCGATCTTCGACCGGATCGCCCAAGGCGCCGTAGCGCGGGAAATCGATCGCACCTTGCCGTACGACGAGGTCGGCCTGTTGCGCGCGGCGAAATTCGGGGCGCTGCGGGTTCCGGTCGAGCACGGCGGATACGGCGTCACCGTCCGGCAGCTGTTCCGGCAGCTCATCGAACTGGCCGCGGCCGAATCGAACCTCCCGCAGGCGCTGCGGGTGCACTTCTCGTTCGTCGAGGATCAGTTGCTGGCGCAGCGGGGGCCGCAGCGGGAGCGTTGGCTGCGCGCGGTGGCCGAGGGCGCGCTGGTGGGCAACGCGATCACCGAACCGGGCGTCGGCGCGGTGGACCGCTACCGCACCACGCTGACCGAGGACGGCGGCCGGTGGCTGCTCAACGGCGTGAAGTACTACAGCACCGGGTCGCTGTACGCGGATCACATCCTCGCCGCCGCCGACCGCGACGGCGAGCGCGTCGGAGTGCTGGTGGACGCGAACGCCGAGGGCGTGCGTCAGCACGACGACTGGGACGGCTTCGGTCAGCGGCTGACGGCCAGCGGCACTACGGAATTCACCGACGTGGCGGTGACCGAGGATCGGATTCTCGGCCCCGGTTACGGTGCGCCCGGCCCGACCTACGCGACCTCCTACCTGCAACTGGTCCAGCTGGCCGTGCTGGCGGGCATCGCCAAACGCGCCGAGAGCGACGTCCGGGAATGGGTCGTGGCGCGCACTCGCGGCTACACCCACTCCGCGGCCGACCTGCCCCGGCACGACCCGCTGGTGCAGCAGGTGATCGGGCGGCTCTCGGCGGCCGCGTTCGCCGCCGAAGCCAGCGTGCTCGCCGTCGCCGACGTGCTGGACGAGGTGCTGGCCGACGGTGCGAAGGACGACAACGCCGTGGTGGCGGCCGAACTCGCCGCGGCTCGGGCTCAGCTCGCCGTCATCGACCTGGTGCTGCCCGCCACGTCACTGCTGTTCGAAGTGGGCGGCGCTTCGGTGGTCTCGGAACGATTGCGGTTGGACCGGCACTGGCGCAACGCCCGCACCATCTCGGTGCACAACCCGGCGATCCAGAAGGCGCGGGCCATCGGCGATCATCTGCTCAACGGCGCCGACCTGCCGTTCGCCTGGAGCGCGGGCGAACGCGCCGGAGGAGCGGCGCGGTGACCCGCCGCATCCGGTTCAACGCCTTCGACATGAACTGTGTCGCCCATCAGTCCCCCGGGCTGTGGCGGCACCCCGACGACCAGTCGCACCGCTACAAGGAACTGGGCTACTGGACCGAACTGGCGAAGCTGCTGGAACGCGGCTGTCGACGCTCGATCACCGCACCAACGGCGGACTCGGCTGGAACGTGGTGACCGGATACCTGCCGTCGGCCGCGCGCAATTTCGGCGCGGCCGACCAGCTCGACCACGACGAGCGCGTCTTCGCCCATCGCAGCGTCGCGGGCGGTGCGCACAGCGGCTTCTCCATCCTCGCCGACCAGGGCGAAGGATGGTGGGGTCCGTACCTGCACAAGGACGCGGGGCCGAGCTGGGCGTTCCTCGGATGGGCGCGTCCGGGCAGCGACTGGGAGAAGCGTTTCGCCGCTGCGGACTCCGCCGAGTCGGCGCACCGGATCGTGCAGGACCTCTACCGCGACTACATCGACTGGGACCTGCCGGAGGTGCTGGCCACGAAGACCATCCCCGAGGACCCGCATTCGTGGCTTAAGGGCGCGGTGCGGCCGGTCGTGCGGTCCGGCGTCGGGCGCACCGCGGGCGGACACCTGGTCGCCGCGCTCGGCGACACCGCCATCGCCTACGACCCGATCGCCGGGCAGGGTGCGCAGAGCGGCCTGATCCAGGCGCAGCGGCTGGTCGCGGCGGCCGCCGTGCACGAAGGACCGTTCGACGAGACGTGGATCGCGCAGCAGTACGCGGCGTTCCTGGCCGCGCGTGGCGACGCGGCCAACAAGGTGACCAGGCTGTTCCTCAGCGATCCCGAGCTGGGCGAGATCGGCAACGCCTTCTTCGCCGCGGCGGCGGTCGACCCGGCGTTCGCCTCGGCGCTGGTGGGCCTGCTGCATCGTCCGCAGCCGTTCCTGCCGGTCGACTCGCCGGAAGCGGCGAACGAATTCATCACGCGGGTCACCGGCGAGGACGCCGCGGCGCTGCTGGGCCGGTTCGCGCCCGCGGGCACGTTCAGCAGGTCGAACTACTCGGCCGCGCTCGCCGACGCCTGATCCGAATCGCGCAGATTCAAAACCTCGTCCCGACCCGGGGCCGGTGCTGGAGTGGAAGGAGCGCCGGACGCACGCGTGGCGTCCGGCCTCCGATCCGACGGCTACCCCCGAAAAACCATGGAGCAGCTATGACCACGGAGCAGATCGCCGAGCAGATCCGGTTCGCCTACTGGGTGCCCAACGTCAGCGGGGGACTGGTCACCAGTGCCATCGAACAGCGCACCGGCTGGGATTTCGAGTACAACAAGAAGCTCGCGCGGACCGCGGAGAACAACGGCTTCGACTACGCGCTGTCCCAGGTGCGCTACACCGCCTCCTACGGCGCCGAATACCAGCACGAATCGACCTCGTTCAGCCTCGCGCTGCTCGGCGCGACCGAACGGCTGAAGGTCATCGCGGCCGTGCATCCCGGGCTGTGGCACCCGGCGGTGCTGGCCAAGTTCGGCGCCACCGCCGATCACCTGTCCAATGGCCGGTTCGCCATCAATGTCGTCTCCGGCTGGTTCGCGGGCGAATTCACCGCGCTCGGGGAGCCCTGGCTCGAGCACGACGAACGCTACCGGCGCAGCGCGGAATTCCTCGAGGTGATCCGCAAGATCTGGACCGAGGACAACGTGAACTACGGCGGCGACTTCTACCGCATCCGGGACTTCACCCTGAAGCCGAAGCCGCTGAACACGCCACAGCGCCCGAATCCCGAACTCTTCCAGGGCGGCAACTCCACCGCCGCCCGGCGCAACGGCGGGCGCTACGCCGACTGGTACTTCTCCAACGGCAAGGATTTCGACGGCGTCACCGAGCAGCTCGACGACCTGCGCGCCGTCGCTCGCGCGCACGACCGCGAAGTGAAGTTCGGGCTCAACGGCTTCATCATCGCCCGCGACACCGAGGCCGAAGCGCGCGACACCTTGCGCGAGATCATCGCCAAAGCGAACAAGCCCGCGGTCGAGGGCTTCCGGGACGCGGTGCGGCAGGCCGGCTCGTCCACCAAGGACGGCAAGGGCATGTGGGCCGACTCCACGTTCGAAGACTTGGTGCAGTACAACGACGGTTTCCGCACCCAGTTGATCGGCACGCCGGAGCAGGTGGCCGAGCGGATCGTCGCGTACAAGCAGCTCGGCGTCGACCTGATCCTCGGCGGCTTCCTGCACTTCCAGGAGGAGATCGAGTACTTCGGCGCGAAAGTGCTCCCGCTGGTGCGCGAGCTGGAAGCCGCGCAGCGGCCGGTCGCGGCGGTGAACTGATGACCGCGGTCGCCGCCGATCGCATCCTGTCGGCCGGGCAGGCGTTCGCGGTCGCGCAGCGGCTCGCGGCGGAATTCGCGCCGGGGGCCGCCGACCGCGACCGGGATCGCGCGCTGCCGTACGCGGAGGTCGATCGGCTGGCGGCCAGCGGTCTGCTCGCGATCACCGTGCCCGCGGCCTACGGTGGCGCGGACCTGCCACCGAGCGCGGTCGCGGAAGTGACGCGAATCCTCGCCACGGCCGATCCCAACATCGCGCAGATTCCGCACAGTCACTTCGTGTACGTGAACCTGCTCCGGCTCGCGGGCACGGCGCGGCAGAACCGGCGGTATTTCGAGCGGGTGCTCGACGGCGGGCGCATCGCCAACGCACAATCCGAGCGCGGCGGAGCCACCATCGCCGACATATCCACCACGCTGCGACCGGTCGGTGACCGGTTCCGTGTCGACGGCGTGAAGTACTACTGCACCGGTTCGCTGTTCGCCGACCTGTTCGCGGTGCTGACCCGGCTGGACGATCCGGAGGGGCACAGCGGCCTGGAACCGGGCGAGTACATCGCCTACCTGCCCGCGAACACGCCCGGCGTGCGCGTGGTGGACGACTGGAACGGGCTCGGGCAGCGCACCACCGGCAGCGGAACGGTGTCCTTCGAAGAGGTGCTGGTCGACCGCGACCAGGTGATTCCCCGCTCCGGCGTGGTGCGCGCGCCCACCGGCTACGGTGCGTTCGCCCAGCTGCTGCACGCCGCCATCGACACCGGCATCGCCCGGGGCGCGCTCGGTGCGGCCACGGAGTTCGTGCGCACGAGAAGCCGTCCGTGGTTCGAGGCCGGGGTGGCGAACGCGGTGGACGACCCGTTGCTGATCCAGCGTTTCGGCGAGTTGTCGGTCGCGGTAACCGCCGCGGAGGCCACCCTCTCCTCGGCCGGATGGGCGGTGGACGAGGCCACCAGGACGGAGCCGAGCGCCGAGAGCGTCGCGCAGGCTTCGCTGGCCGTGGCGACCGCCAAAGTGCTCGCCGACCGCGCCGCCAACGACGTGTCCGCCGCACTGTTCGAGGTCGCCGGAACGCACAGCGTGGCGGCGGAGCTGAACCTGCACCACTTCTGGCGCAACGCGCGCACGCACACCCTGCACGATCCGGTGCGCTGGAAATACCAGCACATCGGCCGGGCACTGCTGCACGCCGCCGCGCCGCCGCTGCACGGTGTGATCTGAAAGGAGACGAAATGACGGTCACTGTCGTCGTCGGAAATCCGAAACCGGCCTCGCGCACCCTGGCCGCGGCCACGCTGGTCGCGAAGGGACTGCGGCCGGAGGCGGAGCCCACCGTGATCGACTTGGTCGAGTTCGGTCCGGGGCTGCTCAGCTGGGGTGACCCGGCCGTGGCGGAGGCGGTGCGGACCGTAGCGGCCTCGGAGCTCGCCGTCTTCGCCAGTCCCACCTTCAAGGCGACCTACACCGGGCTGCTGAAGCTGTTCCTCGAGCAGTTCGAGGGCGGGACCGGCCTGGAAGGCGTGCTCGCGGTCCCCGTGATGCTCGGCGCCGGACCGGCCCACGCGCTGGCGCCCGACCTGCTGCTCAAGCCCGTGCTCGTCGAGATCGGAGCCACCGCGGCGTTGCCCGGGCTCTACCTGTCCGATCGCACATTCGCCGAAGACGGCGCCATCGACCGGTACAGTGGTCGGTGGCGTTCGGTCGCCCAGGCAC
Organism: Nocardia asiatica NBRC 100129; assembly: GCF_000308415.1. Classification (GTDB taxonomy): domain Bacteria; phylum Actinomycetota; class Actinomycetes; order Mycobacteriales; family Mycobacteriaceae; genus Nocardia; species Nocardia asiatica. Next base: position 5,548 of record NZ_BAFS01000284.1, on the reverse strand, counting down.
TGGCCCACAGCTCGAAGGCTGCGAATCATGCATGACCTGTTCGAATTCCCCGCCGACGGAGCCGGTCTGCGCCGCGCGTTCGCGAATTTCCCCAGCGGTGTCGTCGCGGTGTGCGCCGAAATCGACGGAACCCCGCACGGTCTGGCGGTGAGCACCTTCGTTCCCGTCTCGCTCGACCCGCCCTTGGTCTCGTTCTGCGTGCAGAACTCCTCGGCCACCTGGCCCAAGCTCGCCGCCGCGAGCCACCTGGGCCTGAGCCTGCTCGGCACCGACCAGCAAGCCGCCGCCCGCTCGCTCGGCACCCGCGACGGCGACCGCTTCCGCGATATCCAGCTGCACCGCGGCTCGGGGCACGCCGTGTTCATCGAGGGCGCCACCGCCTGGATCGAGGGCGTCCAGGAGGCCCACGTCCCAGCGGGCGACCACGCCGTGGTCATCCTGCGCATCCACCGCATCGCCACCCGCACCGACGTCGACCCACTTGTCTTCCACGGCAGCCGTTTCCGCCGACTGCACGCCGAAACCGCCAACGGCGCAGCCTGAATCGCGGGCGAGATCCGCCCCGCGACCGCATCGACACCGCGTAGGGTGACCCTCGTAGCGCTGTCGGCGGTCCTCGAGGTGGCCCATGCGAATTCCCGCTCATCCGCGAGCCCTGCGCGAGCGGCGGATTCGGCGTGAACGGGCCGCGGCCGCGATCGAAATGCCCCATGTTCGCGCGCTCAATCAACTCATCGATCGGATCGAAGCGGATACCGGTTTCGAGAATCTGCCCTACATAGATCCGCTGTTCGGCGGTGTCGCGGCCGAACTGTTGTTCGTGCTGAAAGCCCCCGAGGGCGACGCCAGTCCCGACCTGCGCGACAGACGTTTTCTCAGCTGGGACAACGATGACGCCGGTGCGGAGAACTTCTTCCGCACATGTGCCGCCGCCGGTCTCGACCGGGCGCGGTGTACCGCTTGGAACGCCTGCCCGTTCCCGATTACGGGCGGCGCGCCGACGCGTTCGGAACTCGGCAGGGCCGAGCCCTACACGCGCCGAATGCTCGGAATGCTTCCCCAGCTGCGCGTAGTCGTCCTGCTCGGCAGTCCGGCACAGCACGCCTGGCGGAAAATGTCGTTGACCGGGGCGGACATTCAGGTGGTGCACGGAGCCTCGCCTTCTCCGCCCGGCATCAACCAGCCGCGCAACCGCAGCAGTTTCGAAGCGGCGATCCGCACGGCCACCCGGTTGCTCGACGAATAGTTCGGCTGCACGGCCTCCGCTCCGGTCTCCGTGCCCAGCTGCACCAGTGGTTCCCAGATCCGCTCCGCAGCCTCGATGACGAGCGCAGTTGGATGGGCCGAAAGCGGAAAGCCCTGGGTCGGCGAGTGCCGGCCCAGGGCCTTCGATGGAGCCGATGACGGGAATCGAACCCGCGCTGTCTGCTTGGGAAGCAGAAGTTCTACCATTGAACTACATCGGCAGGGCGCAGATGCGCCAACCGAGACTGTAGCAGAAGCCGCGCGCGGGGTGGGAAAAGTCCAGCTAGATGCCGGTGAACTGGGTCGATGGGCCTGCCGAGCGCGCTAAGGTCGGTCGAACTTCCCGTTCGCGATACCAGCCGTGAAGGCGTCCCACTCGCTCGGTGTGAACACCAGCGCCGAACCAGCCGGGTCTTTGGAGTCGCGGACACCGATCCCGCCGCCTCGGAGGAATGCGATCTCGACGCAATCGCCGTGGCCTCCGCTGTAGCTGCTTTTGAACCAGGTCGCGTCCGTTGCGTCAGGAATCACCGTCGCACTCTCGTTGGTCACTATGACCGATCGAACTCTCCGTGTACGACGCCAGCGGTGAAGGCGTCCCACTCGCTGGGGGTGAACACCAGCGCCGGGCCGGAGGGTTTCTTGGAGTCACGCATTCCGACGTGGCCCCCTTCGAGGAACGCGACCTCCACGCAATCCTTGGAGGGTCCGCTGCGCCGACTCTTGAACCAGGTCGCGTCCGCCAGTCCACCGATCACCGTCATACTCTTGCTGGTCATGAGGGTTTGTCGAACTTCCCGTGTACGACGGCAGCGGTGAAGGCGTCCCACTCGCTGGGGGTGAACACCAGCGCCGGGCTAGAGGGGGCCTTGCTGTCTCGAACGCCCACATGACCGCCGTCGAGGAACGCGATCTCTACACAATCCTGCCCTCCGCCGCTGTGGCTGCTCTTGAACCAGTGAGCTCGGGATAGGTCGACCTTCACCGTGCATACTCCTTCGCGACCTGACGCGGCAGGTTCTTGCTCTTCGACTCGTCCAACGCTACCTGCCGGAGCATGCGGTGCGCTGCTCTATAGCGGCGCACGATAACGGCGCGTTCGTAGTACATCGCCCCGGTATACGCCTCGACGTACACCAACGTGGGCTCGATCGGTTTGCCACGACTGTCTTGGCCGAAGTCCATCACAGTGAACGGTCCTGCTGAAACCCCTAACGGGAAGCCGACAGCCAAGGGCAGCAAGCGGACTGAGACGTTCGGGGGCAGCGACGCAAGGTGGAGGAGTTGCGCGGACATCGTCTTCGCGCCGCCGACAACACGACGAAGTACGCCCGGTCGCGGCTGCGCAGGGTCGATGCCGTCGATGGTTGGGCGCTGAGCGGCCCCGCCGTGGACCACTGGTTGGCCAAGCCATTCGACGGCGGATATGCCGTCATCCGGGTGATCCGAGCCGATGGCACGTTGCGGGTCACTCTGGGCGATGGCGCAGGTCAGCTGATCCGTTCGTATTCGGAGACAACCGACGACATAGGGCGCGCGAAAGAGATCGCGGAGGCTGGGATCGCGCGTTTCCTGAGGGAGAGAGCCGAGACGGCACTGTAGAGCCGGTCCGCGTCTGCGAGGTAGTGCCGTGTACCCGGATCTCCGTCCGGTGTTCGGCTACCTGCGCGTCTACCCCTTCGGAGACCTCGCGCGACGTAATTTGGGCTCATGAATGACGAGCACGCTGCGCCGAAGAGGCTTGAAGGGTCCGGGGGTCCGGCCGGACCTTCGGCGCCGGCGTCCTCGTTCGACTTGGCGGAACTACAGCGCAGTCTGCGGGTCGCGACACGGAGTGGGCGATACGCGCTGGTCACCGCAGTGGCTGCGGCGGTGATCTCGGCGGGGGTGTCAGCGTGGGCATCCACCCATGTGAGCAGCACGGAGATGAACCGACAGGAGCGCTTCGCGGCTGCGCAGGCCGTGCGGAAGGATCGCCGCGAAGCGTATGTCGCTTATGTCTCGTCTGTTATGGACTTCGCCGCCCAACTGGGTCGGATTCGCGCCGCGTTGGAGGCGCGCCCGCCCAATTACGCCACCATCGCCTCGGAGCTGAGCGATCTTCATGAACCACTGCGAGCGCATATGCGGGCCGAAGCCGCCGTGCGGATCGTCGGCAGCGAGATGGGCCCCACCCTCGCCCGCCGGGACCGCGAACTGAGCGCACTGATGTTCGAGCCCGCCGACTCCTCCTTGATGGTGGTCAAGAAGCATCTCGATGAACGGTCGGGCGAACTCACCGACGACGACGAATGGCGCCGGGTCGCGGCTGTGGGCCTCGCGGCGATCGAGAAGTACTCGAAGGAGACCAGCATCAACGAGATCGCTGAGCAGGCGCGCGCGGACCTGGGTTCCGGATGAATCGGATCAGGGTGCCCGTCGGTCAGTCGCGGAATCCCGCTCGGGCGTGGTGGGCGTCGACGCGCCGCACGGTGTCGCCGTAGACATGCGGAGACCGGTCGCATTCGGAAATGAAGTCGCCGGGGAATCCGAGTTCGAACGGGACTGCCGCCTCGAGGACGGCGGCGACCTCGTCGGATAACGTCAGCTCGACGGCACCGAGATTCTGCGTCAGCTGGTCCGCGGTGCTGACGCCGATCAGAGGTAGGACGGCGGGTGACCGTCGCCGGGTCCAGGCGATCGCCACATGGGCCGGGGGCACGCCGAGTTCCGCCGCGACGGTCTCGACCGCCGCGGCTGCGGCGCGTTCGCGATCGGTGAATCGGGCGGGGTCGGCGCGTCGTCCTGTCGCGCCGGAGAGGACCCCGCGAGCCAGCGGAGCCCAGGTGGTCACGCTCATCCCGAACGCTTCGGCCATCGGTAGCAGTTCCCGTTCGACATCGCGTTGCAGCAGGTTGTAGGGCACTTGCAGACCGGCGAAGGCTGTCCGGTCGCGGCAATGGGCGAGCGTATTCGCCTGCGCCACAACCCATGCGGGGGCATCGGAGATGCCGATGTAGAGCACCTTGCCCGTGCGCACGACCTCGTCGAGCGCGCGAATCGTCTCCTCGATCGGAGTGTGCCGGTCCCATACGTGCACCCAGTAGACGTCGATGTAGTCGGTGCGCAGTCGTCGCAAACTCTGTTCGAGTGATGTGACCAGGTTCTTGCGGTGGTTGCCGGAGGCGTTGGGGTCGCTCGCGTCGCGGGTCAGCGTGTACTTGGTGCCGATGACGAAGCGATCGCGGCGGTCGAGCACTGTGCCGAGCATTTCCTCGCTCGCACCGTAGGCCGAGGCGGTGTCCACGAAGTTGCCTCCGGCATCGGCGAACACGTGCAGAATCCGCCGGTACTCGTCGGCATCGCCGATCGCCATGGTGCCGAGGACGAGTTCGGACACGCGCAGGCCGGTCCGGCCGAACAGTCGGTATCGCATCATGCGAGCAGTCTGCATCGCTTCCGGGGCGGTAGGCAGGCCGTGGCGAGGCTGGTATCGGCCTATGCCCGCCGGTGCTCGGAAGGCGTTCCGACCTCATCGGGCGCGTCCGGCTTCGTGGCCGGTCCGCTTCCGTCGGTGGAATTCCGCTGACCGTCCACCGGCTCGCCGGCGGGCACGAGATAGCGGTAGACCGTCAGGCAGAGGATGAGCCACAGCGCCCCGAAGCACCAGGCGCCGAGAATGTCGGTGGTCCAGTGGACGCCGAGGTAGATGCGCGACAGGCCGACCGCGGCGACGAACACCACGGCGGCGATCGCCGCGCAGGCGCGCATCAGGGGGCCGTGCAGGCCGGGGAGCGCGACCACCAGGACGATGCCGACCACGACGAACGAGCCCATGCCGTGCCCGGACGGATAAGCCTGGTTGGACACGCTGATCAGGTGGTCCTCGACGGGCGGCCGGTCGCGGTCGGTCAGCCGCTTGCCGCCCCGGACCAGCAATCCGCCGCCCAGCCCGGCGACCGCGACGAGCGCCGCCGAGGTCCAGCGCCGCCGCCAGGACAACATGAGGCAGGTCACGGTGGCCAGGGCCGTCATGGCGAGCGTGCCGCCCAGCACGCTGACCACCACGGCGACCGGGGTCAGCGCATCGTTGCGCTGCGCGATGGCCCAATCGGCGATGCCGCGATCGATCCTGCCGGGGCCGCCGCCGACCACGCCTGCCGTGAGAACTGCGGCGCACACCACCAGCAACGCGGTGAGCACCCCGACGATGTTCCGGATGCGTAGGGAGGTCACCACTCCACATTCCCATGCCGGAGGCCGCGACGTGAGGCGCGTCGCTTCCCACTCCCGCGAGGGGGACCCCAGCCCCGGACCGGCGCCA
>NZ_BAFS01000285.1 GCF_000308415.1 Nocardia asiatica NBRC 100129 | reverse complement strand
ACCGTGGCCGCACCGGTCGAGCCCTACCGCGCCCATCCAGCGGCGCCCCCAAGTGCGGGGCGCGTCGCCGCGCGGATCCGACGGCCCGCCCGCCTCGGCCTGGGTGGCATCCCGCCGCGAGCGACGGGGAATCGCCAGCACGGCGAGCGGCACGAGCAGCAGCAGGCCGCCGAAGATGCCGAGGCGATACCAGCGGTCGACCGGGAAAGAGACCGTCACCGGGCCGCTGACGTCCGCGGGCAGCGCCCATGCCTGCTGCCAGCCGTCGACCACCACCGGTTCGAGCACCTGCCCGTCCGCGCTCGTCGCGCGCCATCCGACGTTGGTGCTCAGCGGCAGCACGAGCAGCCGGGCGCCCTGGTCCGAACTGGTGGGCGCGGGAGTATCCGTCCCGGTGCGGTGCAAGCGCAGCCGATCCACGAAGAAGAGGTCGGTCGGTCCGACCGCCACGTCGGTCCGGCCCTGCGGCAGCGCGAGTTCGCCCGGTGCGCCGGACTCCGGCTCGGTCGGGTCGTCGGCGCAGACCCGGGCGGGAACGGGCGCGCCGGACCGCAATTCGCCGACGGTGGCGGTCACCGTCGTGCGCAGCGTCCGTCCGCCCGCGTCGATCGTCGGCCCCAGCGCGCACGGGACGGTGATCTCCCGGTCCAGCGGTGCGGCCGCGGGATAGTCCGGCCCCAGCACCGTCACCTCGGCCAACCCGGCCGGCTGGGTCTGCGCGAAGCCGAGCGCGGTCTGGTCCAGCACCGGCCGCCAGGTCCGCAAGCTCAGTTCGATCCGGTCGGTCACGGTGGGGTGCAGGGCGATCCGCGTCGGTGTGCCCGGATCCTCGACGTCCAGCTCGCCGACCTGCGGGCCGGCTCCGAGATTCACCGTCACCGAGGTGGGCGCCGCGGGCAGGCCGCCGAGCGAAGGGGTCAGCTCGAGGCCCGTCACCAGCGTGGGTTCGGGCAGCTCGATGGTGAGCGTCGGCCTGCCGCCGGTGGTCTCGCGAACCGAGTCCTCCGGCGCGGTCCAGCTGGTACGCGGATCGCCGTCGGTCGCGGCGAACGCGGCCCCGCGCAGGTCGCCGACGTCGGCCTTGCCCCGCGCGACCGGGCGGGCGGCATCGGTGAGCAGCGCTTCCAAAGCCGGGCCCTGCCTGGTGCGCACGGTCAGGTCCGGGGCCACGGACATCGGCTCCGGCACCGTCAGGGTGCGCTGGAAGGTTCCCGGTTCCTCCGGCGCCAAGGCGAGTCCCTTGCTGCACCGCACCCGATCGGGCGCGTCGAAACACGCGCTGCGGCCGGGGAATTCCTGACCGAGATCCCACCCACGCACGTGCGCGCCGGCCGGACCGGGCGGCACCACCGTCCGGTGCCGGATGTCGACGCGGACCGGCGCGTTGCGCTGCGAATAGTCGTCCAGCCGCAGTTCGCTGATGCCGAATTGCCCGCCACCGGTGCCGTTTTCGGTACGGATGGCGGTGATCTCGAGCCACTCGGTGCGACCGGCGGGCAGCGAGACGGAGACCTGCGCACCTGGTTCGGGCACCCGGACCGAGACGGTACCGTTGGCGGTGCGCACTTCGATCCACTTCACCGGGTCACCGATGGCGGCCGCGCTGGTGGTGAGGTTCAGTTGCCCGGCCTGCACGGGGCGGTCGAGATCGAGCCGGAGCCACTGCCCCAAGGCGCGTTCGATGCCGTTGCTGATCCACGCGGTGGCCGGATCGCCGTCGACGACGGCCGCGGTCGAGCTGCCCGGCGCCGCGCCGCCGAGCTGGGTGGCGTCGGCGGCCGAACTCGACGCGGTGATCGTGGCGCCGGACCATTCACCGCGCACCAGCTCGGCCCCGGGCACCGGATAGTCGGGCACCAGGTTGTGCGTGCGGCGGGCGTCGTCGGGAGCGCGCAGCGCCGAGTTGTGGTTGTCCACCCGCCCGAAATCGGCCTCGCGATCCATCGGCGTGTCGGTGATCGTCACCGGGCCTACCGGCAACCCGGCCCTGGTCGCGTCGGCGGCGAGCAAAGTGGGGTTGCGGGTGGCGCCCGGGTCGCGGCGCATCCGCTCGAGCACTTCGGGTCCGCCTTGGACGACCGGGACATCACCGAGCGGAACGGTGTATGCGCCGGGGAACGCCTCCGGCGCGCCGGTGCCGCCGCGCACCTCGACGGGGGCGCCAGGCCCCGGCGCGTCCACCCGGTAGATCTCGACCGCCGGGTACGGCGGGCGCAGGTCGCCGTCGGCCACCAAGCCGTCGGCGATCACCAGCGATTCGATCGGGTTGCCGAACTCGGCCACCTTGCGCAGGCCCGGCGAGTTGTCGAGCGCTTGGTGGGCCAGCATCGGCCGGGTCGAGCGGGAGGTCTCCGGATCGAGGTCGTTGCGCAGGACGACGACCCCGACGCCCTGGGCGGTCAGCGTCGCGGCCAGCCCGGCCGACGGCCTGCCGTCGGCGATGAGCCGCTGCACCGAATCCATCGCGCGAATGGTGCCGGGCGGGTTCAGCGGCACCGCGTCCCGGATCGCCCACGGGGTCTCGGCCAGCGCTTGCAGCGGTTCGTCGCGGGTGAGTCCCCACACCTGACTGCCGAAAGGCGCACCGGGCACCACCAAGGCGCGCGTGTCGGAGGCATTGTCCTTCAGCCAGTCCGCCGTCTGCTGCCAGTATTCGGGCACGCGATCGTAGGCGCCGCGCGGCGCGAGTTTCCCGGTCCAGGCCAGCGAGGTGGACAGCGCCAGCGCGGTGAGGACCAGCGCCGCGACCGCGACGGCGCGGTCGCGCTCCGGGTGCGCGAACGCGCTGCGCCACACCCGCAGCGGAGCGGAGGCGGGCAGCGGGACCCGAGCGAGCAGCTGGGCCAGCCCGAGCACGAGCGGTAGCCGGATCAGCGGCTCCAGCTTGTGCACGTTGCGCAGCGGAGCGCCGCCGGAGTCCAGGAATACGCGCACCGACTCCGCGAACGGCCCGCTCAGCTCGCCCACGAACCCGGCGCAGATGCCGACCAGCCCCACGCACAGGATCAGCACCAGCCTGCCCCGATACGGCATCGACCGCAGCGCCAGGCCCGCCATGCCCGCAGCCGCGACCAAGCCCGTCGCGAGGACCGCCGCGGGCTGGGTCACCAGCACAGCGCCCGCGATGCGTTCCGGCGAGACGAACGGCGTCCAGCTGTCGGTGCCGCGCAGCACTTCGCCCAGCGAGGCCCACTGCGTCGTCACCCCGGAGGACTCGATGTAGTCCAGGAACGGCGGGCTCACCTTGCCCAGCAGCAGCAGCGGCACCGCCCACCAGAACGTGGCCAGCACCAGCAGCGGAATCCACGCCGCCGTGAAACGCCACCAGCGCGGGTTCGGCCGGTAGGAACCCCACCACAGCAGCGCGGGCAGAAAGGCGGCCACCGTGGCGACCGCGTTGACCGAGCCCATCAGCGCCAGCGCCAGGGCGCTGCCCGCGGGCGAGGCCGCCCCGCCCCGCCTCCGGTTACGCCGCGCGACGCCGAGCGCGGCGGGCGCGAGCAGCACCCACGGCGCCAGCATCATCGGCAAGGTCTCCGAGGAGATCGAGCCGACGGTGGTCAGGACGCGCGGCGACAGCGCGAACGCGAGCGCGGCGACCACACGCGACCCGCGCGTCCCGATGCCGAGCGCCTCGCACAGGCGGACGATCCCCCAGAATCCGGCGAGCAGCAGCAGCGCCCACCAGATCCGCTGGGTCACCCAGGCGGGCACGCCCAGCACATGGCCGAGCGAGAAGAACGCGCCGTGCGGGAAGAAGTAGCCGTAGGCCTGGTTCTGCACCTGGCCCATCGGCGCCTGACTGCTCCACAGATGGCTCGCGCGTTCGAGGAAGCCGAGCGGATTCTGCGCCAGGTCGTATTTCGTGTCGGCGACCGTGAGTCCGGGCGCCTGCGCGAAGGTCAGCAGGAACGCCACGACGACCGTCGCGGCGAACCAGCGTCTGCCCAACGGCGCAGTGCTACGCCCCGGCGCCGTTGGGTATCCGAGCGAGTCGGCGGGTGAAGCGGAGGTCAGCGGGTCAGCGGCTGCCGTACTCAACGTTGTTCAGCAGCGAGGAGTCCTTGTCGCCGCTGCGATCGATGTCCGGGCGCGAGTTCTGCTGGATCGCCATGGTGATGAGGAAGACACCGAGCACACCCAGCACGGCGCCCGCGACAGCACTCGCAACACCCGGGACAGCAAACTTCATCGCGGCACTCCAATACGTCGATGCAGGCACGTTCCCGGCCAACCTAGCAGGACGCCCGGTATTTGTATGCGTTCAGGCCGTGGAATCACCGCCGACTTTCTCCGGCGGGTCGCCCGCGAGCACGCTCCGCGACGCCGAGACACGAGGTTCGAGACGGTCCGCGGCTGCCGCGTCAGCGCGTGGGAAGCGCGCAGTGCAGCGCGCCGAGCAGGGTGCGCAGCTTCGCGGTGGTCTCGTCCAGTTCGGCCTGCGGATCGGAGGCCGCGACGATGCCGCCGCCCGCGTACGCCCGCACGGTACGACCGTCGGCCGCGAGTTCCGCGCAGCGGATCGCGACCACCCAGGCGCCGTCGCCGTCGGCGTCGCACCAGCCGACGGCGCCGCCGTAGAACCCGCGGTCGTCCTCGTTGTGCGCGATGGCCTCCAGCGCGAGATCGGTGGGGGTGCCGCAGACCGCGGGCGTCGGGTGCAGCAGCAGCGCCAGGTCGAGCGCGGTGACGCCGGTGTCGCGCAGGCGTCCCCGGATCGGCGTCGCCAGGTGCCACACCTCGTGGGTGCTGATCAGCTCCGGGCTCGCCGGGATGGACAACTCGGCGCACACCGGCCCGAGCCGCTCCCGGATCCAGTCGATGACGAACGCGTGCTCGTCGCGATTCTTGGCGCTGGTCAGCAATTCCCGGGCCTGGGCGGCATCGGCGTCCGGGTCGGCCAGGCGCGGCAGCGTGCCCGCCAGCGGCCGCAGCGTCACGACCTCGCCCTGCCGGTCGACCAGCACCTCCGGCGACGCACCCACCAGGGTCGCGCCGGTCCGACCGGCGGGTGTGAGGTCGACGGCGAAGACGTTCGCGTGCGGATGCCTGGTCAGCAGGTGCCCGGCGACGACCTCCGGGTCCAGCGCCGACCGCGCTTCGGCCAGCACCGAACGCGCCGCGACCACTTTGCGCAGCGGTTGGGTGGGATCGTTGAGTTGCTCGACCAGTTTCGTCACGCGCGCGACATGCTCTGCCGGGCTGGGTATCTCGGTCACCACGCGCACCGCGGGCAGGTCGGGGAGTGCGGCGGGCCGCCACGGACCGGCGGTGTGCTCGGCGCGCTCCGGCACACACAGGGCGGCGGGCTCGCGCGGATCGAAGGGCAGCGCGCCGACGATCAGATCGGCGCGACCGGCGCGCAGCGCGAGCGCCGCCGCACGCGCGTCGTCGAAGCAGACCCGGCTCCCATGGCCCCGAACAACCCCGTCGGCCCGAGCAAGCAGGAACCCATCCATGACCCCAACCTAGCCCCGCCGCAGCGTCCCGCCGCGCGGGAGCGATCCAGATCTCACACCGGCGCGGTCAAGCGTTCTTGCCGGGCGGGACGAGCAGCACCGGGCGGTGGCAATGCTTGAGGACGGCGTCGGCCACGCTGCTGTGCAGGAGCGCGCGCAGCCCGGTGGCGCCCCGGGTGCCCGCGACGATGATGTCGACGTCCAGTTCGTCGGCGCAATCGACGATGGCGTTCCAGATGGTGGTGGTGCATTCGGCGGTGCGCGCCTCGGCGTTCAGGCCCGCCAGCTCGGCCAGGCGCACCCCCTCGGCATTGGTGGCGCGCGCGTCGACGTAGGCGATGTCCTCGATCTCGTCGTCGGGCACCCATTCCGGCTGCATCACGCCCGACAGTCCGGACAGGCGAGCGGCTTGACGCACCATGGGCTCCCACGCGGTCAGCACGACAGCTCGATTCGCGCTGAGGAAGCGCCCGGCGTACGCGACGGCGCGCTTGGCGTTCTCGGAGCCGTCGTAGGCGATGAGCATCAGATCGCAGGGCACGATGACCTCCTGAGCCGGACGCGCGGCGACACCTCGAGATTACCCCGCGCACCCCCGCTCGAACCGGCTTGTTCATAGGTATGACCTGCGCCAACGCTTGCCCTGCCGCCCCGAGTGCGTCGGCCGGGGACGACGACCCGGGACCGGTGCGCGAGTTGCCTGCCCGGTAGCGACGGAGCGACTGCGGCGGCACCCGTCGCGGCGAGTACGGTTGACCTCTATGCGGAAGACGCCTCTGCTCGTCCTCGCCGTTCTCGCCGCCATCGCGACCGCCTGCTCCAACGGCGGCTCTACGCAGTCGGCCCCGTCGAGCACCACCACCGCGACGGGGGAAGCGACCACCGCCGCGATCCCGGCCACCGGTTCGGCTCCGCCGGACTGCACCGCCGGGTACCTCGCGCAGTTCACCACCCGCGCGAAGCTCGCCCAATTGCTGACGGTGGGCGTCACCGGCGCCGCCGACGCCACGAGCGTGGTGCGCGACGAACAGGTCGGCGGCATCTTCGTGGGCGGGTGGACCGAGCAGGCGCTGCTCGCCTCCGGGCAGATCGCGCAGGTGAAAGAGGCCGCCACGGTGCCCCTGATGGTGACCATCGATGAGGAGGGCGGCCGCGTCTCGCGGGTGCGCGACCTGATCGGCGCGGCTCCCTCGGCGCGGGAGACGGCGCTGACCATGAGTCCCGAGCAGTTCTACAGCGCCACGCTCGTGCGCGGCCGTGCGCTGAAGGATCTCGGCGTGACGGTGGACTTCGCGCCCGACATCGACGTCAGCTCCCAGCCGGACGACTCGGTCATCGGCGACCGCTCCTTCTCCGACGATCCGGACGTGGTCACCCGCTACGCAGACGCCTACATTCGCGCCATGCGCGAGGTCGGCCTCGGCACGGTGATGAAGCACTTCCCCGGTCACGGCTCCGGCTCGGGCGATTCGCACACCGGCGCGGTGCGCACCCCGCCGCTGGAGCAGTTGCAGCAAGTGGACCTGGTGCCGTTCCGCAACCTGATCGGCTCCGGCGCGGCGGTGATGGTCGGCCACCTGGACGTGCCCGGACTGACCACCCCGAACGTCCCGGCCAGCATCAGTCCGGAAGCGATGCGATTGCTGCGCGACGGCGCCGGCTACGGCGCCGCGCCGTTCCAAGGTCCGATCTTCACCGACGATCTCGGTGGCATGGCCGCGATCACCAGCCGGATGTCGATCGAGGAGGCCGTCGAGGCCGCGCTGCTCGCCGGTGCGGACAACGCGCTGTGGATCACCACCGACGC
>NZ_BAFS01000286.1 GCF_000308415.1 Nocardia asiatica NBRC 100129 | reverse complement strand
CCCCTGACCTCTGTTCCCTACCTCCGACCTCGCAAAGCAGCCGCTTTGCGAGGTCGTTTCGTTTTCCGGGCTTGATATGCAGCCACAAGGCTGCATATCCTTGAGAAAGGCAGCCGGAAGGCTGCGTGTTTCGAAAGGCGGGCGATGGACGAGGTGTTCCGAGCACTGGCTGACCCGAACAGGCGGCGGCTGCTGGACAGCCTGAATGTTCACAACGGGCAGACGCTGCGCGAGTTGTGCGCCGGACTGGCGATGGCTCGCCAGTCGGTGAGCAAGCATCTCGCGGTGCTGGAGGCGGCCAACCTCATCACCACGCGGCGCAGCGGCCGGCAAAAACTGCACTACCTCAATGCCGAGCCCATCAACGCCATCGCCGACCGCTGGATCAACCGGTACGACCGTGCGCGGGTGAACGCACTCGCCGACCTGAAGAGAGCGCTGGAGGAACAACCGATGGGCGACACCACTTTCGTCTACAAGACCTACATCAGGACCACCGCCGAGAAGCTGTGGCAGGCGCTGACCGATCCGGCGTTCACCAACCGCTACTGGGGTGCGAGCTTCGACACCGACTGGCGTCCGGGTTCGGAGATGATCTGGCGCCAGCAGGACTGGACCAGCAAGGACCCCGAACAGGTCGTGCTCGAGGCCGAGCCCTACTGCCGGCTCTCCTACACCTGGCACACCTTCGACCCTGCCTTCGCCGCCACCTTCGAGATGGACCCCGCAGACGTCGCGGCCTGGTCGCGCGAGCCGCGGTCGAAGGTGACCTTCGAGATCGAGCCGCACGGCGAGGTCGTCGAGTTGACGGTCGTGCACGACGGCTTCCAGCCCGGCAGCCGCGTGCTGGACGCGATCAGCGGCGGCTGGCCGAGCATCCTGTCCAACCTCAAGACGCTGTTGGAGACCGGCGAGACATTGCCCGACCAGGACGCTGCCGTGCAGTCGTGATCGACGGCGGAGAAGGGCGTCGACGGGGCTTCGGCCGCCGTGGCCACAGAGGCCGGTCGATAGAGAGCAGTGCTCTTGACTTGACCGCGCACTTCGTGGAACACTTCTCTCTATAGAGAGCAGTGCTCACAACAAGGAGTGGTCATGGACCTCAGCACCCGCTACATCGGCCCCGCTGGATTCGACGCGATCTTCAACCGGTTCGCCAATCTGCTGCCCAAGCTGGGCGTCAGCGTGATGGGGTCGCGACTGCTCGCGGTGCGCGGGCGCAAGAGCGGGGAATGGCGCACCACGATGGTCAACCTGATGGTGCGCGAGGATGGTGAGCGTTTCCTCGTCGCGCCGCGTGGCCACACGCAGTGGGTGCGCAACCTCCGCGCCGCCGGCGGTGGCGAGCTGCGGCTCGGACGCAAGGTGGAAGCGTTCACCGCCACCGAGGTGCCCGATGCGGACAAGGTGCCTCTGCTGCGCCTCTACCTGCGGAAATGGGGCTGGGAGGTCGGCAGGTTCTTCGAGGGCGTGACCAAGGACGCCACCGACGAGGAACTCGCCGCCATCGCGCCGGGTTTCCCGGTCTTCCAGCTGAAGTGAGGTCAGGCCGGGCGGGCCAGGAACTCGACGGCGGCGGCATAACCCTGAATGCCCATTCCCGCGACCACCGCCGTGGCGATCGAGGAGATGTAGGAATGGCGCCGGAACTCCTCACGCGCGTGCACATTGCTGATGTGCACCTCGACAATGGGGATTTCCGGGATCACCAGCGCGTCCCGTAGCGCCACCGAGGTATGGGTGAGTCCGCCGGGATTTATCACGATGCCCGACTCGGCGCCGCGCGCCTGGTGGATGCGATCGATGAGCGCACCCTCGGAATTGGACTGGAAGGCGACGACCTCCCGGCCGAACTTCGCCGCGGTCCGCTCGCACAACGCCACGACGTCGTCCAGCGTCGCCGGCCCGTACACCTCCGGCTGCCTGGTGCCGAGCATGTTGAGGTTCGGGCCGTTCAGAACCAGGATCGGGCCCGGCGTCGCGGTCGCAGCCATGCACAACAAATTACCGCGCCGCCGGACCGGGCCTGACCGCCTACAGTCCTTGCGGACCTTCCGAGCGCAGGTCGTCGACCTTGCGCATGGCCTCGCGCAGTTCCTCCAGCCACGTCTCGGCGTGCTTGCCCGCCAGCTTCACCGTCCATGCCAGGGCGTCGGCGCGGGAACGGGCGACGCCGGCGTCGACCAACGTGTCGAGAACCTTGCGTTCGGGCTGACGCAGACGGGTCATGACGGGGACGGCCAGGTGGGTGAACAGGATCTGTTCGCCGTCCACGGAGACGCCCCAGGCCACATTGCGCCGGTAGCGGTGCTGTGCTTCGTTCGCGATCTGCATCCGGGCGGGACGGGTGGACTCGCGGAATCGGGCCACCGCGCCCTCCTTGGTGGCGCGCGGCACTTCCTCGGTGGGGGCCTCCGCGTCGTCGGTGGCCGCCTTCTCCGGTTGCGGAATCGGCAACTCGCCGATGACGACGATCTCGTCGCGGTCCACCTCGATCACCGGCGGACCGGTGAACCAGTCATCCGGCAATCTTCCGGCGAACCAGTCGGGCACGTCCGAGGGGTCCGGCAGGTCGGCTTGCTGCCAGCCGCCGGTCCGGCCGAAGCCCCGGCCGCGGTGCGCGTTTCTCATGGCGAGTCACCTACTTACTGTGATGCGTTGCTTTCATTGATTACAAGATTACTTCGCAATATCGGTATGGTGGTTCCGCTCTGTGCGAACAGGGACCCGATTGCTTCGATCCGCGCCGTCCGGGGTATTTATTGATCTGAAACGTCTAGTGCGGTGGTAACCGCGCGGCTTTTCCTGAAGGCCGGTACGGTAGCGGCGCCGGTTGCCGCCGACCGGCTGGACGATGATCATGAAAGGCCACCCGAGATGCGAGATCTCGGGGCACAATTGGGATGCTGAGCATGGGTAACGTCCTCGCTACGGAGGCATCGCGGTCTGGTCTTAATCGGGTACGGTGGTCTTGTTACTGGAGTGACAAGAGTGAAGAGTGGGCGACATGGACGTGTGGGGATCCCGCCGCTTTCGTGTTCGCGGCGCAATGGCACTCATGGGGGTGGCGGCGCTCGCGCTCGGGATCGGGTCGTGCGGGATACACGAGAAGCAGAACGAAGCCGAAGCGGTCGTGGAGCGCTTCACGGATCTGCTCGATGATCAGGACTCTACGAAAGCGGCAGACCTGACGTCGTACCCCAGCGCGGCCTCGGCAACTCTCAAGCAAATGTTCAGCGGCCTGCAGGGCGGCAAGGTCGACTATCGCAAGACGCAGTTCATCGGCCTGGACGCGCAGTCGGCGATCTTCAGCATGGACGTCGAATGGAGCTTCGGCGAGAAGAAGAACTGGAACTACAGCGTGCAGGGCAATGTGCGCAAGCTGGCCATCGGCTGGCGGATCTCCTGGGAGCCCGCGGTCGTGATGCCGCAGCTCGCGCACAACCGGACGGTGCGCCTGGTGCGCACGTATCCGACGCCGGCGCCGCGGGTCAACGACATCGCCGGTGCGCCGTTGATGACCGAGCAGGTGATCAACGTGATCAAGCTCGACCCCGCCAAGATGCCCGATCCGGTCGCGTCGACCGACGCGCTGGCCAAGGCCATCGAGCCGGTCGCGCCGCTGATCACCGGGCCCGCCCTGATGCAGCAACTGGCCACCTCGCAGGGCAAGCCGATCGTCGCGGTGAATCTGCGCGAGGGCGACTTCGCGATCCTGGAACCGCGGATGGCGCCGATTCCCGGCGTGGTGATGGAGAAGCAGCCGCGGCTGATCTCCGCCGACCGCCGGGTCTGGTCGCCGATGCTGGACGCGCTGCGCAAGGTGCAGCAGGAGAGCCAGGAGGCGCATTCCGGATGGGGCGTCCAGTTGTTCGAGCAGGACGGCCGGTTCATCACCCAGCTCGCCGGTCAGCAAGGGCCGCCGGGACCGGACATCGCGGGCACGATGGACCAGCGCTTGCAGCGGGCCGCGGAGGACGCGGTGGTCAGCGTCGCCACGCAGGCCTCGATCGTGGCGATCCAGCCCTCCACCGGGGCAGTGGTCGCCACCGCGCAGAACAGTCAAGCCAGCGAGCACGGTTCGGTGGCGTTCACCGGGCTGTACCCGGTGGGCGGCACCATGGAGCTGTTCCGCGCCGTCGCGGCGTCGGCGAAAGGCAAGGCGCCGCAGGACGTCTCCGTGCAGGACGTGGCCGAGGCGGCGACCGCGCTCGGCGTCGGCATCGACTTCAAGGTGCCCGGCCTGGACGAGGTGACCGGCCGCCTGGCCACCGCGGGGCGCAGCGCCGAGCAGGTGCTCCAGGGCGGCGGCTCGGACGCCGTGCTGGCCAGCCCGTTCGGCATGGCCATCGCCGCGGCGACGATCGTGCGCGGTGCGGTGCCGCCGCCGATGATCGAGGCCGGACGCCCGAGCGCCACCGACGCCGAACTCGCCCCGCTGCCACCGCAGACCGCCGACCGGCTGCGCGGCATGCTGCGCGAAGCCACGAACGCCCCGGAGCTGGCGAGCGTGCGCCGCTACCGCGATGTCGACGCGTTCGCCGCGACGGCGGGCCCGGACGGGTGGCTGATCGGGTCGATGGGCGATCTGGTCTTCGCGATCCACATCAACGACGTGGACAGCAAGGACGCGACGGCGCGGATGGCGGCCAGGATGCTGCAGGCGCTGGCGACTCCGGACCCGTGATCACCGCACGGCTTTGTACACCGCGCGCCAGCCGAGCAGGAACAGGGCCAGTACCACCCCGGCGACCAGCACGAAGCTGACCGCTGTGCCCTGACCGCCGACCACGCGCAGCAGCATGCCCCCGACCAGGGTGCAGGCCCAGATCACGACCCCGGCGGGCCACAGGGCGGTGCTGTCGAACCGCGCGTCGCCCGCGGCGGCGCGCCGCCGGAGCGCCACGACGACGAGCCAGCCCAGTGCCAATCCGGTCGCGAACGGCCACACGGTGCGCAGCAGTCCGGCGAGCACCGCCTCGTCGTGACTGCGCCTGCCGATCGCGCAGAACACGACGACCAGCAGCGCATCGAGCAGCAACGGCAGCGGTTTCCTCACGCGGGCCAGCGTAACCGGGCCCGGAGGCGGCGGCGTCACAGCCGCCGCTGCTCGAACTCCTTCTCGAACTCCGCGTCGTCGGCCTGCGGTGTGCGGAACAGGAACAGGAACAGGATCCAGCCGACGATCGCCACCAGGATGAAGCTCACCATCCGATAGACGAACGCCGCGGCGACCGCCTGCGCGGCGGGCAGGCCCGCGGCGGCGGTGAGACCGTAGATCAGCGTCGCGTCGACGTAGACGATGCCGCCCGGCGCGAAGGGGATCGATCCGACCGCCTTGCCGACGGCGAACGCCAGCAGCAGGCCCGCGATGCGTGGATCGGCGCCGACCGCGTAACACGCCGCGCCGAGACAGGCCACGTCGGCGAAACGGTGCACCAGCGCCCACAGCGTGACCAGGACGCCGTCGCGCTTGCCGAGTTCCACCGACTCCAGTTGGGCGAGCACGTCGGCGATCTTGTTCACAGCGTGGTCGGGCGGGCGTTTGCGCAGCCGGTTGGCCAGCGCGAGCAGTTTGCGCAGTAACGCCTCGAGCGAACCGGGATTGCGCGAGACGTGATTGCCCGCCCACACCAGGGCGACGACGGCGGCCAGCGACAGGACCAGCTTCAGCGGGCCGATTCGCCCGCCCGCCAGCAGTGTGCCTCCGACGCCGAGCAGGGCCAGGCCCGCCGCGGCGACCACGCCGGAGAACACCAGCTGCCAGGAGGCGACGATGGGACTGGCGCCCCAGCGCCTGGTCTGCCGATAGGTGAACGCGGTGGAGAACACCTGGCCCGCGGGCAACGTCACCGACATCGCCGTCGCGCCGTAGACCACCGCGACGGACCTGCGCTGACTCACCGCGACGCCGCCCGCGCTGAGCAGTTGTTTCTGCACCCTGGCGAAGCCGCTCATCGACACCGCCTGCAGCCAGATCGCGCCCGCGAGCCAGCCCCAGTGGATCTCGGTGAGTTCGCGCCAGGATTCGTGCAGGCGCGGCCACAGATACACGCCCTCGGCGATCAGCACGGCCAGCAGGGCCGCGCCCAGCACCCATTTCAGCCAACGGAATCTGCCACGGCGGGAACCCGCCGTGGGCGGCGGCGCAGGATCTCCTGCCAATTCCCCGTCGGCCGTCACGCCGTCAGCCTAACGAACGCGCCGTTTCGACATCGGTATCGTCGGCCGCGTCGGCCCGTTCTCGTGGCCAGGCCAGCAGCGTTTTCCTGCGTCTGCCGCGCAGTTGCACCTCGTCGCCGGTCTCCCACTGCTCCTGCTCGCTTTCCTCGGCGAAATACAGCGCGCTGCCCGAGGCAAGCGTCCGTCCGGGACGTTCTTTGGCCAGTTCGGTGAGCCGGGACGCCTCGTTGACCGGATCTCCGATCACCGTGTACTCGAAGCGGTTGGCGGCGCCGATGTTTCCCGCGACGGCCAAGCCGGCGGAGACGCCGATGCCGATATCGAGGCCGGGCACCTCCCGGAGGGTCTCGCGCAGTTCGCGCGCGGCGGCGAGCGCGGCGGTCGGCGCGTCCGGCCGGTCCAGCGGGGCGCCGAAGATGGCCAGCGCCGCATCGCCGACGAACTTGTTCACGAAGCCGTGGTGCCGGTCGATCACGTCCACCACGATGCGGAAGAACTCGTTGAGCAGGCTCACCACCTCGGTGGGCGGCCGCTCCGCGGCGGTGGCGGTGGAGCCGACCATGTCGACGAACAGCACCGCGACGAAGCGGGTCTCACCGCCGAGTTCGGTGCCGTAGTCCAGCGCCCGCTGCGCGACCTCCTCGCCGACGTGCTGGCCGAACAACTCCTGCAGCTGGCGGCGCTTGGCCGCCTCCTCCATCATCCGGTTGAAGCCGACCTGCAGCAGGCCGATCTCGCTGCCGTCGAAGACCTCGACCTGCACGTCGCGCGCCCCGGCCTGCACCCGGTCGATGGCTTGACTGAGCTGGCGCACCGGGTCGGAGATGCTCGAGCCGGTGAGCATGGACAGCGCGAGCGCCTGCATGATCACCACGCCGCACAGCAGCAGGATGGAGATGGCCAGCGACTGCGCGGAGAATTTCACGTCCGAGGAGATCTGGGTGACGCACAGCAGCACGATGGCGATGGTGGGGGCGAAGGTGCCCATGCCCCAGGTCATCGCCATCCTGGTGCCGACGCCAGGGGTGAGGGTGTGGTCGAAGGTGCCCTCGGTGAGCGCCTGGGCCGCGACCGGCCGCAGGATGCGTTCGCCCAGCATGTAGGTGAAACCGAACACGATCGTCGCGGCCATGCATTCGGTGACGATGACCGCGCCGGCCAGCGCGGGCGTGTCCCTGATGATCAGCGCGGCCAGCACGGCACCGCCGATCAGCCACAGCGCCAGATGCAGGATCGCCTGGCGCAGCGGTGCGTGCAGCGCGGCCATCTGCTCCTGGCGGCTCGGCGGTCCGCCGCGCATCTGCCAGCGCATCACCGGGCGCAGCATCAGCGCGGACGCGGCCATGCTGAGCAAGCCGCCCGCCACGAACACCACGGCCGGGATCAGCAGGCCGGTGCGCCTGGCACCGGAGGGCTCGCCCTCGGGGACGGGTAGCCCGTACTGGATGAAGGCCCACACCAGAACCGCGCCGAAAGCGTTCGCCAGCAGCATCGATGTCAGGTACAGCGGCCAGCGCGTTCGCATGGTCTGTTTGACCGCTTCCAGAGGCGCCGACACGGGGTCCAATCTAGCGTTTCGATCATGTCGGCATGTCCGCGGCGCTGGCCGCCGGTCGCGCCGACGCTGATCGCGGACAGGGTTCGGCCGAGCCGGATAGGCTCACCGAGGTGACCGACCCGAAGTCAAGTCCAGAGCGGAGAATCACGCTGGCCCGGCCCGCCGCGGAGACGGTGCACCCGGTCGTCCGGGTGTCGGCGGAGTGGGGCTGGCGGCTGCTCGTGCTGTTCGCGCTGGCGATCGCGATCACCGCGATCGTGCAGAAGCTGGCGACCGTGGTCATTCCGCTCGCCATCGCGCTGCTGGCGGCGGCGCTGCTCGCACCGCTGGTGGATTGGATGCAGCGCTTGGGCGTGCCGCGCGCGGTGGGTGTCTTCGTGGCGCTGGTCGGGTCGATCGGCGTGGTCGCGGGCATCATGACGTTCGTCGTCGAACAGTTCGTCGCCGGTGTGCCGCAGTTGTCGAACAAGTTCACCGACAGCATCCATCAGATCCAGGACTGGCTGATCAACGGCAGGCTGCATCTGAGCAACGAGCAGATCCGCAATGCGGGCGATGCCATCGTCAAGGCGATCCAGTCCAATCAGGAGGGCTTGACCAGTGGAGCGCTCACCACGGCCACGGTGATCGGCGAACTGCTCACCGGCGCGTTCCTGACGCTGTTCATCCTGATCTTCTTCCTCTACGGCGGTGACCAGATCTGGGAGTTCGTCACCAGGATCGTGCCCACCGACCACCGGGAGCGGGTGCGCACCGCCGGGCGACTCGGGTTCGGCACGCTGGTCGGATTCGTCCGCGCGACCGTCGTGGTCGCCGCGGTGGACGCCATCGGCATCGGCGCCGGACTGGCCATTCTCGGGGTGCCCTTGGCGCTTCCGCTGGCTTCGCTGGTGTTCATCGGCGCGTTCATCCCGATCATCGGCGCCTTTCTCGCCGGGTTCATCGCGGTGTTCATCGCGCTGGTGACCAAAGGGCTGGTCACCGCGCTGATCGTGCTCGGCATCATCATCGCGGTCATGCAGCTCGAGGGCCACGTGCTGCAACCGCTGCTGCTCGGCCGGGCGGTGAGCATCCATCCGCTCGCCGTGGTGCTGGCCATCACGGCGGGCATCGTGATCGGCGGGATCGCGGGCGGTCTGCTCGCGGTGCCGTTCGTCGCGGTGATGAACACGGCGATCAGATCGCTGCTGGAGGCTCCGGAGGAGCTGTACGAAGAACTGCGGACCGGCGAGGAGCATCACGGGCTGTACGCGGCCGAACCCGATCGACCCGATCCCGGCCGGTTCGACGTGGCCGCGACCCTGATGGAGGCGACGCGGAAACGGGCGGCGCAGAAGAAGGCGGAACTCGATGACGAGGCGCGAGCCGACGACGGCACCGCGAAGGACTGAGCTGCGCGCGGCCGACGTGGCGACCACCCCGCTGTGGCGGGCCGCGCAGGCGCTGCGGCTGGTCACGCTGTTGTACGCGGTAGGTCAGCAGATCGCCTCGGTGCCGTACTACACGAACCAGCGGTTGAGCTGGGTGCTCATCGCGCTGATGGCGGTGTGGTCGGGCGCTTCGGCGATCATGCTGTCGCAGTGGCGTCTGCCCGAGGTGGCCCGGCTGCGCACCTGGGTGGTGATCGGCGACCACGTGGTCGTGATCGGGCTGATGGCCGCCACCCGGCTGGTCGCCGATTACGGCTGGTACCACGGCCATCAGACGCTGCCGACCACGCTGTGGGCCACCAACGCCGTGATCGGGGCGGCGATCCTGCGCGGACCGTTCGCGGGCGTGCTGTCCGGGGCGTTGATCGCCGCGGTGTCGTTGACCGTGCGCGATCAGTGGGGCGAGGACGTGTGGGCGGACGCGACGGTGCCGGTGCTCGTCTCGGTGGGCCTGGCGCTCGGGTTGGCCGCCAACACCGCTCGCCGCGCCCAGGACCAGCTCGAGCAAGCGGTGCGCCTGACCGCGGCGGCCGAAGAACGCGAACGGCTTTCCCGCGAGGTGCACGACGGGGTGTTGCAGGTGCTCAGCTACATCAAACGCCGTGGCAGCGAGATCGGCGGCCCCACCGAGGAACTGGCCCTGCGCGCCGGTGAGCAGGAGGTGGCGCTGCGCGTGCTGATCACCGAGCAGGCCGATCACCGGGACGCGGGCGGAGCCGAGGTCGATCTGCGGCCGCTGCTGACCGCGCAGTCCACTCCCACGGTGTCGGTGTCCACGCCGGGCGATCCGGTGCGCGTCGGCCGCTGGGTGGCCAACGAGATCGCCTCGGCCGTGGCCACGGCGCTGTCCAATGTGGCGCTGCACGCCGGGCCGGATGCGCGAGCATATGTGTTGTTGGAGGACACCGGCGACGAACTGGTGATCAGTGTGCGCGACGACGGCGTCGGCATCCCGCCGGGCCGGTTGGCCGAGGCGGAGGCCGAAGGACGGATGGGGGTATCCCGGTCCATCGTCGGGCGGATCGCGGCCCTGGGCGGCAGCGCGGACCTGCTCACCGAGATCGACGGCGGGGTCGGGTTCGGCACCGAATGGGAATTCCGGGTGCCGAGATGAGCGCAGACGGGAGGTGCGAATGACGGACAGAGCGGCCGAGTCCATTTCGGTGATGGTGGTGGACGACCACCCGATGTGGCGGGACGGCGTCTCCCGCGATCTCGCCGAGGCCGGATTCCAGGTGACGGCCACAGCCGACGGCGTCGGCTCGGCGGCCAGGCGCGCGGCGGCGGTGCGCCCGGACGTGGTGCTGATGGACATGCAACTGCCCGACGGCAACGGGGCCCAGGCCACCGCCGAGGTGCTGCGGGTGTCACCGCGGAGCCGGGTGCTGGTGCTGTCGGCGTCGGCCGAACGCGACGACGTGCTCGACGCGATCAAGGCGGGCGCCTCCGGATACCTGGTCAAGAGCGCGTCGGCGGCCGAGCTGATCGATGCCGTGCGCGCCACCGCCGCCGGTCAAGCCGTGTTCACGCCGGGGCTGGCGGGCTTGGTGCTCGGCGAGTACCGGCGGATGGCGACCGCGCCCGCGCGACCGGATGAGCCGCATCGGCCCGCGCTCACCGAGCGGGAGACGGAGGTTCTGCGGATGGTGGCGAAAGGGTTGTCGGCGAAACAGATCGCGGCGCGGCTGGGCCTGAGCCATCGCACGGTGGAGAACCATGTGCAGGCGACGCTGCGCAAATTGCAGCTGGCGAACCGGGTCGAATTGACCCGCTACGCCATCGAACAGGGGCTGGAGTAGCCCGCGCGAACACCCGCGAATCAGGGATCGCCCTGATGCGGCCGCGGTCGCGCGCTCGGTAACCTCGATCGTATGGGCGGCCCCGAATCGGTATCCAATGCGGTCGGCTCCGGCGGCGCGGTGGGCGACCGGGAACTGCGCGTGTCCGACGCGGAGCGCGAACACGTCGGTCAGCTGTTGCAGCGCGCGGTCGGCCTCGGCATGCTCTCGCTCGGCGAGTTCACCGAGCGGATGGACACCGCGCTGGCCGCCAAGACGCGGGGCGAACTGAACGCCGTGCTCATCGATCTGCCCGGCGTCCGCCTGGTCGGGCAGCCCGCCGCACCGCGGTCGGCGTTCGTGAACTCCGCGCCCACTTTCCCCGCGCGGCCCCATCCGGTTGCCGGTCCGAATCCCGCGGGCAACGTGATCCGTTCGCGCATGTCCGGGGTGAACCGCCGCGGGCCGTGGCAGGTGCCGCCCAGGCTGTATCTGAACAACTGGATGTCCGGGGTCACCCTGGACTTCACCGAGGCGATCATGTCGACCCAGGTGGTGGAGATCCGCGTCGACGACTTCTGCGGTTCGCTCACCCTCATCGTGCCCGCCGAGGCCACGGTGGACCTGAACGGGCTGGAGCTGATCGGCGCCGGCGTGAACAACAAGGTCCGCACCGGGCCACCGCTCGGCC
Organism: Nocardia asiatica NBRC 100129; assembly: GCF_000308415.1. GTDB lineage: Bacteria > Actinomycetota > Actinomycetes > Mycobacteriales > Mycobacteriaceae > Nocardia > Nocardia asiatica. Next base: position 33,709 of record NZ_BAFS01000286.1, on the reverse strand, counting down.
CGCTGCACCTGGTGGTGCACGGCCGCATGCGATTCGGCTCGGTCACCGCCAAGCATCCGTTCATCGCGCAGTGGCGGCGCTTGATCGGGCGCTGAGCCGACGGCGTCGGTCCGCCGCGGCGAGCGTCGGTCACCGTACGTCGGCCCGCGACGGGCGCGTGGTGGTGGATGCGGCTAGGTCCGACCGGCCGGTTCGGCGTCTGCTCGGCGATGATCGGGCCGGTGCTCGCGCGCTGCGCGTAGTACGTTCGAGCCCGGACGGGAAAGGCCAGGTGGCACATGAGGATCGGAGAACTCGCCGAGCGCACCGGCGTGAGCGAGCGGTCGCTGCGCTACTACGAGCAGCAAGGCATGCTGGCCTCCGATCGCACACCCGGCGGTCATCGCGAGTATCCGGAGCGGGCGGTGGACCGGGTCATCCACATCCAGGAGCTGCTGGCGGCGGGGCTCACCAGCAAGAAGATCGCGCGGATCCTGCCCTGCATGCGGGACGCGGACGGCGGTCCCAACGAGTACGCCACCCCCGCCCTGGTCGATGAACTGCGGACCGAGCGGGAGCGGATCACCCGCACCATCGACGATCTCGTGCGCTCGCGCGACGTGCTGGACGAGGTGATCGAACGAGCAGGCGAACGGCGAGCGACCTAAGTGTTGACCCCGATCCGGCGGGCGAACGCGCGCAACGGAACCTTCCGGTCGTGGTCGAGCAGCTCGGTGACGATATGACGGGGCAGCGTCTGGTATTTCAGCCAGTCCGCGCCGCCCACCCGTTCCGCGGTCAGCAACGCGTCCAGCGCGCGCTGGTGGCGGCCGGTGCGGGTGAGCGCGACCGCCGTGTCGGCCAGGTGGCGTGCCCGCGAGGCTTGCGGGAGGCTGCCGTTGGCCGGCATTTCCTTGGCGGCGGCCAGCGCCTCCGGGTAGCGCTCGGAGGACACGTTGACGTCCACCGTCTGCATCACGACCTGGGAAGGGCCGAAATAGGTCTCGTAGTCCTGCCGATCCGTGCCGATCCGCAGCGCGACCTCGCTCGCCGTCTCGACCAGCGACATCGCGTCGTGCACGTCCTGTGCGCGGCCCGCCGCGGTCGCGCCTTGCAGCACCAGCGAGCCGTAGGCGGACAGGTGCGAGGGCGTGACGTCGCCGGTGGGCTCCAGGTTCGCGGCCGCGTTCAGCGCGACGCCGCGCGACTCGTCGTAGCGGCCCTGCACCAGCAACTGCCAGGCGACCGAGCCGCGGATGGTGGCCAGCAGTAGCGGGTCGTTGCCCAGCTCGGCGGCGGCGAGTGCCTCGCGGATCGCCAGGAACGCCGGGTCGGTCTGGCCGAGATGCACCAGCGTGCATCCGGTGACCCAGTACATCCTGGCCAGCAACTCGTTGGCGGGCGCGACCGAGCCGTTGCGCGCGGCGTGCACGGTGGCGCGCAGCTGCGTCAAGCCGGGTGGAAGGATCGAGGTCAGCAGTTCGTAGCGGCCCGACCAGTAGGCGCCCCAGGCGTATTCGACCGCGCGGCGACCGTCGTCGAGACTGACCGCTTCCTCTTCCTTGGTCTCGCCGAGCAGGTCGTCGACCGGCGTGAGGGCGCGGCGGATGGCCACGATGCCCGCGTCCGGATTGGCGGACGGCACGCCGTGGCGCTTGCCGATCAGATCGGCGATGTCCACGTCCAGGGCCCGCGCGATCTTCTGCAAGCTGGCGATGGAGGCGGTCTGACGGCCGCCCTGCTCGAGTTTGCGCACCAGATCCACACTGACCCCGGCTTGGTCGGCGAGCTGGCGCTGAGTCAGCGCCTTGCCGCGGAACTGGCGGATGCGCACTCCGATCGACGATTCGTCCATACCCAAGTCCTTTTGTTAAATCTGGGTTTCAGAGTACGACGCTATGTTATCCGGTACGAACGAAGTGGGACATTGCGTACGACTAGTTCGCTGCTGGTTGGAATACCGTTGCCTTTCTGCAACTTTGACTGCAAAGGGCGGCGGCGATGAAAATCATGCCGAATACCACCGTGCAGGCCCGGCGCGCCGATCGCGCGCGGCGGCCCGGCGCACAGAGCACGCGACCGGCGCGCCACAGCGCTCCTCGATCGCTACGCCAGGTCAGCGCTTTCCCCGCAAACACCAGAACACGGATGCGCGACCAGCGCGGGTTGCTACGCCGAAAGCTCGTTTCGACCGAATTCGGCTTCTGTGATGCGGGGTGACACGATGTTCGAGGGCTGTCACACTCCCCATGAAATAGCGCATCTACTGCGGCATACCTACGGGCTGCCGGTCCAGCTTCTCGCCGGACGCCCGAGCGTCACCACCGGTTCGATCATCGGGGCGATCGTCATGCCGCCGGAATTGGGCCGGAAGGTCCTGACCCACTTGGACCGCAACCACACCGCACCCGTGATCGCCGACCCCGGCGAACGCACGTGGACGTTTCTCGTCACACCCCCGAGTCCCGCTCGGCCGGTCGAGGTCGCGGTCCGGCGCTGCCTCGCGGCGCACGAGGTCACTGTGGTCCCCGGCGGTCGCATCGTCCTGCTGCCGAGCTCCGATTCGGCGCTCGGCTGGCACTGGGCGGGCGAGCCCGCGCCGGGCGTCCTGCGCATGCCGCCTCGTTCCGCGGTGATCGAGGCCGTCCACGAGGTCATCGGTTTGCGCGCCTACTGACCACCTGGCGCGACCGGCCCGCATCCGACTGCCCGGGTGCGGGTCGGTCGGGCGAGTCACCCGCACGCCGGGTAGAACTCGGCTGTCTACCGGGGGTAACTACTCATGCCCGCGCGGGTCGCGGAAATCAGCATGAAGTCATGACTACCTCCATCGATCCGGTGCTGCTCGCGCGGATCTCGGGCGAGTTCACCACCTTGGGGACGCAGCTGGGCGTGCTCGGGCGGGATCTGGAGCTGCTGCGCGAGCAGGTGGCCGCGGGTTCAACCGAAATACAGCGCGATCCCGGCCTCTCCGTTACTCGGGGTGCGCCCCTGCCCGGGGCAGGGCGCGCGTCCGGCGAACCGAGTGCTCCGGTTTCTGCGAGTCCGGTGCCCGGCGGCCAGCCGTTCGGTGCTCCGGGTGCTCCGGTGTCCGGGAGTTCGGTGTCGGAAGGGACCGGCGGCCGGTCGTCCGGTGTGCCAGGTGCTGACGTGCCGGGGAGTTCGGTGCCCAGTGGGACTGATGAGCAGCCACTCGGCGGGCCGAGTGCTCCGGAGCCGGGACGTTCGGTGCCCGGCGGCCAGACGTCCGGCGCACCAGGGGAGACCGGGTCCGGCACCAGCGGCGGTCCCGTCGCGGGGCCGTCCTCGGAGGCGACCGGTTCCTCCATGAGCGGCGGGTCGCGTTTCGAGCCCGCACCCTCCGGCGCGGTACCACCGGTGCCGCCTTGGCCCGGACATACGCCGACGGCCGGTATGCCGGTTCCCCCTCCGCAGCCCGTCTATGCTCCGCGTTTCACCCAGCCGCCGGGCGGCGCATGGGGAGGGGGAGCGCCGTGGCCGCAGAACGCGCAGGCACCGATGCGGGGCGCGGTGCCGCCTCGTCCGCCGGTCCCCCCGCGCGTGCGGCCACCCGTGCCGCACACCCCGTGGTGGCAGCGCGACGGGGTGATCAGCCGGATTCTGGCGCTCGCCGGTGTCGCGGTGACGCTGATCGGCGTCGCGATGCTGCTGGTATTGGCCGCGCAGGCGGGATTCTTCGGGCCGGTGCCGAGAGTGGTTGCCGGGGCGATCTTCTCGGTGGCGCTGGTGGGTGCGGGCGTGCGGGTCTTCGGCCGGACCGGTGGGCGGGTCGGCGGTATCGCATTGGCGGTTACCGGCATCGCTGGCGCTTATCTCGATGTGGTCGCGGTGACCGCCATATACCAATGGCTGCATCCGGTGCTGGGGCTCGCCGTCGCGTTCGGTGTGGCGGCCGCCGGTGTCGGGTTGGCGACGCAGTGGCGCTCCCAGCCGTTCGCTGTGCTGGTGGTGCTCGCCGCGGCGGCGTTGTCTCCGGTGCTGACCACGCGGCTGGTGCTGCTGGCGTTCTTGATCGTCCTGCAATTTGCCTGCGTGTCGGTGCAATTGACCCGGAACTGGCCGTATCTGCACGTGGCGCGGACCTTGCCCGCCGTGCTGGCGACGTTCGCGTTCGCCGCGGGGGCGATCCTCGGCACTCCCACGGCTCAGGAGCGCAGCTGGGTGCTGGTGGCCGCCGCGGCGGTCGCGGTGGTCGGAATCGCCGGGACCATCGTCGTCGTCCGGCGCCGGGCCGACGATGTCACCGCCTCCTTGACGATGGCGGCGGCGCTCGTGCCCATTCTCGTGGCTCCGGGGATGTACGAGCAACGGCTGGTCACGGTGTCGGTCGCGGCGGTCGCCGCCGCGGTGCTCCTGCTGGTGGCCGCGGTGAGCACAGTGCCGAAACTGAATGCCGCCGTGCGGGTGCCAGGCCACACCGCCCTCGTGGCCGCCGTCGCGGGCGCGATCGCCTTGTTGGAGGTGTGCGTCGGCGCGACCGAGACCCGGACGCTGCCCGCCGCCCTGTTCCTGGTCGCGATAGCCTTCCTCGGCGTGGCGGGCCAGCGGACCTCCCGTGCGGCGGCGGGCATCGGCGTCGCGTTCGCTGTGCTCGGCGGTCTCGCGTTGCTGAACGTCGCGAGCCCGGAGATCCTCGCCGCACAGCATCGCTCGGAGGCGAACCTGGGCGTGGCGACCGTGCTCGGCGCGGTGCTCGCGCTCGGGGTGGTCGCGGTCGCGCTGTGGTGCGCGCGACGACTGCCCGGCGCGTCCGCTGGCAGTGAATGGCAGTGGATCACCGCGAGCCTCGCGGGGCTCTACGCGGTGACCGCGACGACCGTCTCCATCGGTGTCGCGACCGGTACGCCGAACGGGTTCCTCGTCGGCCACAGCGCCGCCACCATCCTGTGGATGGCCGCCGGGACGGGCGCGCTCCTGTTCGGATTGCGCGAGCTCGCCGCCGCGCCCGCCGTCGCCAAACTGGCCTTGGGCTCGGGCCTGCTGGTGACGGCGGCCGCGCTGGCCAAACTCTTCCTCTTCGACTTGGCCACCCTCGACGGCCTGGTTCGCGTCGCCGCCTTCCTCGTGGTCGGCATCCTGCTGCTCTTGGCCGGAACCCGCTACGCCCGTGCCTTCGCCGACATCGGAACGCGGCGCGATCCCGCCGCGCCGTCCGACACGACGCGGCCGGAGAAGCCCGACGATGGTCGCTGAGCTGCGCTCGGACGCGAGATGTGATCGCCCTCGCGGATCACAAGGGGGTCGTGAGGTGGCTTGCGAGAATCGAGGCTTCGGCGGCGAGGCCGGGCGGGTTGGTGGCGATGAAAAGCGAGTCGGCGGCCAGGTTGCCGAGGACGTGCCAGGTGGGATCCGGGTGGTTGCCGACGAGGAGGCGGCGGGCGCCGGGTTCGGCGCGCAGCCCGCCGGTGGGCGCGAGTTCGGCCGCTCCGGTGGCGATCAGCGCGCTGAGCAGTGGTTCGGTCTCCTGCGGCGTGGTGTAGGCGGGAGGGTTGACCGCGTTGAAGACCACGTCGGCGGTCCATGCGGTGCCGTCGAACACCGTGAAACCGCCACCGGATCGCGCCTCCAGCTTCGTGACGCCCGGCCGCAGCCGCAACTGGCCCGAATCCAACAGGCGCAGCAGGATTCTCGCGTTGTGCGGCACCATCGGCGAACTCAGGCTGCTGATGGTGCGGAAATGCCGCTCGCGCAGCATCCTGCGATCGTGCTCGGCCAGCACGGGCCACAGGATCGGACCCATGGTCCGGATCGCCATGGTCAGCAGGCGGCGGCCCAGATGGGGAGAATCGACCGCGGCCAACTGGCGGCGCAAGCGGGCCGCCGGTTCCTCGGTCTCCGTCTCCAGGATTTCGGTGGCGAAGGAATCGAATTCCTGCCCCGCCTCCGCCAATTCGGCGCGCATGAGATCGACCAGCCGGGTGAAGGGAACCGTGCCCTGCGCGGCCGGTTCCAGCGCCCGGGACGGCGTGAGGTGCTTCGGCGCCAGCGGCAACGGGCGCTGCTGAACGTAGGGCAGCACGCCGCTGCGGGAGAGGAAGCTGATCGGCCCGCTGTGGCCGTTCGCCGTCAGCGCCGCGGCGATATCGACCGCGGTAAGTCCGCTGCCGATGACCGCGACGTGCGCGCCGGGCGCGATATCGGTCGATGTGGTCGCCAGCGGGTACGGCTCGTTCACGTATCCGGGTGCGCCGGCCAGCCCGTAATGGTCACGGGGACGGCCGCTGCCGACGCACAGGACGGCGCGGTCCACCGGATGACGGCCGCCGTCGTCGGTGCGCAGCACAGCGCTGCCCGCGCGGCTGAAGCCGGTGACCCGAGCGTTCACCACGCTCACCCGCCAGCCGTGGGCACGCAACCGCGAGATCGCGGCATGCGCGGTCTGCTCCAGATACTCGCCGTAGACACCACGCGGAACAAGGGGAACTCCCAGACCTTCATCGAAGTACCTTTCCAGGTCGTCGCCGCGCTGTAGCCGTTCGATGGCGCGGGCGGTGGACGGCGCGATCGGGTCGTCGCCATGGCCCGCGGCGGCACCGCGCTTGCCCAGCCAGCGCTCGTAGTGGCCGCGGTCGTCCGCGCGCGCCGACATCAGGGCAGGCGGCGCGTTCACCCGCACTGCCTCCAGGTCCGGCTGATACGGTCGGCCGCGCCAGACGGCGGGGGAGCCGTCGAACACGGTGATGCTGCCGGGCGCCCGATCGGTAGCGGCGATCGCGTCGAGCAACCCGACCGCTGCCGCGCCCGCGCCGATGATGCCGATATGCATGGTGTCTGCCTGCTTTCGTCCAGATGCGCGATGAGCACAGCCGCGGGGTGGCCTTGTTCCGACTGCCTTCGCTGTGCCCGACCAGACTCGCCCGGCTTCGGCTGATCCCGGCATCCCCCGATCAGGGGGAATTCCGGCGGGGGCAGACGGCTTATCCCTCATATGCGGGATGGCGGGTGAACGGGCTGGACAGCAGGATGGCGAAGATGACCACGCCTACTCGGCGCGCTCTCGACGCGCTGTGCACCGGCATCGCGCAGGCGCCCGACGCGCACGCCCTGTTCGCCGAAACCTCGGCCCGGTTGCGGCGGATCGCGCCGTTCGACGCCGCCGTGTGGGTGGCCACCGATCCGATCAACGGGCTGACCACCGCGCCGGTGCGGGTGGAGAACCTGCACGAGGGCGGCTGCGGAACCTACTGGGAATCGGAACTTTTCGCCGAACATGTCAACCTCTTCCGTGATCTGGCGCGTGCCCCGGTGCCGGTAGCGGGGTTGCGTGAGGTGACCGGCGACCAACCCTCCCTGAGCCCGCTGTACCGAAACTTCATGTGCCCCCGCGGATTCGAGGACGAACTGCGCGCCGTGCTGCGCGTCGACGGGCAGCCGTGGGGGCAGCTGAGCCTGTTCCGTGAGCGCGGCCGCAAGCCGTTCCGCGCCGCCGACATCGAGTTGGTCAACGCGCTGTCGACACCGATGGCCCGACGGCTGCGCAGCTTCGCGCAGCCGTCGCAGCCGTCGGCGGCGCACCTCGCCGACGCGCCCGGCATGCTGCTGTTCGACCAGACCGGCGGTCTGGTGTCGCTGGATGACGAGGCTCGTCACCTGCTCGCCCAGATGCCGCCCGGGCCGACGAAGCCGACCGCCACCGGTATCGAATTACCGCTGCCCGTCTGGATTCTCAGCACCGCGGGCCGTGCCAGATTGACCGGGGAGAGTTCGCGCATCCGCATACGGTCCGGCACCGGCCGTTGGCTGGTCTGCCACGCCTCCTGCCTGCGCGATGCCGACGGGCGTCCGGGGATGACCGCGATGGTGATCGAACCCGCCAAACCCTCGGAGGTCATGTCCCTGGTGGTCGCCGCCTACGAATTGACCACTCGCGAATGGGAAGTCACCGAACTGATCGCCCGTGGCTTGTCCACCGGCGATATCGCTGCCCAGCTCTTCCTATCCGCGCACACCGTCCGCGACCACGTGAAGGCGGTCTTCGACAAGGTCGGCGTCACCAGCCGCGGCGAACTCGTCGCCAAACTCTTCACCGACCACTACGAACCCCTCGCCGCCCGCAACACCGTGCGGGTGCTGGACGGCGAGGCGAGCTAGGCGCGGCTACCGCGCGGGCCGGCTGCGACCGCTCACTCGCGGTCGCGGCGGCGCAGCAGTTCGTTCACGCTCACCGTGCGGCCGTCGCCGCCGTGGTGCCTGCCTTCCTCGGGCCTGCCGATGTGGCGGCGGGAGGAGCGCAGTTCGGCCATCCAGTTCTCGATACTGCTGCGGTTGGTGGTGTCCGGTCCGTTGTTCGGCTCGGCGGGCGCCTCGGGTTCGGGCGCGCGATGCGCGGGAGCGGCCGGTGCTTCCGGCGGCAGGGGCCGAGGCGCACGAGGCGTGCCGGGCTGCTGGGCGAGGTCGACCGTAGGGTCTTGCGTGACGCCGAACAGCGAAGCGCCTTCGGACGCGTGGGAAGGCGGCGCGGGCGGCGTAATCGACGAGACGACGGGTCGCGGGTTCCGATCGGGGAGAACCACCGACGGGACACGCGGGTGCGCCGCGTCCTGGTCCTGGGGCAGACCCGGGGACGTCGCCGGTCGTGGTCGTGCGAGGTCTTGCGGGCTTCCGGGCGGCGACGGTGGTTGATACTCCGCTTGGTCCTGGACACGACGCGGCGCGTTCGGCGCCCGGCGCGGGCGAATCGGCTCACCCTGCGGCAGCGCGGAATCCTGCGGTGTCTCCGGGCGCTGCCGGGTCGGATCGAGCGGTGGCGGCGCAGGCGTCGCCGGCGGGGCGGGCGCGGGCGGGACCCGGTCCAGCCGCCTGGTCGGCGCCTCGGCCTCGATCTCGGCGACGGTGCGCGGCTTGCGCCTCGGCACCTTGTTCGCCGCGGCGACGGCGGGTATCTGCATGGTCACCGGGTCGGTGATCGGCGTCGTCTTGACCAGATCGACCACGTCGCCGCCGCCGGGGCGTTCGTCGTCGAGGATGGGCTCGCCGAGCCCGATCTTCTGCTGGATCTTCTTCATCCATGCGGGCGCCCACCAGCAGTCGTCGCCGAGCAGTTTCATGGTGGCGGGCACCAGCAGCATGCGCAGGATGGTCGCGTCGATGAACAACGCCGCGATGAGGCCGTAGGCGATGTACTGCATCATCACCAGATCCGAGAACGCGAACGCGCCGACCACGACGAGCAGGATGAGCGCGGCCGCGGTGATGATCCGGCCGGTGTGAGCGGTACCGGCGCGCACTGCCTCGGTGGTGGAGGCGCCCATGGTGCGTGCCTCGACCATGCGGGAAAGCAGGAAGACCTCGTAGTCGGTGGACAGGCCGTAGATCACGGCGATGATCAAGACCAGCACCGGTGACATGATCGGCTGTGGCGTGAAGTTCAGCAGCCCCGCGCCATGGCCGTCGACGAAGATCCACGTCAAGATGCCGAGCGTGGACCCGAGGCCGAGCGCGCTCATCAGCGCGGCCTTGATCGGCAAGACCAGCGAGCCGAAGGTGAGGAACATCAGCAGCGTCGTCACCAACATGACCAGCGCGATCATCAAAGGCATGCGTTCGAGCAGCGCGTCGATGCTGTCCTTCTGGATCGTCGGCTGGCCGCCGACGTAGAGCTGAACGTTGTCGGGGACGTCGATCGAGCGTAGATATTCGATCGTGGGATCCGCGTTTTCGGAATCCTCGAGGGTCGCGCTCGTCCGATAGACGTTCGGTTCGCGGGGGGAACGGCTCGGCACGTCGAAGCCGGTGTGGCCGGGAGCCGCTTTGGCTTCCCGGTATACCTTGCCGACCGCGGTGCTGTCGTCGGAGACCATGACGATCTGGACGGGGTCGGTTTTCTTGAGTGGGAAGACCTCGTAGAAGTTCTCCAGAGCCACGCGGGTCTTGTTGTCCGGCGGCAGGTATCGCTCGTTGATGCCACCGAAAGCCAGGTTCTTCACCGGAATGATGAGCAGCAGCAAGATGATGCAGATGGGCACGGCGATCTTGAGCGGGTGCTTCATCACCCACTGCGTGATCTTGCCCCAGAAGCCGTTCTCGACTTCCTCCGCGGTCTTGGTCTTGCGGAACCTCTTCAGGCCGAGCATGTCCACGCGCGGGCCGAGGACACCGAGCATCGCGGGCAGGATCGTGATAGCGGTGAGCGCCGCCAGCGAGACCGTGGCGATCGTGCCGTAGGCCACTGATTTGAGGAAGCCCTGGGGAAACAGCAGCATGCCGCCGAGGCTGGCGATGATCATGGTCGCCGAGAAGACCACGGTGCGCCCCGCGGTTATCACCGAACGCCGTACCGCCGCGCGGGTGTCGTAGCCTTCGGCCAGCTCCTCGCGGAAGCGACTGACGATGAACAAGCCGTAGTCGATGGCGAGGCCGAGCCCGATCATCGAGACGACGCCGGAGACGAACGAGTTGACTTCGGTGAACCTGGTCAGGAACATGATGATGCCGTTGGCGCCGATGACCGTGAGACCACCGACGACCAGCGGCAAGCCCGCGGCGATCAGCCCACCGAAGATGAAGAACAGCAGCACCGCGACGGCCGGGATCGCGAGGATCTCCATGCGCTTCTGGTCGGCCGCCATGGTGTCGTTGAGCGTGCCCGCCACGGCTTGCAGACCGGTGACCTGGACATCGACGCCCGGAATGTAGAAGGCGTCTTTCACTTTCCGGAAGTTGCGCACCATCTCGGTGTCGCTGTCACCGACGATGGCGATCGAGGCGAAGGTGTACTTCTTGTCCTTCGAACCGAAGGTCGCCGGGAAGCCCGGGCCGGTCTCGGTCTGCCAGTAGGCCCCGTTGACTCCGGCGATCTCGTTCGGATGCTCCTTGGGCAGCCGGTTGAGGCTGTCGACGATCTTCTGCCGGAACTGCGGGTCTTCGATCGTCTTGCCCTCGGGCGGGGTGTAGAGGACGATGACGTCGCTGTTGTGATCGCGCCCGAACGCCGAGTCGGCGATTCGCGCCGCCTGTGCCGACTCCGACGTCGGATCGTCCCAACCGCTGGAGCTGAGATGCTGCTCCAAGCCGAGGCCGTACCCGCCCAGAGCCAAGAGGGCGGCCGCGACGATGCCGATGACGGCGAAACGCAGCCGGTAAACCAGATCGCCCCAGCGTGTGAACACTAAGCGACTCCTTGGGCGGGGCGAGAGGTGAGCAGTGCCGACAGCGGCCGGAACGGCTGCAGCCAGGCACCCTCGTCGGGCAGCGAGTCGAGGCTCACTCGGGGCAGCGGTTCACGGAACACGCCCGGAATGTCCTCGAGGTCGATGAATTCGAGAGTATCGGATGTGACGGCCCAACTCGCGTGCTCGCGGAACCCGAGCACCTGGACCGGCACGCCCTTGGCGGCCAGTTCCTCCAGCGGTTCGCGGAACGCCTGACCGTCGGCGGAGGCGACCATGATGCCCGCCAGGCCCGCGCCGCGACTGCGCAGGGCGATGTGCGCCAGCATGTCGGCGTCGACGTCGGAGTCCTCGTCGATCTTGGGTTTGGCGAAGACCGCGTAGCCGACGTTGCGCAGCGCCTCCACCCACGGCCGCACGACGTCGGCGGTGCCCGGCGCGATGTTGGTGAAGACGGTGGCCTCGGGTTCCACGCGGTGCACCGCGCCCACCGACAATTCGGCGGTCCGGGCCAGCAGCCAGCGGCCGAGCGCGTCGAACCGGGGGCGGTAGGCCGCGGTGGGGCGACCGCCCAGGATGGCGCCGAGACCCATGTCGAGATTCGGGGCGTCCCACACCAGAAGGACGCGGCGCACGTCCGGCGCCGAGCCGCCCAGACCTTCTGCTCCGCCCCCGTGCACCTCCCCGGCAACATCGACCACTTCGTGGGCCATCTCACTGACGCTCATCGGTCGATCTTCCCCCATATGAGCTCCGTGATGGCGCTACCGGCGCGATGTGCCTTGCCTTCGAATTTCGTGACGGGACGTTCGAAACCGATGGGGGCCGTGGCGCGATGCTCCGCGCTGACTCCGCCCGTGCTCTCGTTCCATCCCTCGAGCAGGGGTTCCGCCATGCCGACCTGGTGGATGTGCTCGGCGTAACCGGCATGGTCGGTGGCGACGTGCAGCACACCGCCCGGCTTCAACCGGCTGGCGATCAACGCGACCGTCGCGGGCTGCAGCAGCCGCCGCTTGTGGTGGCGCGCCTTCGGCCAAGGGTCGGGGAAGAAGACGCGGACACCTGTCAGCGACTCCTTGGCAATCATGTTCTCCAGCACGTCGACCGCGTCTCCGCGCAGCAGGCGGATATTGCCGATTCCTTCGCGTTCGATGCGCTGCACCAACTGCGCGAGGCCGGGCTGGTAGACCTCGATGCCGATCAGGTTCAGGTGCGGTTCGGCCTGCGCCATGGCGGCCGTCGCGGTGCCTGTGCCGCAGCCGATCTCGATGACCAGCGGCGCGTCGCGGCCGAACCAGGCGGCCGCGTCCAGTGGCTCGTCGGCGACCTCGCGGCCGATCGAGGGCCACATCCGGTCCCAGGATTGCTGCTGGGTCGCGGTCAGCGCGCCCCTGCGCGACCGGAAGCTGGTGACTCGTGGGTACAGGCGGGAGCCGGTCTTGCGTCCGGGCCCGCCCTCGGCCGGAGCCGGAGCTGTGGACGGCGGGCCCGGAACTGACTCGGCAGTATGGTTCGCGGCGTCGTTCACGACGTCCATTGTCCAGCATCCGGCGATCCGTGCGGCAAGCGGTTGTGCACGGGCCGCTGAGCAGGAGGTCAGGCGGCGCGCGCAGGGGCGATTCTGGCCGCGGTCGGCTGCTGCTGACGCAGTGGACGGCCCAGCGCGACCTTGGCCGCGGTCACGGCCATCTCCAGCAGGCCGCGGACGCCCGAGGGCGAGGCGGCGACCGACCAGACGGTGGTGTCGCCCACGTCGCTCACCGGTTGCCCGGCGATCCGGTCGGCCAGCCAGTCCAGGCTGATGGGCGTGGACAGCGGCAACAGCGAGAAGTGCTCGCTGAGCCGGTCGCGGACGTAGGTCACCGCGGCGCCGCCGCGGCGGTAGCGCGCCACCTGATCGTCGATGCCGTCCATATGGATGATCTGGTCGTGGATGGGTTGCACCACCAGCAGCGGGCAGGTGGGCGTGGCGTTGCCCAGCCGCAGATCGTCGAACATCGCCCGCAGTTCCGGGGTGTCGAGCACCTCGGCGAGCGGACGGCTGAGGAAATCGTCCATCTTCTTGCCCGCGAGTCCGAGGATCGCGCCCAGCGGCGTCGCGTTCTCCGCGTGGACGACGAACCGGTGGCCGTCGAAGTCGAGTTCGTCATCGATCACCGAACTCAAGGCGGGGTACAGCCTGCGCAGGGCGGCGATCACGATGGCGGGCAGGCCCGCGAAGGGAGTGCCGTTCAGCCGGTCGAACACCTGGCCGGGGTCGCCGACCGGGGCGCCGAGCACCGCGCCGACGATGTGCAGTTCCGGGGCATAGGTCGGCGCCATCTCCACCGTCCAGGAGCTGGCCATGCCGCCGCCGGAGTAGCCCCACACCGCGACGCGGGTTTCGGGGCCGAGCCCGAGCGGCCCGAAGCGCAGCGCGGCGCGGACACCGTCGAGCGCGCGGTAGCCGGGCTCCCGCGGCGCGCCGAAGTTTCCGTGCGGACCTTCGTGGTCGGCGATGCTGACCGCCCAGCCGCGCCGCAGCGCGTTCGCGACCAGCAGCCATTCCAACTGGGTGACCGACCCGAGCGCCCGCGCGCCGTAGCGCAGGGCGTAGGACGGGAAGCATTTATCGGCCACCGCGTCCATCGCGCTCTGGAAGGCCAGCAGCGGACGATCCTCGTCCGGCTCCGCGCCGAGCGGCAGCAGGACCGTGGTGATCGCCGCTTCCGGGGCTCCGTGCAGGTCGCAGCTGCGATACAGGAGCTGCCAGGCCGACACCTGCTGCGGGATGAGGCCGAACAGCGCCACCTCGATCTTCCTGCTGCGCAGGATGGTGCCCGGCGCCTTGGCCGCGAACCCCGGCGGCGGTCGATGGAACGGGTCCGTGCTGGGCAGCAAAGGCTTGCGGTCCGCGGGAGAGCCGGATTCCAGGTCGGCAGCGCCGATGACATCCGCGGTCATCGCAACCTCCTCATCGTCGAGGTCGGTTGCCGCATGCGAAAGGTGAAGCTGCGCACCGGTTGTGGTGCCGACCACTTCAGCAGGGTAAGTGACCGACCGGGCGTCTGGGAACCCCGGAGTACATGACGTCCGCGGCACTAGACTCCCCGGGCATGAGCAGACCGACAGTGTTCATCACCGGCGCGGCGGCCGGTATCGGGCGAGCCACGGCCTTGCTTTTCGCTGCGCAGGGATACCACGTCGGGGCTTACGACATCGACGAAGTGGGCCTGACCAGGCTCTCTGGTGATATCGCCGGCAAGGGCGGACACGTGCACACAGGCGTGCTGGATGTGACGAACGACACGCAGTGGGCGGAGCGGCTGGCCGAGTTCCACGCCGCGACCGGGCGGCTGGACATCCTGGTCAACAACGCGGGCATCCTGCGCTCGGGGGCGTTCGAGTCGATCGAGCTGTCCGCCCATCGGGCGATCGTCGAGGTCAACTTGGTCGGAGTGCTCGCCGGAACGCACAGCGCGTTCCGCTATCTGCGCGACACCCCGGGCGCCCAGGTGGTCAACCTCTGCTCGGCCTCGGCGATCTACGGACAAGCCGAACTCGCGACCTACGGCGCGACGAAGTCGGCGGTCAAGAGCTTCACCGAGGCGCTGGACCTCGAATGGGAGCGCTACGACATCCGGGTGCTGGCGATCTGGCCGATGTTCGTGGCCACGGCCATGGTGGAAGGTGTGACCACCGGGACGACGAAGTCGCTGGGCGTGCGGCTGTCGGCGGAGGACGTCGCGGCCGGTATCTGGGAGGCCACGCGCAAGCGCGCCCGGCTGCCGAAGGTGCACTACGAGATCGGCACCCAGGCCAAGGTGCTGGCGACCGTGGCGAAATACGCGCCGAACTGGGCGGTGCGCACCGCGAACAAGTACTTCAGCGGCAGCTGAGCGGTCGAGCCTGTCCGGCGCCTGGACTTCTGACAGAATTGCGCACCGTAAAAGGGGGTGTGCAGCATGCCGACAGCCACTGATTCCGACGGGCCGTTGCGGGAGCGCGGTGTTCCCACGTCCGATCACGATCAGCTCGGCAAGCTGCTCGCCGAGTTGCGCTTCGGGACCGGGCGCGATCCCCAGATCGGGTACGCCGCGGCAGCGGCCGTCAGCGCTTGGCGGAAACCGCCGCGCATCCAGGTGACCGGGCGTGCGCACGCGGGACGGACCACGGTGCTGCACGCGCTCGCGCTGATGTCGGCGGTGGAGACCGATCCGGTGGACCAGCCGGGGGCGCCCGATCCGGAACTGGACGCCGACATCGTCGTCTACGTCTTGTCGGCCGCGCCGTCGCCCGCCGATCGCCGGATGCTGGCCACGCTGCCGCCGCAGCGCGCGATCGCGGTGTTGAACAAGGCCGACGCGATCGGCTCCCGCTGGGCCGACGCGGTGGCCGCGGCCGAACAGTACAGCAGCCAATTGCGGATTCCGGTGGTCCCGGTGGTCGCGTCGCTGGCCACGCGCACCAGGGCGGGCGCGCTGACCGAGGCCGACCTGGACTTGCTGCGCAAGCTGGCCGGCGAAGCCGACCCGGCGCTGACGCTGTCCCCGGATCTGTTCGTCGCGCCCGGTCCGGACGCCGCCGAGCGCGAGCAACTGCTGCGCCGCTGGGACCTGTACGGCGTGGCCTGCGCGTGCGTGGCCCTGCGCCACGACCCGCACCTCAGCCCGCAGTCGCTGTTGCAGGTCCTGCACGCGGCCAGCGGCATCGACGCGCTGCACCGGCTGCTGCAGCGCCGCTACGAGCAGGTGTCCGCGCTGCGCGGCGGCGAATTGCTCGACGAGTTGGCCCGGCTGGCGGCCCGCGCGGTCCCGGAGGAGGGCGGCCGGGCACGCGACCTCCTGGAGTCCTATCTGTGCAGCGACGACGCTCTCTGGCTGGGGCTCTGCGCGGGGCTCGCGGGGCCGGAAGTGGCCCATCTCGCGGCTGGATATGCCGCGCCTGCGCCGGCCGACGCCGACGACGCGCTGACCCGAGCCGCCCGCTGGCGCGCCGTCGTCACCAGCGATATGCCCCCGGCCGCCCGCCGTGCGGCCTTGCGTGTGCACAACGGGTACGTCCGACTATGGGAACGGATGAGCAGTGCCGGTCTCTGAACCCCCGGAAGCGCGGACGGCGGTCACGTCTGCCGGGGCGGAGCCGGTCTCGCCCGGCGGGCCCGAGGCGCCGCTCCGAGCTGTCGAGGGCGAATCCGATCGCCCGGCCCTGGCGACGGCGGTCGCCGGCTCGCCCGAACTCGCGGCCGTGGTGGAGCGCTGGAATCCGCAGGGTATGGCGCTGTTGCGCGCGGTGCGCGGATCGGGCGCGACGGGCGCGGTCACGGTGATCGGCCCCGCCGACGTCAACACGACCCTGCTGCGCACCGAACTGGCCCGGTTCGAACCGCGCGTCACCCTGTCCGAACCGGTCGCCGACGCGAACGCGGCGGAGACCGCTGGGGCGACTGCGTCCGCGGTAACGCTGATCCTGCTCGACGCGGGCACCACCATCGGCGCGGAGCTGCTGGGCGTGATCCACCGGTTACGCGCGGAGGGCACCCACCTGCTGCTCGCTATGAACGGCATCCACGCCTACCAGGACTGGCGCACAGTGCAGGCGCGCAACCTGGAACTGCTCGCCGAGCAGGGCGTCGCCGACCTGGAGATCGTGCCGGTCTCGGCGCGGCTGGCGGCCGCCGCGCGCACCGCGGGCGACGCCGGACTGCTCGATCGCTCGGGTCTGGGCGCCCTGCACGCCCGGCTCACCGCGGCGGCCGCCGCAGGGGGCGACCGGCCGGGCGCGGTCACCGCGCGGGTCTTGGCCGACACGCGCCAGCGGGTGGTCGAACAGGTGGCCGCGCTGCGCTCCGGCGCCGATTCGGCGCGCCTGCGTGAGGAGCGCGCGGTGCTGCTGGCCGGCCGCGACGGCGGACGAGCCACCGCGATGTCCGCGCTCAGGGGGCAGTTGCACCTGGCCAGGGTGGACTTGATGACCGACATCGGCGCGCGAGTCCGGGCGCTGCACGCCGCCTCCCGCGCCGAGCTGGATCGGCTGCGCGTCGCCGATATCGGCGGCTATCCCGCCCGGCTACAGCGAGCCGTCACCGAACTGACCGGCGGTGTCGATCACCTCATCGACCAGCGCCTCGCCGAACTCAGCGCCCGGATCGCGGGCACCGATCGGGATATACCGCCGCGACGGCGCGACCCGGCGCCGCGAGTGGGACCGGATCCCGAGCCCCGGCACCGGGGTGTCGAAGATCACCTTATGATCGCGCTCGGCGCGTCGGCGGGTGTCGGCCTCGGTCGCCTGCTGGTTGCTCCGTTCTCGCTCGTTCCCGCCCTCGACGTCGCGAGCGTGCCGGTCACCTTGCTGCTCGGCGGCGGTGCGGCAGCGTGGGTGGTCCGCGCCCGCGGTCAGTTGGCGGAGCGAGCGCACATCCGGCAATGGGTGGCCGACGCGCTGGTCAACGTAAAAGCCCAGCTCGAGCAGCGGGTGGCGACCGCGCTCGTGGAAGCTGAGACCGTTTTGGCCGACCATGTGGTCCAGGCAAGCACCGCGCGAATGGTCGAGACCGATCGCCGGGTGGCCCGGATGGAGGCCGAATTGCGCCGGATCGCGGCCGCGCAGCCCGGTCAGCTCGCCGCATGCGAGCGCGATATCCGGGTAATCGATCGCTGGCTTCCACCTGTTGAAACGAACGACCGATTGGGTACACAGTGAGGAACCCGATACCGTACCGGCCGTCACATCGCGTTAACCTCTATTCAGGAACTTGGGCGTCCGCTAAGTCCTGATCTGCCGCCCTCCTGGGTGCGCGTTCGACCGGTCGGAGCGGGCGCCTTCCCGCCAACGGTGGCGCTCGGTGCATTCGCGCTGGTCATGGGCCTAGGGCCAGGCGGCGAGGCAGCGAGTAGTCGCCCATCTCAGGAGAGTTTTCATGACGTCAGCGACCATTCCTGGTCTTCGTGGATCCGACGGCAAGGCGCCGACCGAGCACAGCGAACTACTCGCCTGGGTACAAGAAGTCGCCGAACTCACCCAGCCGGATCGAGTGGTGTGGGCGGACGGCTCCGACGAGGAATGGGAGCGGCTCACCGAGCAGCTCGTGGCGGCGGGGACGTTCCAGCGCCTGGACGAGAAGAAGAAGCCGAACTCCTTCCTCGCCCTGTCCGATCCCTCCGACGTGGCGCGGGTGGAATCCCGCACGTTCATCTGCTCGAAGTCCGAGGCCGACGCCGGTCCGACCAACAACTGGGTCGACCCGGCCGAGATGCGCGCCACGATGACCGAGCTGTACCGCGGCTCGATGAAGGGCCGCACCATGTACGTGGTGCCGTTCTGCATGGGTCCGCTCGGCGCCGAGGACCCCAAGCTGGGCGTCGAGATCACCGACTCCGAGTACGTCGTGGTGTCGATGCGCGTGATGACCCGCATGGGCGCAGCCGCCCTGGAGAAGCTGGGCGCCGACCGCCCGTTCGTGAAGGCGCTGCACTCCGTGGGCGCGCCGCTGGCCGATGGCCAGGCCGACGTGCCGTGGCCGTGCAACGACACCAAGTACATCACCCACTTCCCCGAGGACCGGGAGATCTGGAGCTACGGCTCCGGATACGGCGGCAACGCGCTGCTCGGCAAGAAGTGTTACTCGCTGCGGATCGCCTCGGCGATGGCCCACGACGAGGGCTGGCTGGCCGAGCACATGCTGATCCTCAAGCTGATCTCCCCGGAGAACAAGGCGTACTACATCGCCGCCGCGTTCCCGAGCGCCTGCGGCAAGACCAACCTCGCGATGATCCAGCCGACCGTGCCGGGCTGGCGCGCCGAGACCCTGGGCGACGACATCGCCTGGATGCGCTTCGGCAAGGACGGCCGCCTCTACGCGGTGAACCCGGAGTACGGCTTCTTCGGCGTCGCGCCGGGCACCAACCGCAGCTCCAACCCGAACGCCATGGCCACCATGGAAGCGGGCAACACGGTCTACACCAACGTCGCGCTGACCGACAACGGCGACGTGTGGTGGGAGGGCCTGGAGGGCGAGCCCGACCACCTGATCGACTGGAAGGGCAACGACTGGTACCTGCGGGAGACCGAGACGCTGGCCGCCCACCCGAACTCGCGCTACTGCACGCCGATGGCGCAGTGCCCGATCCTGGCGCCGGAGTGGGACGACCCGCAGGGTGTGCCGATCTCGGCGATCCTGTTCGGCGGCCGCCGCAAGACCACGGTCCCGCTGGTCACCGAGTCCTTCGACTGGCAGCACGGCGTGTTCATGGGCGCGACGCTGTCCTCCGAGCAGACCGCGGCCGCCGAGGGCAAGGTGGGCACCGTGCGCCGCGACCCGATGGCCATGCTGCCGTTCCTGGGCTACCACGTCGGTGACTACCTGGGGCACTGGATCAACCTGGGCAAGAACGCCGACGCCGGCAAGCTGCCCAAGATCTTCTACGTCAACTGGTTCCGCCGCGGTGACGACGGCCGCTTCCTGTGGCCCGGCTTCGGCGAGAACTCCCGCGTGCTGGAGTGGATCGTCGGCCGCATCGAAGGTTCCGCCGAGGCCGAGGCCACCGCTATCGGCAACGTGCCGACTGCCACGCAGCTCGACCTGGACGGGCTGGACGTCGACCCCAAGGATGTCGACGAGGCGCTCGCCGTGAACGCCGAGGAGTGGCGCAAGGAGATCCCGCTGATCGAAGAGTGGTTCGAGTTCGTCGGTGACAAGCTGCCTTCCGGCGTGCGCGACGAGTTCGAGGCGCTCAAGCAGCGTCTGGGCTGACACTCCACCCAAAGTAGCACTCGCCCGCACCATCCGACGGATGGTGCGGGCGATTTGTTCTGCGCGACAAAAGTTTTGCGTGCTCGCGCGGTGATCGCGGCGCTATTCGCCGAACGGTGACAAGCGGATCATGGCCAGGAACCCCGAGCGGTTGAGGAAATGGATCCGGCCCCTGGGCATCGACTTCGCTTCCGCTCGGAAGGCCGCGATCACGTGCCGCTTGAAATCCAGCCGAGGGTGACGTCGCAGCAGTTCATCGACCCATGCGGGGTCCAACTGCGCCAGCCGTGTGCCGAGCACGTCCACCGAAGCTCCCGCCGAGACGAAGCCGCCCGGGTCGCCGAGGTCGTCGGCGACCCCCGGGGTGATGTGGGCGGCGATGGCCGCGCCGATCGCCTCTGCCCGCTCCGGTGGCGCGCCCGCGCCGAGTGCGACGGCAGCGGCCCGCTCCCCGCCTGCCACCGCGAAACACCTTCCGGGCGTGGGGTGTTCGAGCTGTAGATCGTGCAGCAGGCAGGAGACGTAGACGAGCTCGTCGTCATAAGCGACGCCGTCGGAATCGGCCAAGACCCGACCGAAGTAGTAGGTACGCAGCGAGTGGTTGAGCACCGGCGGTGAAAGCGCCTCACGTGCCTCGGTCTCCGCCGCGACGGCGAGCTCGGAATCGGGCAGCCGCAAACCCGCCAACTCCAGCTTCCCGCGCCCCCGCCGCCCCAGCGCGAGCCGGACCCGGTTGGGCGCCATGGCGGGCAGCGTCCGAGCGGTCGCGACGGCCAATCGGATCTGTTGCCCCTTCGTCAACGCGCCCCCGGTACGGGTGGCCCATGCCCAATCGAGGCCCGTCGCTACGGCCACTGTGCCCTCCTTCTCGTCGCAACTCGGCGTGCAGTTGAAGTCAAGTGTGCGCGGCGCCGGACCACGAGTGGCGCAAGCGCCACCAATGCTCGGATTCGTGTCAAAGTGCAGGTGACGGCGGTAGTCGAAGGGCGGCCGACGGGCGCGTGACGAGTGGCAGGGATGGCAGTGGTGCTCGGGTTCGTGCCAAGCTGAGGGTGATGAAGCGAGTGGTGGCGCTGGCGTTGGACGGCGTTATGGCGTTCGACCTGGCCTGTGCTGTTCAGGCGTTCCGGCACGGGCCGGGTAAGACCGGGGAGCCTTCGGGCTTCGAGATGCGGACTTGTGGCTTGCGTCCGGGGCCGGTGTGGACGCCCAATGGCTTCGAGTTGCGGGTGGAGCACGGGCTGGAGGCGCTGCGGGAGGCGGATGTCGTCGTCGTGCCGGGAATCGGCATTCCGACGCTGCCCACGCCGCGGGAGGCGTTGATCGCCCTGCGCAGCGCGGCGGCACGGGGCGCGACCATGGTGAGTATCTGCGTCGGCGCGTTCATCCTGGCCGAGGCCGGGCTACTGGACGGACGTCCGGCGACCACGCACTGGGCCTACTGCGGCGAGTTCGCCGAGCTGTATCCGGCGGTGCGACTGGACCCGACCGCGTTGTACGTGGACGACGGCGATGTACTGACCTCGGCCGGGCTGTCGGCGGGCCTCGATCTGTGCCTGCACATCGTGCGCGCGGAACTGGGTGCGCACGCGGCCGCGGAGCTGGCGAGATGGAACGTCACCGCGCCGCATCGGGAGGGCGGTCAGGCGCAGTACGTTCCGTACCGGCCGGGCGTCTCGGCCGCCGACGGCGGTCTCGCCGCCACCCTGGCTTGGGCGGTCGCCGAACCGACTGCGGCGGTGGATGTCTCGGCGCTGGCCGCGCACGCGCTGATGAGCAAGCGTACCTTCATCCGCCGCTTCAAGGCGGAGGTGGGCACCACGCCGCGGCGGTGGCTGGATGCCCAGCGCACCGCGCGTGCCCGCGAACTGCTGGAAACTACGCGTTTGCCAGTGGAAGTCGTCGCGGCCAGAGCGGGATTCGGCAGCGTCACCGCGCTGCGAGTGCACCTGCGCGCGGCGACCGGCGTCACACCTGCGGCGTATCGCCGAGCGCTGGGCGGATGAGCACCGCTGGGCAGTGTTCGTCGGCGAAATGACATTGTGCGGCAGGAGATTCGATTGCCCTGCGAATGGTGCTCGCAGAAGGCTGCACGGGAAAGTGCCGACGAAGGCCGTCGGTCCGCGAAATTCGTACGGCTCGACGGGTTTAACCGCGTACGGAACGGGGTAATGATCTTGTTGAGAGATTTCGTGTACTCGTGATCTATGCTTGGCGTGTTCTACCTTCCCCATCACACAGTCGGATTACCAACGGTTAACTGATCGACTGAACGACTTCCTACCGACAGCGGACCCGCGATGCCCGCGGCGTACGGCGAGATCGACGCGCGAGAGGTGGTTGGAGCATGGCCGATCTGGAGACGGCGACGTCCCTTGCCCCCATGGTTGCCGAATTCGAGTCGGCGCAGGCGAGCACGCCGCTGCGCCGGGCCGCGGGGCGGCTGCTCGCGGTACTGCCGCCCGGATGGCGCGTCGAGATCGTCGACGCGCCGCCCCGGCGCTACGGCAACCGTGCGCCGATGCTGCGGGTGGTCATGCCGCCCGACTGATCACCCGGTCCAGCCGAGCGGCATGAGCAGCGACTTCTGCTCGCAGAACGCGTCGAGACCCTCCGGGCCGTTCTCGCGTCCGAGCCCGGAGGACTTGTAGCCGCCGAACGGCGAACTCGGGTCGAACGCATACCAATTGATCGCGTAGGTGCCGGTACGCACCCGCGCCGCGATCTCGGCGCCGTGTTCGACGTCGGCCGTC
This sequence comes from Nocardia asiatica NBRC 100129, assembly GCF_000308415.1. GTDB lineage: Bacteria > Actinomycetota > Actinomycetes > Mycobacteriales > Mycobacteriaceae > Nocardia > Nocardia asiatica. The sequence goes on along the minus strand of NZ_BAFS01000286.1, from coordinate 11,114 downwards.
CACACCGAGCCGGCGAGGCCGTAGACCGAGTCGTTGGCGATGGCCACGGCCTCGTCCTCGGTCTCGTACGGGATGACCGACAGCACCGGCCCGAAGATCTCCTCCTGGGCGATGGTCGACTTGTTGTCCACGTCGGCGAAGATCGTCGGCTCGACGAACCAGCCACGGTCCAGGCCCGCCGGACGGCCGCCGCCGAGCACGAGTCGCGCCCCCTCGGCCTTGCCCTTGGCGATGTAGCCCTCGACCCGCTCGCGCTGGCGCTCGGAGATCAGCGGACCCAGCTGCACGCTCGGGTCGGTCGGGTCGCCCACCTTCATCGTCTTGACGTGTTCGACCAGCGCGTCGAGGATCTCGTCGTACCGGCTGCGCGGGGCGAGGACGCGGGTCTGCGCGACACAGCCCTGACCGCTGTTCATCAGGCCGGAGAACGCGAGCACCGGGATACCTGCCGCGACGTCCATGTCGGGCAGCAGGATCGCCGCGGACTTGCCGCCGAGTTCGAGCGAGACGCTCTTGAGCAGACCGGTGGCGATGGCGCCGATCTTGCGGCCGACCGCGGTGCTTCCGGTGAAGGTCACCTTGTCCACGCCGGGATGCGAGACGAGGTACTCGGCCGCGTCGGGCTCGGCGGGCAGTACCGAGAGCACCCCTTCGGGCAATCCGGCCTCGGTGAAGATGTCGGCGACCATGTTGGCCGTGATCGGCGTCAGCGGCGCGGGCTTGAGCACCACGGTGCAACCGGCCAGCAGCGCGGGGGCGAGCTTGTTGACCGCGAGGAACAGCGGGACGTTCCAGGCGGTGACCGCCGCGACGACGCCGCGCGGCTCGCGGGTGACCCGCGTGGTGCCGAACGCGCCCACCCGGGTCTCCCGCCACGGGAAGGTCTCGGCCAGGGTCGCGTACGCGTCGAGCGCGGCGACCGCGGGAATCTGGTTGAGCGTCATCGCCATCATCTGCGGTACGCCGACCTCGGCGGTCAGCGCGGCGAGCAGGTCCGCGGAGCGCTGTTCGATCAGTCGGGCCGCGCGGCTGAGCACCGCGGCGCGCTCCTTCGGCGGGGTGGCAGGCCACGGACCGTGGTCGAAGGCGTGCCTGGCCGCGGTGACCGCGGCGTCCACGTCGGCCCGGCTCACCGCGGGGACGCTGCCCACCGGCTCGACCGTGGCCGGCGAGATGACCTGGATGCGCTCGGCGGTGGCTGGCGCGGTCCAGCGGCCGCCGATGAACAAGCTGTCGTAATGCATGAGAACACGTTACAGTTTTGCCCGCCGCCTGTCTGTAACCCGTTTCAGTTTTGCGCCCCGGCGAGGCTCTGGCCGGTGTGAATCCCGACCTCTCGGTTCGCTTTTCGCAGAACGCACTATTGCGTTCTGTTGCTGGAAAGGGGATGCTGTAGCGACATATCAGCTCGCTCCATTCCCGAACCGTTACCGCAAACTGGGGAGTCCGAGTCATGGCGGTGCAAGTGATCGGCCGGTCGCTGATGACCAGTGATCAAACTCAGCATCAGGCGAAGTGTGTCGGCAGCGGCGGGTGGGTGGTCTCGTTCCTACCCGGCCGTACCTTGACGCTCGAGCAGGCGACCGCGGCTATGCAGGCCGCGGAGGCGGTCGCTGCCGTCGGGATGTGGGCCGACCTGGTCGGCCTGACCACGCTCGAGACCGTCGGGTTGGCTATGCGGGAATCGCCGTGGAGCGAGCCGGTGCACGCGCCGTGCGGGAAGCGGCACTGGCGTCGCGGATGGCTCGAGCCTTAGCTCGGCTAACTTTTAGTAGCCACGACGACCAGATTGCTCACCAGTAACTCACGTACCACGGGTACCCGGGTCAACCACCACGCCCAGCGCGGGTGATAGCGCGGGAAGACGGTGTGCACCTCGGCCGGAGTGCCTGCCGCCCACCGCAACCCATCCGCTGCCCGCACCGCGAACAGCGAGGTGCCGAACCTGTTCTTGGGTTCGCGTCCGTGCTTGCGCCGATACCGGCGCGCGGCGTACTCGCCGCCGAGGTAATGCCACGGCCCGGTCTCGTGGCCGCCGAACGGACCGTGCCAGACCGTGTAGGAGAGCACGATCAACCCGCCCGGCCTGGTCACCCGCACCATCTCGTCGGCCATCGCCCACGGCTTCGAGACGTGTTCGGCGACGTTCGACGAGAAACAGATGTCGAGCGCGTCGTCGCGGAACGGCAGCGCCATCCCGGACCCGCGGACCGCTCCGGCCACCGAGAGACCGGCGGCGTGCATCTCCGAAGGGTCGGGCTCCACCGGGATGTAGCGCGCGCCGGAGCGGGCGAACTCGTCGGCGAAATACCCCGGTCCGCCGCCGACGTCGAGAACCGTCGCACCGTCCAGCGACCGGCCGGTGAGGTCGGCGTAGAAATCCGCGATCATCGCCGCGCTGTCGGCGGCCAGACCGCCGTAGAACCGCGCCGGATCGGTCTGCTCGAACCGGAAACTACCGAGCAGTCGCAGCGACCGGCGCAGGGTCGCCCGGCGGGCGAACCGGGGCGAGCCGCCGCGGGCAGGCGTCGTTTCGGCTTTGAGCACGGCGCCGAGTCTCGCACAACCCCGATGCTGGGCATCGCGGGCGGGTGCTCGGGTTAGGGTGTACCGCGACATCCGACGTTCCCCACCGGGACCTACCGACCGAGAGAAGCTCCACCGTGCGCGAAGTCCTCCTGCTCTGCTGGCGTGACACCGGGCACCCGCAGGGCGGCGGCAGCGAGCGGTACCTCGAGCAGGTCGGCGCGCACCTTGCGGCCCGCGGGGTCAAGGTCACCCTGCGCACCGCCCGCTATCCCGGGTCGCCGCGGCGGGAGCGCATCGACGGCATCGATATCAGCAGGGCGGGCGGCCGCTACACCGTGTATCCGCGGGCGCTCGCCGCGATCCTGCTCGGGAAGATCGGCCTCGGCCCGTTGCGCGGGGTGCGCCCGGACGCGGTGATCGACACCCAGAACGGCATCCCGTTCTTCGCCACCGCCGTCACCAAGGCGCCGTCGGTGGTGCTGGTGCACCACGGGCATCGTGAGCAGTGGCCGGTGGCGGGCCGGTTGATCGGTCGCGTCGGCTGGTGGATCGAGTCGCGGGTGTCGCCCCGTGTGCACCGGCGTAACCAATATCTGACCGTCTCGCTGCCGTCGGCGGAGGAATTGGCCGCGCTCGGTGTGGACCGCTCGCGAATCGCGGTGGTGCGCAACGGAGCCGAACCGGTTCCAGTCGACGCGCCCACCGGCGCCGCGGAGACCCGTACTTCCGCGCCCACCGTCGTGGTCCTGTCCCGCCTGGTGCCGCACAAGCAGATCGAGGACGCGCTCGCGGCGGTGGCCCGGTTGCGCGACCGCATCCCCGAACTGCGCCTGGACGTGGTCGGCGGCGGCTGGTGGGCCGACAACCTGCGCGACAACGCCCGCGAACTCGGCATCGCCGACGCCGTCACCTTCCACGGGCACGTGGACGAGCGCCGCAAGCACGAACTGCTCGCCCGCGCGTGGGTGCACGTACTGCCGTCCCGCAAAGAGGGATGGGGGCTGGCGGTGATCGAGGCCGCCCAGCACGGCGTGCCGACGGTCGGCTACCGCAGTTCGCGCGGGCTCACCGATTCCATCGTCGACGGCGCGACCGGCATCCTGGTCGACGACGTCGCCCAGTTGGCCGATGCCGTCGGCGATCTGCTGGACGATCCGGGCGCGCGCACCGTCATGGGCGAGAAGGCGCGCGCCCGAGCGCGCGAATTCTCTTGGGAGCAAACCGGTATCGGCGTCTACGAGGTGCTGGCCGCAGCCGCCCGTGGCGAGCAGGTCACCGGCTTGATCGCGCCCCGGACAGTCGACTGAATCATCGCGTCGCCGGGTATCAGCGCCGGGTTCTCGTACGGGATCGTGCCCGGATACAGAGGACGACCAGCGGACTCACGATGAGCAACGCGCCCCAGACTCCGTGGGCTGCGGCGATCACGGAGCGCTGCGCCGTCGTCGGTCCGGGGCGCTCGTCCACACCCGGCACCCGATAAAGCGCGAGGTCGGCGTCCTCGTAGCTGCGCTCGAGCTGGGCCAGCGTCGTCGCCGCCGCGCCGAGCGGGCCAGGTGTGGTTCGCTCCACGAGCACCCAGCCGACGCCGCGGCGCGCCAGTTCGGGAGCCGAACCACCTTGCAGGAGGAGGGCTTCCACTTCTCGGGCGCGTGCGCCCTCGCCGGACACCGTGCGCCCGCGCACCGGGAGCTCGCCGGTCTGTAGGACGTCGTTGGGCAGCATGCGCGGCGCGGGGTCGAGCACCGGCGCAGGGCCGCTGTAGCGGAATTTGCGGAACATGCCGCCCGGCAGCACGGCGACGTCGCCGGGACCGTCGATCCGTGCGGCGACCTGCTGCCAGCCGGCGGGGTAGCGCACCGCACGGACGGCTCCACCGGCGCCCCAGGCGAGGTCGTAGAGCGGCAGCACGAGAAGCGCCACGAATACCGCCGCGATCGTGGACGTCACCGCCGGGTGCGCCGTGGCGGGCCGGTCCGACGGCGGGGACGAGAGACGCCGGGCGGTCGCCGCGCAGCCCGCCGCCGCGCACAGCGCGTAGGCGGGCACGGCCAAGGCCGCGTACTTCTGCGTGTCCCGCAGCAAGCCCGCACCGGGCACGTGCGCTACCAGCCACTCCAGTGCCTGCATGCCCCATGCCGTCGCGCCGAGCGCGGGAAACAGCAGCGCGACCGCCGCGAGCAGCAGCAGTGCGCGGCGGACATGGCGGTTGTCCGGATCGGCGCCGCCGGTGGCGACGGCACGCACACCCAGTGCCACGATCGCCAGCAGGGCCGAGGTCGCGATCACGGCCAGCGGCGTGGTCCGGGAAAGCGGAACCGCCTCCGCGTTCCAGATGCCGCCGAGCCCGGCGACGCTGCCGAGGGTGCCGAGGCCGGGCTCGGCACGTGCGGCGAAGGCCGCGATGCCCGCGGGGTCGGACGGCTCGGCGCCCGCACCCGACAGCGCGGTCGCGGCGAGCCACGGCGCGGAGGCGGCGATCCAGACGAGGAGCGTCGGAAGCAGGTGGCGGCGCGGCACCGAAGCGAACGCGGTCACGCCCGCCAGCAGCGCTCCGGTCGGTGTGAGTCCCGCGGCGGCGAGCGACCCGGCCAGGGCCGCCCAGGCGGCTGCCGTCCGCATTGGTGTGGTTCGCTGCCGAGCTTCGGTGGCGTCTGTCGGTGGGCTGGTCTCGCCGGGTGCGGAGGCCGGCGGTGCGGATGGCCCGAGCAGGCCGTTTCCGGGCTGGTCGGACGTGTTCGACAGAATCCGCCGACGCTGTTTCGCAGTCGCGGAGGTTCTGAGACGGTAGGCGGCGAGCGCTGTCCATGGCAGCGCGGCGTATCCCGCCAGCAGGCTCCAGTGCCCCTGCAACAGCCGTTCGGCGACGTACGGATTCCACAGCGCGACCGTCGCGGCGACCAACTGCGGCCCGAGCGACGCACGCAGCAGATCGCGCGCCAGCAGCGCCGCCCCGTACCCCGCGGCCCACAGCGCGACGACCAGAATCGCCTTGACCAGCAGCCCGCCGTCGACGAACGCCGACAGCACGGCCAGCAGCGCATCCTGCGGCACCGCCCGCGGCGCCGCGTCCCCCAGACCGAGCGCGGAGTCGGTCGGATAACTGCGCGGCGTGCTCACCGCGTCCCGCAAGAGCAGGTACCCCGGCGCCAGCAAGGGAGCGGTCACCAGCAGTGCCCCGGCCGCGCTGTATCCCGCAGCCACCGCTCGGTCCCGACCGCTCCCACTCACGCCTGAGCACTGTACGTCCCGATCTCCGTCACCGTGGAGCCGAGCGCGACCGGGGATTCCGGTTCGGGTGGTCAGGGACGACGACCCACGCCCAGCTCGAGCCGGTCTACCAGGACGCCGACGTCAGGCGGTATCGTGTGCCGGGCGTCATCGGTGGATGGTTCGACGACAATGCAGCCGGCCGCCCTCGCGCCGGGAGCGGCTTGCGAGAACACGGCAACTGCTTTCGTGAGCACATGGGTGACCCACCCGGTACGTGCGGAACATGAGCGAACCCCGACGCAGGACCTTGTGTCGCCCGGCTGGTACGGCCTGAAGACCCGGAGAGGCGGGGGAGCGTGTCTGCTGTCCGTCGGTTACCTGTGGTGGCGGATCTGTCGTGGGTGACGGCGGGCGCGATGACCGCCAACGTCGCCGGGTACCTGCTGCAACTGCTGGCCGGGCGCTGGCTGGGCGTCACCGGATACAGCGAATTCGCGAGTCTGCTCGCGGTGCAACTGCTGTGCGCGGTGCCCGCCCTGGCGCTGCAGAACGTGGTCGCGCGGGAACTGGTGCGCGGCGCGGGGGCGGCGGCGCTGCGCGGGTTGCAGTGGCGGTGCGCGGTGATCGTGGCCGCGGTGGCGGCGGTGCTGGTGCCGCTGGTCGCGGTCGCTCTGCACGTCGGGGTGGCCGCCACGGCGGCGGCGCTGGGCGCGGCGCCCGCGCTGGTGCTGTTGTCCGGCGAGCAAGGCGTGTTGCAGGGCAGCAAGCGGTTCCGCGCGTTAGGGGTGGTGCTCGGCGCGGCGGGAATCGCACGGGTCACGCCCGCGCTGGTGGTTCTCGCGCTGGGCGGCGGAGCGACGCTCGCGCTGTGGGCGGCGGCCGCCGGAATCGCGGCGGCGGCGCTGCTGGCCAGGATCGTCGCCGGTGCGCCGTCCGCGCCCGCCCGCGCCGATACCGAACCGGGCGAGATCGCCGCCCCGGGCGTGCTGCCGGTGCTGCGGGCCGCGCAGGTGCAAGCGGCGCTGATGGCCCTGTCGTCGGCGGATCTGATCGTGGTCCGGATCGTGCTGGACGACGTGGACGCCAGCCGCTACGCCCTCGGCACCATCGCCGCCAAGATCGCCTTCTGGCTGCCCCAAGCGGTCGGTGTGGTGCTCTACCCGCGGATGGCCCAGCCGACGCAGTCGGCGAGCGCGATCCGCGCGGCGCTGGCGGTGCTCAGCGGTATCGGCCTCATCGCGGTGCTCGGGGCCGCGCTCGCCGCGCCGGTCGCTCCGCTGCTGGCCGGCGAGGACTACGCGCCGATCCAGGGGCTGCTGTGGGTTTTCGCGCTGCACGGCGCGCTGCTGGCGGTGCTGCAGGGCGCGGTGCTCTCGGCCATCGCCGTCGACCGCACGTCCCTGGCGCTGGTCACCTGGCTCGGGCTGGCCGTCGAAGTCACGCTGATGCTGTCGCTGGCCCGCTCGATCCCGGCGCTGATCACCACGGCCGTGGCGGTCGCGGCCACCACCACCGTCCTGGTGGCCGTCATCGTCCTGCGGGCGGCCGACCACTCGACGCGACCCGAACCGTTGCGCCCGGTCGGCTGACACTCGAGCTGGCCCGAGCCGTTGCGCCCGGTTGGCTGACCTCTTGACGTGGTTCGAGCTGTCGCGCCGGGTTGGCTGACCACTCGAGCTGGCCCGAGCCGTTGCCTCCGGTCGGCTGACTACTTGACGTGGCCCGAGCCGTTGCGCCCGGTCGGCTCACCCGCATTGGCTGGAATCGTCATATGGGCACCGATGCGCACCCTGGTCAACGCGGACGATTTCGACGCGGCCCGAGGGTCCTTCCGCGCCGACCGAACCTCCACGCAGCCGACTATCCGGCGAGTGCCGACGAGTAAGGACCGCACAACGAATTCGGCTCCCCAGCCGGAGGGCGGGGAGCCGAATTCGAGGGCGTTCAGCCGGTCAGGGCTGCTTGTTGATCCGAATCTGTTCGGTGGGAGCGTCGTCGGCGCCGCGGGTGCCGCGCGGGGCCGCTCCGGACGGAGCCGGGCCGCTCGGACGCTGGCCCGGAGTGCCGCCCGCACGCGCGGGCGTCGGAGCCGAGCCGCCCCGGATACCGAGGACCACACCGGCGATCAGCGCGATCACGCCCAGGACGCCGAGGATGATCGGCATGACCCGGCCGTACAGCGACAGCTTGTCGATGTTCTCCTTGGCGACCGCGAGCTGCGACTCGATCGTGTTCTCGTCGAACACCAGGTGCGATTTCAGCGCGGTGACCTCGGGCTTGTCGGCCGTGCGCGAGTAGTAGAGGTGCAGCGCCTCGCCACCCTTGACCACCGTGCCGGTCTCCGGCTCCACCCACAGGTCACGGGTGTTGGTGTAGTAGCGGGTCATGGTCACCGGGGCCTCGCCGCCTTCGACGCCCCACTTGGCGGCGGGCAGGCTCAGCCGGTTGGTCGGCGCCTGCACGACGTCCCACAGGCTGGTGGCCGGGACCGACATCTGGAAGTGGTAGACCTTCGTGTTGTTGATCTCGGTCTCCTCGACGAAGTTGGCGTCGAAGGACTTGCGGACGTTGAGATCGAAGTAGGGGTAGGTCTTCTTCTCGGTGCCGATCGGGAACCGGTACTGCAGACCGGTGTGCTGCACCGGTTCGGCGATGCTCTGTCCCTCCAGGGTCGCCGACACCGCGATGGAGCCGTTGGGCTCGGTCGAGACGGGATCGCCGGTCACCCGGTCGATGGTCACCCGGTCGATGCTCGCGGTGAGCAGGCCGGTGTCACCCTGCTTGTCGATGCGCCGCAGCGTCTGGCCCGCCTGCACCGTCATCTGCTCGGCGTCGGCCGGGTCTTCGACGGTGAGGAAGCGCTGGGAGACCAGGGGGACATTGGTGTCGACCTTGGCCGAGCCCTCCGGCGCGGTCAGGGACTTGGAGTCGAGCACGAGGCTGTCCTCACCCTGCACGTTCGTCGCGATCGTGGTGATTTCCAGATCGAGGGGAGTTTTCGCCAGCTTGTCGACGGTGTAGGTCGGGATCATGATTGCGGCGACGATCAGCAACGCGCCGAGACCCACGAGCAGGCAGGCCACCGTCCTTCTGGTACCGGCACTCAGTGCCATGCAAACTCTCCTCGTCGTAGAACACAGGTCGCTTCCGCTGAGCACTGCGGGCGGGCCGCGGCACTCGTGAGCCCCGACACTAACAGTCCGATCACGTACCATGCGGCGTCGAGGCCGTAAACGGCCGAGAAATCGCCCGAGTCTAACGCGAAATCTGAAACGTCGGGTTATCAACTGTGGATTCGCACGGCAGACTGGAGTCCGATGACCGCCACCCTGCCCGCCGCCGCGCCCGCGACCGAACGGGTGCGCCCGCGCGCGTTCGTGCCCGCGCTGGAAGGCATGCGCGGGATGGCCGCGCTCGGCGTGCTGCTCACCCATGTCGCCTTCCAGACCGGCGCCTCGGGCACGCCGGTCATCGGCCGGATCTGGGGGCGGTTCGACATGGCGGTGGCGGTGTTCTTCGCCCTGTCCGGGTTCTTGCTCTGGCGCCCGCACGCCGCTGCCGCGCGCGGCCTCGACTCCGCCCCGCCCGTGGGCTACTACCTGCGGCATCGCGCGGCTCGGATCCTGCCCGCCTACTGGGTGGTGGTGTGCGCGGTCCTGGTGCTGCTGCCCAGCGCCGCCGGGACCGCGGGCCTGCGGGTATGGGTGTCGAACCTGGCGCTGTTGCAGGTGTTCGTGCCGCTGACGCTCACCGACGGCCTCACCCAGATGTGGAGCCTCTCGGTGGAGGTGGCCTTCTATCTCGTGCTGCCGTTGCTGGCGTTCGCGCTGGTGCGCCTGCGCGGCCCGGCGGCGCGCCTGCGGGTGCCGGTGCTGCTCGCGGTGGCCGTCGTCAGTCTGGGCTGGAATCTCGTTCCGGTGCCGACCCCCGACGCGATCCACGCGGACAACTGGCTGCCGGGCTACCTGCCCTGGTTCGCCGCGGGCATGCTCCTGGCGGAGCTCGCCGAACATAGCGTCCGGCTATCACGCTGGTGGAAGATCGGCGCGAACCAGCCTCTGATGTGGACCGTCGCCACCACCGCGTTCCTGCTCGCGGCGACCGATCTCGCCGGACCCGCCGGGCTCACCCGGGCCGAGCCCTGGCAGTACGTGGTGAAGATGGCCCTGGGCGCGGTCATCGGGTTCGCGTTGCTCGCGCCGCTGGTGCTGCGTGATCCGGCGGCGCGCGGGCACCGCTGGCTGGAGTCCCCGGTGGCCGCGACGCTCGGCCGCTGGTCCTACGGCATTTTCATCTGGCACCTCGCGGTGCTCTCGATCGTGTTCCCGGTGTTCGGCATCCTGCCCTTCCAAGGGGACTTCGGTTACGTCCTGGTTCTCACGACCGCCATCACCCTCCCGGTCGCCGCCGCCAGCTACGCCTTGGTGGAGGAGCCGGTGCGGCGCTGGGTCCGCGGCCGGGACCGGGTGCGGCGAACCGCCGAACCCGAGCCCGCGCCCTGATCGCGCGGTCAGCCGTCGAGTTGCCGGTGCATGTCCAGCAAGTGGTGGCGCAGCTCGTGCAGGGTGTGCACCGCGAGCCAGCGCAGGGAGCGATCCGCCGGCTCGGGATAAGGGAAGCCGAGGGTCCGCTCCCAATCGTCGTCGCCGAGGCGTTCCAGCACGTTCGCGAACAGCAGGGCGGCGTCGCGGATCTGCCTGGCCACGTCCGCGGGGTTCTGCTGGGCGTAGCCGTCGTGCTCGACTCGCTCGTCCCGGCCCATCGCGGTAGCGGGCGGGTTGTCCGAACGGCGGGCCGCCAGGACGCGTTCGCGCTGGGCCAGCAGTACGTCTCGCACGTGGCAGGCGTATTCCAGCGGCGACCACACGTCGGGCTTGCCGCGCTGTCGTAACTTGCCGCTGTCGGCGCCGAGCAGGTCGGCGTATTCCACTGCGTGCTCCCGCGCCAGCGACGGCACGTCGGCCGCCGAAGCCAAGTCGTAGACGAAACTGCATTCGGCACAGGTGTTCACGCGTGGTCACGTTAGCAACGAGTGCCATTGCGGCGCACGACGAATCGGGGTCTTGTCGCGCGCCGAGCCCGCCGGCCCGATGCCGTCGGCCGGTGCGGGGTGCGGTCAGTGTTCGACTGCCGTGGTGTCCGGGTCGTCGGTCCGGTTCCCGCGCGGCTGTTCGGCGCGCTGCGGCAGCACCGCGATGCCCACCGCGATGATCGCGAGCAGCGCGGGCAGCTGCACCAGCACGGACCCGCCCATATAACCCTCGGCCGAGCGCCATGGGCCCGTGGACAGCGCGGCGGCGGAGAGCATGGTTCCCACGCCCGCCACGACGACCAGCGCGCGAGCGGTGAGGTACGGCGTGAAACGGGCTGCC
>NZ_BAFS01000287.1 GCF_000308415.1 Nocardia asiatica NBRC 100129 | reverse complement strand
CTCGATCATCGCAATCGCGATGCGGTTTCACGAGGGCGAGCATGCCGGGCAAGCCCGCGAACTCGGCCACGGCCGCCCAGCAGTCGGGGCAGCCGGCGAGGTGGCTCTCGTACCGGAGGCGCTCGTCGCGGGTGAGGGAGCCGAGCACGTACGCCGCGTCCCACGTGGTGTAGTCGTCGGTGATATCCGTCATGGGTTCGTCACCCCCATCTCCTGTAGTGCCAGGCGCAATGCGCGCATGCCGTAGTGCATCCGGGACTTCACCGTGCCCGCCGGGACGTCGAGCTCCTCGGCGATCTGGTGGGTGGACAGTCCCCGGTAGTAGGCCCGCACGATCACCTCCCGGTGGTCGGCGCTGAGCCTGCCGAGGGCGTCGGCGACCAACCAGCCGTCCAGCGCGCGGTCGGACTGGTCCGGTGTCGCCCGTTCGGGCGGGTTGTCGGTGCGGAACTCGCGCCTGCTGCGGGCGCTGCGATGCTCATCCACGGCGAGATTGCGCGCCACGGTGAACAACCAGGCCCGCGCCGAGGTGGTGGACTGATCCAGGACGTTCGGGCGCTGCCAGGCACGCAGCAATGTTTCCTGCACGATGTCCTCTGCCCGGCCCCGGTCCCGAACCAGGCCGAGCGTGTACCGCCACAGTGGGGTGGCGTGATCGCGATAGAGAGCCCGCATCAATTCGTCGGACTGGTCGTCGGACCGGCCCTTCTCGCCGCGTATCTTGCGCACAACTGGATACCTCTCCGCTCGAGTTGCGGGGCCGGTCGGTGGGCGCACCCGATGAGTCACCCATGCTCTTGCCGGTTCAGTTGTCGTGTCTCATGTCGTGTCTCCTTCGGTCCCTTCGAGGAGTACACGGTCTCAGTTGCGTTCGAGTTCAATCGGGTGTGAAGCGAGCAGGGACAGCGGGAGCGGCTGGCGGCGCAGCACGTGCGCCCACAGGTCGGGACGGCCCGAGCTGATCGGGTCGGACGGCAGGGCCGACAGCACGATCCAGTCGTCGTTCTCCAGCTCCCCCTCCAGCTGCCCGAAAGTCCAGCCCGCGTAACCCGCGAAGATCCGGATGCCCTCCACGAGCGGGGCGATCCGCTCGGGATCGGCGTCCAGATCGACCAGGACGACGCGTCCGTCGATGCGGCGCAACCCTGGCACGCCCTCGATCCGCGCGCCCACCCGGACGGTGCCCAGGCACAGCGCGGCATCGCGTTTCACCGGGCCGCCGATGAACAGCGTGCGCGGCGCCGCGACGGCGTCCGTCCAGCGGGGCAGCACCTCGTGCACCGCCGTGTCGCTCGGGCGGTTGAGCACGACGCCGAGGCTGCCCGCCTCGTTGTGCTCGATGATGTAGACGACGGTGCGCCGGAAGGTCGGTTCGACCAGTTCGGTGGACGACACCAGCAGTGTCCCGGCACGAACCACCTGTTCGCCGTGCCGGTAATCGCGTCGCCTGCGATCGCCGTGCCCGCCGCGAGTCTTCCGATCGTCCGGGTCTTCTGCGCGTGCCACTCCGACATCATCGCAGCTGTTCGCTCACATTGCGCCCTCTGCGGCTCACTTCCGTGTTCCGGATTTGCCGAGCTGGACGCGGAGCGGACGCCGGAGGCCCCGTTGCCCTGCCGACGCGACATCGTAGAGTCCAGGACATGGAACCTCCCGAGGTGCGCCTCGAGAACAGCGACACCGTGTACGACTTCTATCGCGATCATCGCCAAAACCGCTTGCAGGCATGGGGGGCCTACGCCATTCTCGGCCGCCGCTACCACCCACGCGTCACCTACGCCCAAGGCGCCAGGGAAGCGCTGCGCGCGGTGGTCCAGCAGGGAAGGCCGCTGCTGCTGGCGATCAATCACCTCTCCGAGAGCGACCCCTACACCGTGGCCGCCGCGGCGTGGCGCAGCGGACTACGGCGGGTGATCGGCCGGGTGCGGGTGCTGGCCAAGGACGAGCTGTTCGCCGATCCCGACCAGCGGCGCAAGATCGACATGATGGGCGGCATCCCGGTGTTCCGGGGCAAGGACCACGGCATCCGCGCGGTGAACGCCGCGGGCCAGCGCATGATGGACATCTGCGCGGAGCGGATGGCCCGCGGCGACGGCATCGCGGTCTTCCCGGAGGGCACCTGCAACGACGTGGACCCGGCCCGCGTGCAGGCGGTGGGCTCCGGCATCGGGCATATCGCGTTCCGCGCGATGAAGCTCGGCGCGCAGCCCGTGCTGGTCTCCATGGCGTTGAGCTACGGACCGCGCACGGACCCGGCGGTGCAGCCGACGAAGGAGGAGGCCAAGGGGGCCAGCTTCCACTTCGGTGTCCCCGTGCTCGACCTGCCGCCCCGGCCCGGCGACATCGCCCGGCTGGTGCGCACGGATCTGCAGAAGGCGCTCGACGCCGCCGTTGCGGCGTACTGAGGCTCTACTGCGGCAGATTCAGCCGGTCGCGCGCCCAGTGCGGCACCATCGCGAGGTATTCGGGGCGGGTCTCGATGAAGTGGTTGACCGTCCGGCACATCGGCAGCGCGCCGAGTTTGTCGTCGCGCGTGCTGTTCAGGGCGGTCTCGACCAGGAGCCGCGCGTAGCCCTGGCCCTCGTACCGCGGGTAGATCTCGGTGTGCACGAACGCGCGCTCGGACGCGGTGTCCTGGTATTCGGCGTAGCCGGCGATCGCACCGTCGACGTAGATCTCGAAGCGTTCCAGTGCGGTGTTGTTGTTGACCTCGGTCGACATGGCTCGACGCTACTCCGCGCGCCGGTGTCCGGGTTAATCACACTCCGGTGCGGGCGAAATCCCGCCACCGACTTGTCTGTCCCGGCGAGCCTGCGCAGAATGCTCTTGGTCGGGTCCGTCGTCGCGCGCGAGCGGGCAGGCTCGGGGAGGTGCGGAACATGAAGAGGACACCGCGGGTTTCGCGGGTCGCGGCCACCGTCGTCGCCGTGGGTTTGCTCGGGGGTTCGATCGTCACCGGCGTCGCGGACGCCGCGCCGCGAGTCACGTTCGGTCAGTGTCCCGAAGGGGCCGTGCCGGCCGACCGGGGCGTGCGGTGCGCCGTGATCAGCGTGCCCATGAACTACGCCGAACCGGACGGGCCGAAGATCGAGCTGACCGTCAGCCGGATCACCGCGACAGGCGAGCGGGAGGGTGTCCTGTTCGCCAACCCGGGCGGCCCCGGCGCGGACGCTCTGGACTTCTGGGCGCGCCGGGTGGAGGTCTTCCCCGCCGCGCTGGCCGAGCGTTACGACCGGGTGGCCGTCCAGCCGCGTGGGTTGCGCTGGGCGACGCCGCTGGCCTGCGCAGGCACGAAGAACGAAGAGAGGCAACAGGTCTCGCTCGGCGGTGGCAACCGCGACGAGATCAAGAAGGCCTGTGACGCGGCGCAGCCCGGTTATCTGGACGCGATCACCACCGAGAACACCGCGCGCGATCTCGACGCGGTGCGCGCCGCGCTCGGCCTGGAGCGGATCGGGTACCTCGGCACGTCCTACGGCACCTATCTCGGCGCGGTGTACGCGGCGCTGTTCGGCGACCGGGTGGACCGGATGATCCTGGACTCCAACGTCAACCCGGACTGGGTATGGACCGAGGAATTCGCCCAGCAGCAGGTCGCGGGCAAACAGCGCTTGGACGATTTGTTCGCCTGGATCGCCGAACACGACGACGAATACCACCTCGGCGACACCGCACTGCAGGTCTACCGCAACTGGGTCCGGTTGGCGGCCGCCCAGGGCGGCGGCTGGTACGCCAACCTGACCCCACCGCCCGCCAGCGTCGGCGACCTGCCCGGCGCGCTGCCCGAACCACTGGCCGAGATCGCCAGGGACGGTTACACCGGCAGCGTCGAGCAACTCGGCAAATTACAGAACCTGTTGCGCACCCTGGTGAGCGGCGGCGTCTCCGCGCAGGTGCCGCTGCTCGGCGCCACCACCGTGGCCACCTACACCCGATCCTTCTGGCCGACCTTCGCCCGCGCGATGGCCGACGCCGCGGCCGATCCGCCGAACGTGCAGCGGCTGCGGGCTATCGAGGGCGCGACCTCGACCGATCCCACCGGCCGATGGGTGTTCAGCGCCATCACCTGCAACGAGAACGCCGTGCCCGGCAAGCCGGAGCTGCTCGGCGCCGCGGTCGGCACCATCGCCTCCGGCGGCAACGCCATGGACGCGCGGGCCGACCTGGTGCGCTCCGGAATGGCCTGCGGTTCCTGGAAGCCCGTGACGAAGCCGGTGCCGATCACCGGCGCGGGGCTGCGCACGCCGCCGTTGGTGCTGCAGAGCCGCCATGACGCGCTGACCAAGTACGAGGGCGGTCCCGCCATGGCCGCGGCACTCGGTGGTGCGCTCGTCGTAGTCGACGGCGGCGACCACGGCACGTTCGGCCGCGGCAACCCGGCGGTGGACGAGGCCGTGCTCACCTATCTGCGCACCGGAAAAGTCGACATCACCCAAGCCGGCCAAGCTCCGCTGTCGGCGAGCTGAGCATTCCGCGCGCGGCACCGACGCAGACAGTGTCGTGGTGCGGTCGGTCCGGTCGCGTTCCAGAATGTGGGGATGACGCGTTCACGAGTGATCCTCGCTCCGGACAAGTTCAAGGGGTCGCTCGCCGCGTCGGAGGTGGCGGCGGCGCTCGCCGCCGGAGTGCGGCGAAGCGCCGCGGACGCCGAGATCCGGCAGGTGCCGGTCGCCGACGGCGGTGACGGCACGGTCGAGGCGTTCGTCGCGGCCGGGTGGACGCGCGTGGAACTGACCGCTCCCGGACCGACCGGCATGCCGCACCGGACGTCGTATGCCCGCCACGATGACATCGCGGTCGTCGAACTGGCCGCCGTAGTCGGCCTGGCGATCCTGCCGCAGCGGCAGCTCGATCCGTTGCACGCGAGCACGTTCGGGCTCGGGGTCGTCCTGGCGCACGCCATGGACCACGGGGTCACCGAGATCGTGCTCGGCCTGGGCGGCAGCGCCTCCACCGACGGCGGCGCGGGCATGTTGCGGGCACTCGGCATCCGCGTCCTGGATGCCGACGGACGGGAATTGCCCAGCGACGCCGCGAGCTTGGCCCGCGCGGTGCGGCTGGACCGGGCGGGGCTGCACCCTGGCGTCGCCGGTACCCGGTTCACGCTGGCCTGTGACGTCGACAATCCGCTGCTCGGGCCGACCGGCGCGGCGGCGGTGTACGCGCCGCAGAAGGGCGCAGGCCCCGCCGAAGTCGACGTCCTCGAATCCGCGCTCGCGAACTGGGCGCGACTCGTCGGCCCCGAATACGCGCGACATCCCGGCGCCGGCGCGGCCGGCGGCACCGGTTTCGGCGCGCTCGCCGTGCTGGGCGCGCAGGTGCGCAGCGGCATCGAGGTCGTGCTCGAACTGCTCGATTTTTCCGCCCTGCTCACCGACGCCACCCTCGTGATCACGGGCGAGGGCTCGCTCGATCGGCAGAGTCTGCACGGCAAGGCGCCGGTCGGCGTGTGCGCGGCCGCTCGCGAGGCGGACGTCCCGGTGGTCGCCGTGGCGGGCCGCACGCTGCTCGCGCCCGACGAGATCCGGGCTGCGGGCTTCGCGGACTGCTATACGCTCGCCGACTTGGAACCCGACCCGGAACGATCGATGGCCGAGGCGGCGGCGCTGCTCGAGCGGGTCGGCGCGCGGATCGCGATCGAGCGGCTGGCTTAGCTGGCCGAAGCCAACAGGTTCGCGGCCAGTTCGTGCCGGTGCCGTTCGCCCCACTCCTCGAGCGGCCGCAGCGCCACGGCCAGTTCCTCGCCGAGCGGCGTGAGCGAGTACTCGACCCGAGGCGGAACCTCGGGATAGACCTCGCGGTGCACCACGCCACTGGACTCGAGCTGCCGCAGGTTCTCGGCGAGCACCTTCTCGCTGACCCCGTCGAGGAGCCTGCGGATCTGGCCGAAGCGCTGGGGGCCGGTGCCGAGCACCCACATCAGGTGCATCTTCCACTTGCCGCCGACGACATCGATCGCGACCGTCATGCCACACACATCGTGATCCGCGTCACTGTTCATGCCCACCGCGCTCCTTTGACCTCGTTTCGAACCTCGAGGTAAGCAACCGCACCCCGACGTTCGGTCTTCCCGACTCTACCTGCGGGAACGACGATGAATTCCGGCGCCGACGCAAATATCGAACGATTACCGAAGGGATCCAACATGTCCGAGCAGACCACCGCCCGTGCTGTCTCCGTCGTCGGCCTCGGGCCGATGGGGCAGGCGATGGTCCGGGCCTTCCTGGAAGCGGGCGTCGAGGTGACGGTGTGGAACCGCAGCCCCGAGAAAGTCGACGCCATGGTCGAACTCGGCGCCAAGCGCGCCGCGACCGTCGCCGACGCGCTCGACGCCAACGAGGTCACCGTGCTCAGCCTCACCCACTACGCGGCCATGTACGACGTGCTCGGCCAGGCGACCGGCCACTTGAAGGGCAAGGTGATCGCGAACCTGTCCTCCGATTCGCCGGAGAAGGCCCGCAAAGGCGCGGAGTGGGTGCGCTCGCACGGCGCGCAATTCCTCTCCGGCGGTGTCATGTCGGCGGGGGACAACATCGCCCATCCGGCGTCCTACATCTTCTACAGCGGCCCGCGTTCGGTCTTCGACGCGCACGCCGAGTTGCTGCGGCCGCTGAGCCCGCAGGAATACCTCGGCGCGGACGACGGTCTGGCGCAAGTCTTCTACCAGGGACTGCTGACCATCTTCCACCCCTGGTTGCTGGCCTTCGACCAGGCCACCGCGATGATCGACCGCTCCGGCCACGACATCGCCGCGTTCGTCCCGTTCGCGATCCGCTCCGCCGCCGCGTTCCCCTATTTCATGGAGGAGTTCTCGGTCGCCAACCAGAACGGCGGCTGGGCTTCGCTGGCCAGCCTGAAGATGATGGACGCGGGCGCGCAGCACGTCATCGACGCGAGTGAAGAGGTCGGTGTCGACGCCGTCCTCTCGCACACCGCCCAGGAGCTCTGGCGCAAGGCCGTCGCCGCCAGCGAGCAGGCCGGAAAGCCGATCTCCACCTACGCCCTTCTTCGCAA
>NZ_BAFS01000288.1 GCF_000308415.1 Nocardia asiatica NBRC 100129 | reverse complement strand
AAGAGGCCACCGCTGCCATAGAACGAATCCTGGCCTCAGCGAGGGGGCTGGGCAACATCGGTCTGGGGGCGTGTGAAGGCCCTCGAGATGGAGCGCGAGTCATCAGCGTAGCCGGCGACGACTCCGCCGACATCCATGTCTATTGCGATCCGATCGATGGGACATTGAATGCCGCGTGCGGTGGTCCGCGCGCGCACAGCGTCGTCGCATTCACCTCGGCGCGACCGTCGTCCGAACGCCGCGCAGTTCCTGACGCCCAATCCATCTTCGCGATCGGCAGCCATCGGCTCGATGTCGCGGACGCGTTCGACCGCCCACGTCGCTGGCGCGATCTGCTCGCGCAGCACCTGCACGACGTCGGCGTGACCACGGCTGTTCTGCACCGCGACGACAACATTGCGATGCTCCGGGCGATCGCGGGTGACCGTGCGGAACCATTCGTCGTCGGCAGTACCTCCGGGTATCGCCCGAATCTCGCGGGCGACGGATGGATCGCCGTGGGCGATGCGACGATCACCTTGCCGTTCGAATGCGACCTCGAATTCGGCCGTCTCGGTGCGGTGGAGGCTCAGATCCAGTCGGCGCTGTACCCGAGCTGGGTCG
The DNA here is from genome assembly GCF_000308415.1 of Nocardia asiatica NBRC 100129. Taxonomy (GTDB): domain Bacteria; phylum Actinomycetota; class Actinomycetes; order Mycobacteriales; family Mycobacteriaceae; genus Nocardia; species Nocardia asiatica. The sequence goes on along the minus strand of NZ_BAFS01000288.1, from coordinate 20,015 downwards.
GTTTGGTGGTGTCCCGCGATCGAATCCGCGAATCGGCCGACGGCTTGTGTGGGTACGTTGATCGGTATCTCGGCGGACGTGCGCGAGGTGACATGGAAGAACTCGCCGCACTGTTCACCGAGCAGGAACTGGCGCGGTTCCGGGCCGAGAACAGGTCGCTCGGTGACGTCACGACCCCGCTGACGCCGGACTGCTTCGGCATCGGCCGGGACGCCGTTGTCGCGATCGCCGCCTTGAGTTCTTCCGCTGATCCGCTGCTCGAAGGCTCTATCGAGGTCGTCCCCGACCCGATTTGGAACTCGGAACGGGGCAGCTTGGACATGGAGGTTCTAGTAGTGGCAGGCCGTACGGTCACCAAAAAGTGGAAGTCCGTTGCGGTGGAGGGAAATCCGGCACTGTCTCCGCTCGTCCAGCAGAAGTACCGGTCGCAGCGCGGAGTTGGGGGCGAAGCAGCACGATGACAGGCAGTAGCGACTGGGAGCACCGAATTCTGAGCCGGGAGTTCGAGGGCGAAGGGTGTTGCTTCGCGGACATGGACGGCGATGGTGAGTGTGAAGTGGTGGCAGGCGCTCGGTGGTGGAAGACGGACGGTTCCGCGAACGTCGACTTCCGGCTGACGCCTATGACGTGGCTGCCGCCATGGGGAGGCGGGAATCGTACCGACCCGCACGCGCACCTCCGTGAAGGCGGTGGTCCGCCACAGTATCGCGCTGCCACCTACGACTGGCCGCTAGCCGGGCCCGCCGGAGTGCCGACTCCAGTGCTCTCGGTGGGCATGCATCTGGATCCAGTCTATTGGTACATGCGTCGAGCCGGCGCGCGTCATTGGCAACGACACGAAGTCGCCAGAGGTGGCATTTACGAATCCGCGGTATTCGCCGAGCTGGATCGTTCCGGAACTACGGGTTTGGTCACGGTACCGGAGCGTCCGCGGCTTGCCTGGTACGAACCCGGCCGCGATCCGACCGCGCCTTGGCTCGCGCATCCGATCGGTTCCCGTGGTGGCAATTGGCACGGGCTCGGGGTCGGTGCGTTGGAATGTGGCGGGGCTCCGTGTGTTCTCACACCTTCAGTGGTCTACGAGAGCGAAGACGACATTCGCCGACCGTGGAAGTCCGCGCCACTCAGACAGATCGATCCTGACGGCCAAATGCACGACGGACTCGGCGACGTGCACATCATTCACACGCACAGCGTCGGAGGAGCCGAACCCAGCCTTTTCGCTGCGAGTCCGCATGGACTGGGACTGTGGCGCTGGGACCTCGTGAGCCTCGACGGATCGACCCGAACGTATCAGCGCTACGACCTGGAAACGGCGACATCTCAGCTGCACGCGCTCGCGGTGCTGCCGGCCGCCGATTTCGAGGACGTGGACGCATGGGTTGTGACGGGGAAGCGGTGGCAAGCGCACGGTCCGCATCACGATATAGATCCGGCGGGGGCTCCTGTGCTTTTCCGGGTCGGCATCTATCGGGATCCGCTGCGGCAGCCTCGCATAGAAGGCATCGATACGGCCAGTGGCGTCGGGCTGCAGATCGCGGTGCGTCGACTGGACGACGGTCGGATGCAGATCGCCACCTCGAACAAGTTGGGCGTTCACTTATTCACGGAATCGAGAGGATCACGATGACGGGACATGCCAGGCCAACGACCGAACTGTTCGGGCGCCTACGGTCGGACCAGGCCTTGTGCGCATTCAATGTCGAAAACTTCGACACACTGAAACCGGCGATGACCGCAGCCGGCGAGAAGAAATGTCCTGTGATCATCGCGTGGACCGTTCCGGCCGCTCGATATCTCGGCTATGCGTCGACCGCTCGTCTGGTCGGCGCTCTGGCCGAAGACTACGGTGTCGAATACGCGTTGCACCTCGATCACTGCGAGTCCGGAGACGAGATCAGGCAGGCTGTCGATGCCGGATGGACCTCGGCAAACTTCCTCGACGAAGGGGCCATCGCCCCGAACAGCTATCTGCCCACCGCTCAGGCTCTGCGCGCCGAATTCGGTGCATCCATATCGTTGGAGTTCGTACTCGGCCAACTCGGTCACATCGAGCACGAGCACGGTCACGGCTCCCCCGCCGGTGCGACAGCGGCCGACGTCGCCGCCTTCGCCGCGGCTTGCCAACCGGACATCCTAGGTTTCGAATGCGGTTCCCTGCACGGGATGCGATCCCGGGAGCAGGACATCGATATCGAGCTTATCGAACAGGTATCGCAGCAGACCGGATTGCCGATCGTCCTGCACGGTTCTTCAGGCGTGCGTACCGAAGCATTGCAGAAGGGCATCGACGCCGGGATCAGAAAGGTGAACATAGAAACAGCCGTACGGGCAGCCTATTTGGAAACCGTGCGTGCTGAAGTGAACGGAGAAGGCCCGGGAGCTCGCAAGCCGCGATATCTGACGAAGGCGACCGATGCGGCGTTGCACGAGACCTACACCGCGTTCCTCGATTCCTATACGTTGCGCACCAGTTGACATGGCAGACAACGCGATGTCCAAGGCGCGGCTCCACCAGTCGGCGAGCGGCTCGGCAGGCGAACACGTGGGAACCGTGCTGCTCGCCGTCTCCGGTCTGGACGGGTCGGGGAAATCGACGCTGGTGCGGAAGGTGGTCGATGATCTCTCGGCGGTGGGGAAATCGGCAGCGGCGATCAAGGTTCCCGATCTGTACACCTGGAGCTTGCTCGAAGAGTTGGGTAGGGGCGACGAGCCCTACGCGCCGTATGCCTTCGACGCGGACCGGATCAGCCTGGCGCTCAACCTGGAAAGGTTCTCTCGGTTGCGCGATCTTCTCACGAGTCAGCCTGCGGAGACCGACTTCCTGGTAATCGATCGGTTCCTTCTCGATTGGGCTGCGGTGGGTCGTGCCTTCGGCAGCGGCGAACACGAGCTAGTCCTGCTCAGAGGTATCGCGCGCCTGATGAAGCTGCCCGTGTTGTCCTTCTTCATCGAGGTCAGTCCTGCGGTGGCGGATAAGCGGATAACCGATCGCGGCAGGACCGGCGATCCGCGCGAAGGCCTGCACTATCTGACTCGGGCATACGAGTGCTATTGGACGATGATCGAGAGTCCGCAGTTCGATCCGCACATTCTCGACGGCGAGCTGCCGCCGAAGGATCTCTCCGCCGCGGTGCTGTCACATCTGCGCGACCGGGGCTTCCTCGCAGGAGACGCGACGAGCAAAGCATCATCTCCGGTGCGTGACGTAGGTGTCGAAGTTGGCTGAGGAAACCGTATCGGCCGCCCGCGCGATCCTGTTCGTCGACGTGGACGGCACGTTGATACCCGAAACTTCCTCGGGGATCTTTCTCGCTGCGAAACTCGGCCATCTGGAGGAGATGGTCGAAGCGGAGTCGGCCTACAACGCGGGGCGCATCGGTAATCACGAGGTATGCGCCATCGACGCCGCTGGATGGGCCGGGTGGAGGCAGCACGCCGTCAGAGATCTGCTCGATGACCTACCGCTGGTGGATGGCATCCCGGAAACCGTCCGCTGGTGCCGATCCCGAGCTGTCGTGCCGATCCTCACCACGCTCGCCTGGCAGCCGGTGGGCGCCTACTTGTCACACCGCTTCGGGTTCTCCGGCTACTGCGGTCCCGACCTCGATGTCGAAGGCGGCAGCTACACCGGCGGAGTGGCGCTGGATTTCGATGAGTTCGACAAGCGCGATTTCGCAGCGGCCAAGGCCCGGCAGCTCGGTCTCGCCATGCGACATTGTGCTGCAGTCGGAGACAGCCGATCGGATATTCCGCTTTTCGAACGTGTCGGTTGCCGTATAGCGTTCAACGGCTCTTCGATCGCCCGAGAGTCGGCCGACTTCTCAGTGGAGGGGAAAGATTTGCGATCGATCATCCCGGTCGTCGAGCGATGGCTGGAGCAGGGGTGAGCTCCGTGGAGGCGCTGATCGAAGCGATGGGCACCGAGATCGGCCACGCGTTGATTCCGTTGCTGCGCGCGGATGCGCCGAGTCAATTCGTGCAGCTGGCACTCGCAGCGCAGATCAGGAAGATCTGCGCGCAGCTGGGACTGCCGCTGCCCGTAAAGCGGGCAGGAAATCTTGTTGTCGGAGAACTAGAGACGGCGCGCTTCGTGCTGTCGGCGCACCTGGACGAGGCATCCTTCACCGTCCTCGGCGTCTCGGATGATTTGACCTGGCTTGCGCCGCTGCATCGGATGGACCTGGACCGGATGCCCGCGGTCCGCTTGGTCGGCATCCGCGACGACGTGCTCTGGATGGGCTCCGGTTCGACGCTTTTCCGAGCGGATGGGCGCCTTTTCGGTCGATTCGGCACCGACGTGCGATTGGGTGATCGCGCGGTGTACGACACGCAGATCAGTGCTGACGGAAGATGGCTGAGCGGGAAGGCGGTCGACGACCGCGCCGGGGCGGTGGTCGCTCTGTTCGCGGCTGCCGAGCTGAGCAAGCGTGGCATTTCGGCAGCCGTGGTGTTGAGCGATGGCGAGCAAAACGTTCCCGACGGGTATTTCAGCCGGACCTTTCCGCACGTCCTGGGGCTGTTGCGGGACGATTGCATGATCGTTTTCATCGACGGCATTTTCGAGGACGGGCTGCGCCGCGCCGGACTGGCCGGACCTCAGCCCGGCGCGCTGGTCGTTCCACACACCGCAGACGGGCGCGGCTATTCGGTACCGCCTCTGCTGTTCGCGCGGCTGCGTGACGACATCGTGCCCAGCGCGCGAGCCCATGGCATCGACGTGCGGTTGACCGATGCTTACCACAGCCGCGGCGACGACTGGGGCATGGTGTGCAATCCGGTATCAGGGGTGGATCACCAGGCCTTCTTCGTCAGTTTCGGCGGTGCCGGGGTCACAGCCCAGTCGCGGACAATCGACACCCTCGGCTTGGCGCACTGCTCGCTCTTCGTCATCGAAGCAGTCTCGCGAATAGCGGAACGCGGCTGCTGAGTCGGCGTGGAGTGCCCTGTCAGCCGCTGCCGGTGCCGCCGCTCATGTTCGCGTAACGGGCGAAATCGCCTTGAGCGCCGCTGTATACGTTCAGGTCTACGCGGCCCGATATGCCGGGGATGCTGCCGCTGTCGGTGGTCTGCCAGAACGTCCAGGCGGGCCAGCCGCCGGGGACCTCGGGTTGAGCGTTGCCGCGATAGTCGGCGATCCACAGGGGGTACTCGGAGAACTCGCTGGTGTCCGCCATAGCGGTGCGCCAGAAGTTGGGATAGGTGTAGACGATCGGGACGCGGCCGGTGAGCGCCTGCACGGTGGTCAGGTAGCGGCGGGTCCAGTTGATCAGGGCCGCCGGGGCGAGACCGCCGGAGTCCTCCAGGTCCAAGACCGGCGGCAGATCGAGCGGTCCGTTCTGCCCCAGCACCACCGCCGCGTACATCGCGGCCTGCGGTTCGGGCGGCAGGTTGGGCCGGGCGTAGTGATAGGTGCCGCGCGCCAGACCGGCCGCGCGCATCAGCAGGCTGTCGGGCACGAAGTACGGGTTGACGTAGCTGAGCCCCTCGGTGGCCTTGACCATGGCGAAGTTGTGGCCGGAACGCTTGACCGCGAACCAGTCGATCGGGCTTCCGCCGGTGTGCTGCCAGGAGGAGACATCCGGGCCGGTCGGCGCGGCGGCCGCGGGCGACGTGGCGACGAGGACGCCGGACAGTGTGATCAGAGACAGCGCCGCGGCGCGGCGGGTGGTCGACCTCCAGGTGTCCATGCCGGACGACGATAGCCATTCGCTCTGACTGTTACCAGTGTGACCGATGGGGTGTCAGAACTGTTCGCGCGCGCTCAGCCCAGCCAATCCAGGACCGACGCGGCCGTCCACGACTGCTGCATACTCCCGAGGGGTTCGCCCGTGAACGGTTCGTAGTACTCGGCGAAGCTGCCGTCGCTGGCCTGGCGCAAGCCCTCGGCGCGCAGCATGAACGAGCGCTCGGCCCAGCCGCGCCTGGCGAAGACCCAGGAGAACAACCAGCTCATCACCGGCCACACCGGGCCGCGCCAATACTCGCGCGAACGGAAGTCCTTGGACACCGGCGAGGTGGAGGGCGGCAGCGCGTAGCGTAGATCGGGGTGGCCGCAGAAGCGCGGGCCCTCGAACAAGCGCAGCAAGGCGCGCTCGGTGTCGCGGGGGAGACCGCCGCACAGCAGCGGCGCGAACATCGAAAGCGTCTCGGTGCTGATCCAGCGCTGCAACCGCACGTCGAAGTCGCGGGCCGCGCCGGTCCTGGCGTCGGTCGTCGCGACGACACCGGCGCGGAACCGGTCGGCCCACGCGTAGAGATCGCGGACGTCCGCGTGCGGCTGCTTGTACTCCTCGCCGATATTGGCCAGCACCTCGCAGGCCAGCGCGAAGATGCCGGTGACGAACACGTCCTCGACGGCGAAGCTCATGGTGGAGGCGAGCTGGTAGTCGTCGTAGCCCGCCCGGCGCATCTGCTCGACCAGCCACAGGTAGCGGTCGTACTCGCGGTCGGTGGGGCGCTGGCTCGGATCGGCGACCACCAGCACGTCCTCGCGGCGGTAGGGCGGCAGGTCGCCGGGGACGACGTGCTCGTAGGCGCGGTCCCAGCGCGGTGAGTTGTCCATTCCGGACTCCCAGCCGTGATACAGCGTGATGCGGCCGGTCTCCTTGGGATCGCGCGCGTGCGCCAGCCAGCGGTGCCAGCGCACCAGATCCGGCCAGCGCCGGTTCAGGAACTCCTCGGCCACCGCCCTGGTGCTGCGGCCGTGCCTGCGCGAATGGTCCAGGATCCGCTGCACCGCGATGGCGTGCACCGGCGGCTGGGTGATCCCCGAGGTGTCCGGGCCGTCCGGCGCGTTGGCGGCCAGCTTGCGGCACTCCCAGCGGGCCGGGCCGGGGAAGTAGCCGTCCACACCGTTGGCGAAGACGATGTGCGGGATCATGCCGTTCTTCCACTGCGCCGAGAGCAGGGTGTCCAGCTCGATCACCGCCCGCTCCACGCTCAGCGGCGCGAGCCCGACCGCGACGAATGCCGCGTCCCAGCTCCACATGTGCGGGTACAGCCGCGGCGCCGCGCTGGTCATCGTTCCCAAATCGTTCCCGCGCAGCAGGTAGGCAGCGCGGGCCGCGAGCTGGGTTGGGGTGAAGCCCGGATGTGCCATCCCCCTATTCTGCGATGTCACCCGCAGATATGCCCGCTCAGCGGCGTCCGTTTCGTCCCCGTCCCATCGGCCCGCGGCCGGTTGTTGTTCGGCGGTTCTCACTCTCGAATGCCCCGTCCGTGATTCGCTGCTCGAGATTCTCAGTCGATTTAGCCCGCATCGCCAGTCGTTCGTCCAGTACTACGGGTTTTTACGCCTCACTCCCACAGCCGGTTACGGTGGGGCCATGACTTCGGCCGCGACCGCGAAACCGACCGCGTTGATCACCGGCGCCAGCCGCGGCCTCGGCGCCGCGATCGCCCGCGAGCTCGCACCCACCCACGACCTGCTGCTCGGCGCGCGCTCGGCGGAGTCGTTGCGCGGCATTCTGACGGAACTGCCCGCCGCGCGGGGGTGGCCGGTCGAGTTGACCGATTACGCCGCCGTCGCCGCGGCGGTCGCGCCGATCCGGAGCCTGGACGTGCTGGTGCACAACGCGGGCATCGCCGATCTCGGCACCATCGCGGGGTCCACGGTGCAGCAGTGGCGCAACACCCTGGAAGCGAACCTCATCGCGGTGGCCGAGCTCACCAGACTGCTGCTGCCCGCGCTGCGGGCCGGGCAGGGCCACGTGGTGCTGATCAACTCGGGCGCGGGGCTACGCGCCAACGCGGGCTGGGCCTCCTACGCGGCGAGCAAGTTCGGGCTGCGCGCCTTCGGTGACGCGCTGCGGCTGGAGGAGCCGCAGTTGCGCGTGACATCGATCCATCCGGGCCGCATCGACACCGACATGCAGCGGGAGATCATCGCGGGGGAGGGGCGCGAGTACCGGGCCGAGGATTTCCTCACGCCCGAGACGGTCGCTTACACAGTGCGTTCCGCCATCGACACTCCGCGCGACGCGCATCCCACGGAGGTCGTGCTCCGGCCGTACTGAGCACCGGCGCCACCAGGGCTTCCGTCCGCGCAGGCATGCTCGCCGTGGCGGCTGTACCGGCGATTCGATGCGGAAGCGGCTTTCGCGCGAGCGTGCTCACCGTGGCGGGTGTACCGGCGGTTCGATGCGGGAGCGGCTTTCGCGTGGGCGTGCTCGCCGCGCCGGGCGGCGTGCGAGGCCGCTCGGTCGCGGCTCGTGGCCGCCCGATGCGAGTCCGAGGTGCCGCCGCCGCCGTCGCGGAGGACGAGCGGGATCAGGTGCGGACGAACACCGTCACCGCGGGCGCGCCGCTCACGATGGCCGGTACGCCTCAGGCGACGATGTTGACCAACCGCCCCGGCACCACGATCAGCTTGCGCGGCGCGGCACCGTTCAGCAGCGCGGCGATCTTCTCGTCCGCGAGCGCGGCCGACTCGATCGTCGCGTTGTCGGCGTCCGCGGGCACCTGAATCCGGCTGCGCACCTTGCCGTTCACCTGGATCGGGTACTCCACCGACTCGTCCACCAGCAGCGCGGGATCGGCGACCGGGAACGGGCCGTGCGCCAGGGACGCGGTGTGGCCCAGCCGCTCCCACAGCTCCTCGGCGATGTGCGGGGCCAGCGGGGCCAGCATCAGCACCAGCGGCTCCACCACCGAGCGCGGCGCGCCGTCCGGGTAGCTCTTGGTCAGGTGGTTGGTGAGCTCGATCAGCTTGGCGCCCGCGGTGTTGTCGCGCAGCGCGGCGAAATCCTCGTCCACGCCCGCGATCGTCTTGTGCAGCAGGCGCAAGGTCTCCTCGCTCGGCGTGGTGTCGGTGACCCGCAGCGCGCCGGTCTCCTCGTTCACCACCAGGCGCCAGGCCCGTTGCAGGAACCGGTGCGCGCCGACGACGTCCTTGGTGGCCCACGGCCGCGAAGTGTCCAGCGGGCCCATCGCCATCTCGTAGAAGCGGAAGGTGTCCGCGCCGTACAGATCGCACATCTCGTCCGGCGAGATGGCGTTCTTCAGCGATTTCCCGATCTTGCCGTATTCCTGGAACACCGGAATCTCGGCGCCCGTGGCGTCGGTCCAGAAGAACTCGCCGTCGCGTTCCACCACCTCGGCGGCGGGCACGTAGGCGCCGCGCTCGTCGGTGTAGGCGTGCGCCTGGATGTAGCCCTGGTTGAACAGCCGCCGGTACGGCTCGCTCGCGGACACCTCACCCAGGTCGTAGAGCACCTTCTGCCAAAAGCGGGCATACAGCAGGTGCAGCACCGCGTGCTCGACGCCGCCGACGTACAGGTCGACGCCGCCCGGATCGTTCTCCCCGCCGACCTCGGCGCGCGGACCCAGCCAGTACGCCTCGTTCTCCTTGGCGCAGAACGTTTCCGCGTTCGTCGGGTCGGCGTAGCGCAGCTCGTACCAGGAACTGCCCGCCCACTGCGGCATGACGTTGGTGTCCCGGCGGTAGCGCTTCGGCCCGTCACCCAGGTCCAGTTCCACTTCCACCCAGTCGGCTGCCTTGGCCAGCGGCGGGGAAGGCTCGGAATCGGCGTCGTCGGGATCGAAGGTCACCGGGGCGAAATCGTCCAGCTCCGGCAGCGACACCGGCAGCATGGATTCCGGCAAGGCGTGGGGCGCGCCCTGCTCGTCGTACACGATCGGGAACGGCTCGCCCCAGTAGCGCTGGCGGGCGAACAACCAGTCGCGCAACTTGTACTGAACGGTGCCCTTACCGTGGCCGTCGGCTTCCAGCCGGGCGATCATCGCCGCTTTGGCCTCCTCGACGGACAAGCCGTCGAGGTAGTCGGAGTTCACCAGCGCGCCCTCGCCGGCATGGGCGCCCTTGTCCAGGTCGCCGCCGCTGATGACCTCGATGATCGGCAGGCCGAGGGCGGAGGCGAATTCCCAGTCGCGATGGTCGTGCCCGGGCACGGCCATGATCGCGCCGGTGCCGTAGCCGCTGAGCACGTAGTCGGCGATGAAGATCGGCACGGCCTTGCCGTCGGCCGGGTTGATCGCGTAGTTGCCCAGGAAGACGCCGGTCTTCTCCTTGTTCTCCTGGCGCTCCAGATCGGACTTGGCCGCGATCGACTTGCGGTAGGCGGCCACGGCGTCGGCCGGGGTGGCCGCGCCCTCGTTGGTCCAGCGCGGGTCGGTGCCCGCGGGCCATGCGGCCGCGGTCAGCTTGTCGACCAGCTCGTGTTCGGGGGCGAGCACGACGTAGGTGGCGCCGAACAAGGTGTCGGGCCGGGTGGTGAAGACCTCGATCTGCTCGCCGTCGGCGTCGAACTTCACCTGCGCGCCGCGGGATCGCCCGATCCAGTTGCGCTGCATGGCTTTCACGTTCTCCGGCCAGTCCAACCGGTCCAGGTCGTCGACCAGCCGATCGGAGTAGGCGGTGATGCGCATCATCCACTGCCGCAGCCGCTTACGGAACACCGGGAAGTTGCCGCGCTCGCTACGGCCGTCGGCGGTGACTTCTTCGTTGGCCAGCACGGTGCCCAGGCCGGGGCACCAATTGACCATCGAATCGGTCTGATACACCAGGCGATGGGAGTCCAGCAGAGCGCCGCGTTCGGCGGACGACAGCGAGTCCCAGGACTTGCCGTCCGGGACGGCCCGCGCGCCGGACGCGAATTCGGCCGCCAGCTCGGCGATCGGGCGGGCCCGGTTCAGTTCCGTGTCGTACCACGCGTTGTAGATCCGCAGGAAGATCCACTGCGTCCAGCGGTAGTACTCCGGATCGGTGGTCGCGAACGAGCGGCGGCGGTCGTGGCCGAGACCGAGGCGATCCAGCTGGCGCTGCATCGTGGCGATGTTCGACTCGGTGGTGTCGCGCGGGTGCGCGCCGGTCTGCACCGCGTACTGCTCGGCGGGCAGGCCGAACGCGTCGTAGCCCAGGGCGTGCAGCACGTTGCGGCCGTGCATCCGGTGGTAGCGCGCGAAGACGTCCGTGGCGATGTAGCCGAGCGGATGCCCGACGTGCAGGCCCGCGCCCGACGGGTAGGGGAACATGTCCTGGATGAACAACTTGTCGGCCGGGGTGGGGCCCGCCAGCGGCCCGACCGGGTTCGGCGCATGGAAGGTTCCGCGCTCGTCCCACGTCCGCTGCCACCGGCGCTCGATGCGGCCGGCAAGCTCCGCGTTGTACCGGTGCTCTGGTACATCGCTTTCGGTTGCGCGTGTGTCTTGCACGGTCCTGCCTTCTTGTGGTCGCCGATCCCCGACAAACTTCGTCTATCAGGGTAGAACGTCCCCGCCGCAGGACCGAAAATCGGGCTCACCTGGACTTTGATCCGGTTCGCCTGCGGGCCGCCCGTCGGGGGCCGCTCGGCGCCGATGCGCTAGCCTGCATAGGTGTTCGTCGTCGCTCTCGTCCTGTTCGTGCTGGCTGTCGTGGCCGTCACAACCGGCGCACTCGGGCTGACCGGCCGGTTGCCCCGCAATCGTTTCTTCGGTGTGCACACCGAAGCCGCGCTCTCCACCGACGACACGTTCCGCGTCGCCAACCGGGTCGCCGCGCCCACATCGATCGGGGCGGGCGCACTGCTGTTCGCCGGCGGTCTGGTCGCGCTGGCCGCCAGCGGGATCGTCGCGCTCGTGGTCGCCGCCGGTGCCGCCGTGGTCGCGCTGTTCACCCTCGGCGCGGGCGCGAACGCCGCCGCCCAGGCGGCCGAGGCCATCGCCCCGCCGCCCGCGACCGGCGGTTGCGGCAGCTCCTGCGGCGCGTGCTCGCTCCGCGACGCCTGCCAGCCCGCGAGCTGAGACCGGCGCGCGTCACCGTCCTCGGGCACACTCCGGTGGCGGGATGCCGCGCGACAGCGGGCTGCCGACCGGTGTGAGGTAGAGCACGCACAGCAGTACCGGCGTCGTCCCGAGATTGCGGGCCACGTGTGGATGACGCGGCCCGCTCGGTTCCCGGAAGACTCGCCACCGCCGGTAGGTGACCGGCGCGCAGTCCGCGCCGGGATGATCGAGGGTGCCGCGGGCGACCAATACGAACAGGGTGCCGTCGTGATAGTGCCACCCGCTGCTGCCGCCCGGCTCGATGATCGTCTGGCGCAGGACGAACGCCCGACGGCCTACCGCGAACCGGAACAGCACACGACTCGCGGTCCCGTGCGCGGGCGCCGCGTTCGCCTCGAATTCGCCCCACATCCCTCGATCGAACCATCTCCGCCCGGCGACCCCAACCTTCTCGGACGCGGGCGGATCTCCGCATACGACTGGTGCGAGGAGCAGAGCGGCCGTCGGCGTGCGGCTGCGCCCCGGAGGGTCACGGGGTGTGCGTCAGAAGCGCTTGCAGGACCGCGTGGTCGGCGGAGGGATCACCGACGGCGATCCGGGCGCTGCCGTCCGGGTAGGACTTCGCGGCGATCCCCGCGCGCCGCAGAACGGTGGTGATGCCGGGGCCTGGGACGTACAGGAAGTTGGCGTGGCTGCGCGGTATCGCGAATCCGCGCGCCACCAGTGCGGCACGAAGCGCGTCGCGCTCCTCGGTGATGCGCAGGGTTCGCGCCGCGAGTTCGGGTTCGGCGGCGTAGGAGGCGGCGACCGCGGCCACCGCCGCCGCGCTCAGCCCGAAGGGCAGTTGCAGCTTGCTCACCCGCGCGACCAGTTCGGGCCTGCCGAAGGCGTAGCCGATCCGCAGCCCGGCCAAGCCGTACGCCTTCGAGAAGGTACGCAGGACCAGCAAGTCGGGGTGCTGGGCGATCAGTTCCCGCGGGTCGACGTACTCGGCGGCGCCGAGGAATTCGACGTACGCCTCGTCGAGGATCACCGTAACCCGGGAGGGCACGTCGGAGAGGAATGCCTTCAGCTCGTCGGCCGGAAGAACCGTTCCGGTGGGATTGTGCGGACGGCACACCACGACCAGGGCGGTGCGCCGGTCGACGGCGCGGCGCATCGCCCGCAGGTCCTGGTTGCCCGCCGCGTCCAGCGGCACGGGCACGGCTTCGACGCCGGTCATCTCGGCCATGATCGGATAGCCGTCGAAGGTGGGCGCGCCGTAGACGATCTCCGATCCCGGCGTGGTCAGCGTCTGCATGATCTGCAGCGCCACGCCGGTCGCCCCCGCGCCGACCACCACCTGATCCGCCCGCACACCCACGTGCCGGGCGATCAGCGACGGCAGCCGGCGCGGCAGGAACTCCGGATACCGGTTGGCGTGCGCCAGCGTCATGTGCACCGCCCGCAGCACCGAAGGCAGCGGCGGGAACGGGTTCTCGCTCAGGGCGAGGTCGAACCGCGGCGGCACCCGGGCCGCCCGGTGCCGACGGGAGGGCCTGGTGCCGTCGACGAGCACGCTCATCTTGCGGCTCCCCAGCGGACCGCGGCCGCGCCCGCGAAGTCGCCCGCGTGCGCGAACGCCGCCATCAGGACCAGCGATCCGTTGCGCAGCCGTCCCGCCCGGTTCTCCACGTCCAAAGTCACCGGGATACCGGCGGCGAACAGGTTCCCGCAGGAGTCGAAGGTGTCGGGATGACGCTGCTGCGGCAGCTCCAGCGCGTCGCGCCAGTTGCGCAGGAACAGCCGGTTCGGCTGGTTGGTGACGAACGTGTCGACGTCGCGTCCCCGCACGCCGATCCGATCGCACACCGCGAGGGCCACTTCCGGAACCAACCGGTTGCCGCGGGAGAACACCTTGGCCACCTTGGACTCGGTGAAGCTGACGCACGCCTGGCCCTCGCCCGGCTCCCAGTACTTGCGCTCGCCGTGGGTGGAGAACTCCATGTCGCCGGCGAATTCGGGATAGGTGCGGGTTTCGATGTCGAGAATCGGCGCGCTGTCGTCCTTGCGGAGCAGTCCGACCCCGCACCCGTCGCCGGGCACCGGCGCCTGGGCCAGCTTGCGGATCTCGGTCTGGGTGAACACCGGTCCGGCGCAGTTCTGGGTGGCCGCGATCAGCGCGGTGCGGGCGGAGGTGGTCTGCAAGACCATGCGGGCCATCGCCATCATGTGCACGAACGCCGCGCACCCGCTGTTGTGCACGTCGTAGACGAACGAGGGACGGATACCGAGCCGTCGCGCCACTTCGGGGCCGCAGCCGAGCACCGGATTGTCCGGCAGCTGGGTGTGCGTGATCAGTACGTCGACCTCGGCGACGGCATCGGCGCCGTGGCGCTCGATCAGCGGCGCGACGGCGCGTTCGACCATGTCCACCGCGGTCTCCCCGCGCGCCACGTGGTGGCGGCCTTTGGGTGCGCGGAACATGACGTTCTTCGCCATCCTGTCCGAGCGGGCGAACTGGGTGAAGTATTCGGTGCCGACCGGTTCGCCGGGCAGATAACCGGCCACATCGATGAGGCTGACCGGCGGCAGGCCGGAGGTGTCCTGATACATGGCGGGCCTCACTTCATCCAGTCGGGCTTGACGGGCAGGCCGTGCGCGGCCCGGTACTCGCAGATGGCCTTGAGGTTGTCCATCTCCAGCTGGTGACCCGCCGAGAACATCTCCCAGAAATCACCGACCCACTCCGGCCGCTGCGGCGGCGCGGTCTCGGGAAAGGGGTTCTCGTCGTAGAAGGGGTGCTTGCAGTTCACCCACAGCACCACCGAACCCGGCTTGTCGAACACCACTCGGGCATCGACCACGCGCAGCAGGTAGATCATCCACAGGTGCTTCGCCTGGTCCCACGCGCAGTGGTAGTCGACCGTCATCGCGTCCGGGTTCGCGACGGTGCGGGTGAAGATCTGGGTCTCCGCGCCCAGCCGGTCGTAGGCCGACCAGAGTCCGGGTTCGTCGGTCTCCACGAACTCGCGCAGGCCGTAGGTCCACTCCTCCATCGAGCGAGGGTCGGCGAGGTACTCGTAGACCTCGCGCGGCGGCGCGTCGATGTAGCCCTGCACCGGGCAGTACTCACCGTAGATCTGGTCGTGCGGATACACCGACCGCAGCATGTCCACGATGATCGGCTCGGTCGCGTCCTTGTCGGAGTTCTCGATGCGGAGCACACCCGGCAACGCGCCTTCCGGGATATCGCCGAGTGCGGGGACGGGACTGGTGGTCATAGGGGTACTCCTTGGCAGGCATGGGCGCGGCGCCGTTGCCGGGCGAAACGGGCGTTCATCAGGGGTTCCGGGATTGCTCGATGGTGGTCAGGAACGGCAGGAACGGGGGAATCTCGTCGGGGTCGCAGTCGATCGAGACGAACGACGGCCCCTCGGCTTCCAGACAGCGCCGCAGCGCCGCGGCGAGGTCGGCGGCGGTGTGCACCGAGAACGCGGGCAGGCCCGGGAACATCGCGGCCACGCCCGCGCCGAGGTAGGCCGGACGGAATCGGTTGAAGCTGTAGCGATCTCGGTAGTACAGCTGTTCCCTGGTCAGGCACATGGCGTGCGCGTTGTTGTTCAGCACGACGAAGGTGACCGGCAGCGCGTGCTCGATCGCGGTGTGCAGCTCCAAGCCGTGCATGTAGAAGGCGCCGTCACCGGCGATCACCACCGTGCGCCGCACGCCGTCCGGTTTCGCGTGGCGCGCGAACGCGGACCCGATCCCCGCGCCGAACGCGTAACCCATCCCGCCCATGCCCAGCGCGACCACGAACCGCCCGCCGCGCGGCACCCGCAGATGGTGCACCACGGCCGCGCCGGTGTTGCCCGCGTCGGCGAACACATCGGTGCCCTCGGGCAATGCGGCGTCGATCGTCTCGACCAGATCCCGATAGCGCACACCGGGACCGGAGGCGGCGGGCACGCGCAGGGAGGTCAGTGGTTGCGCCGCGCGGACACGCTCGGGTCCGGCGCTGCTGTGGTCCGGGTGGTCGGTGAGCGTCGGGTTGCGGGGATGTTCGGGTGCGGCGCTGCTGTGGTCCGGTTCGTCGGCGAGTGTCCGGGTGCGGGGATGTTCGGGTGCGGTGCCGCCGTCGTCCAGGGCGTCGGCGAGGTCGGTGAGCGTCCGCGAGAGATCGGTGCTGGTCGCGTGGATGGCGGGCAGGTACGGCGGCGCGACGCCGATGCTCGCCACCGTGCGGTCGGCGAGCGCGGGCTCCGAGCCGGCGCGGGCGGGGACCGGCAATCGGGTGCCGACCAGCAGGCACAGCGCCGAAGACCGGATGGCCGCCGCCAATTCCGGGTGGCCCATGCTGCCCGCGACGCCGCAATAGCTCGGATCGGTGTTGTCGTAGGCGTCTTTCGCGTCCGGCGCCACACCGACGGCGGCGTCCAGTGCCGTCGCCAGGCGGGCGAGTTGGTCGCGCGCGTCGTCGCGCGCCACCTGGTCGCCCGCGACGATCACGATCTTCCCGGTGTGCCGCGCGGTGTCGAGCGCGGCGCGAACTCGGGCGATTCCAGCGAGGTCGTGACTGTGGGTTCGTGGGGCCGGACGAAACGGCGGCAGGTCGGTCGCGTCGGCCTGCTGCACGTCTTTGGGCAACAGCAGTACCGCCGGGCCGCCGCGCCGGGCGGCGCGCACTGCCCGGTCCAGCTGTTCCGGCAGGTCGGCGGCGTTTTCCACGCGGGCGCAATACGTGCTGACCGCGTCGAAGAGACGGACGGCGTCGATCGTGCCCGCGCGCCCGCTGGTGTCCTGGAACGCGCCGTTGCCTTCCAAGGCGGCAGGCGGCTGCCCGACCACCGCGAGTACCGGTACGCGGGAGGCGAACGATTCGGCCAGCCCGGCGACGAGGTTCATCGCGCCCCCGCCCGAGGTCGCCGCGACGACGCCCATTCCGCCGGTGGAGCGGGCGTAACCGTCGGCCATGGTGGCCGCGGCGAATTCGTGTTTGGCGACCACCCCGGTGACGTGGTCCGGCGCGTCGAAGATCGCGTCGTACAGGTCCTCGATATTGGCGCCGTCCACTCCGAAGACGTGGCGCACCCCGAGCGCCGAAACCGCTTGCACCAGATAGTCCACGACCCGAGGCGGCATCGGCGCTCCTTCCCGCTGCGAGAGTCGATTGCGTACACGAGTGATACGGAGCAGGCTGCCGAACGGTTCAACGGAAGATCAGGCGATGCGCGCGGCCCACTTGCGTGTACGTATACATCTACGTATAGTTGGGGCATGCCGAACAAGACGATCTACGTAGCCGACGACGACCTGCCGCTTTTTCAGCGGGCGCAGGAGCTGGTCGGCGGCAACCTCTCGGGGGCGGTGGTCACGGCACTGCGCCGGTTCATCGAACTCGAGGAGGGTCGGCTGGAAGGCTATGACGAAATCGTGCTCAAGGTCGGTCGCGACGGTGTGCGACAGGTCCGCTTCTCCGGCACTCTGCTCGGAGAGTGGCACGACGTCAACGATACGCGGATCGAACATGTCCAGGTGTATCGCAGCCGCAAGGGCAAATACGTGATGCACGCGCAGTATTCGAACTGGGACGAGTATCCCGCCGAAGCGGGGACGAAGTGGCTCAAGGACTGGCGGGATCCGAAGAGCTGGCGTCGCCTGCTCGGCGTCGGCCAGCAGGACTGGGGCGATTTCCTCTTCGTCGTCGTGGATTCCCTCGATGAGTTGAAGGGGCAGCTGCCCGACAAGCTGTATCGGCGGGTGATCGACCTGGCCGAAGGGCCGAAGATCGAGGACCTGGACATCTAACCCCTCGCGCCTGGCGCGACAACCGGCATTCGACAGCACCGCACCCTGGGGGCGGTGTGGATAACACATGCGTACATTCGCATGCTCATATGTATTTCAGAAAGGAAGACCCATGGTCAACGGCCAGCGCACACCCGCCGTTTCGGTGCGGGGCCTGCGCAAAGCGTTCGGCGAGCACGTGGTGCTCGACGGGATAGACCTCACCGTCGCGGAGGGCACGGTCTTCTCGCTGCTCGGGCCGAACGGCGCGGGCAAGACCACCACCGTGCAGATCCTCACCACGCTGACCCAGCCCGACGCCGGGGAGATCCGGGTGGGCGGCCACGATGTGCGCGCCGAGCGCAGGCAGGTGCGCGCGCAGATCGGGGTGACCGGCCAGTTCTCCGCCGTCGACGAACTGCTCACCGGGCGGGAGAACCTGCTGATGATGGGCGACCTGCACCACCTGCCGCGGCGCGAGACCCGCAGACTGGCGGCCGACCTGCTGGAACGCTTCGACCTGACCGGCGCGGCGGACAAGACGGTGGCCACTTACTCCGGCGGCATGACCAGGCGGCTCGACCTGGCCATGACCCTGGTGGGCGATCCGCGCGTCATCTTCCTCGACGAGCCGACCACCGGGCTCGACCCGCGCAGCAGGCGAGCGATCTGGGACGTCATTCGCGGGCTGGTCGACGACTACCGCGTCACGGTCTTCCTCACCACCCAGTACCTGGAGGAGGCCGACCAGCTCGCCGACCGCATCGCGGTGCTCGACCGGGGCAAACTCGTCGCCGAGGGCACCGCGGCGGAATTGAAGCGGCTGGTGCCGGGCGGGCACATTCGCTTGGAGTTCGCCGATCGGCTCGCGCTGACCGCGGCGGCCGACGCGCTCGGCGTCCTCGCCCCGGCGCAGGAGGACGACGGGGAGAACCTCACCCTAGCGGTGCCCAGCGACGGCGGCGTGAAATCGCTGCGCACCGTGCTGGAACGGCTCGACTACGAGCGGATCGAGGTCGAGGGCCTGTCCGTGCACACGCCGAATCTCGACGACGTCTTCCTCACCCTCACCGGGCACCCCACCACCGAAAAGGAAACCGTGCGATGAGTTCCATGTCCTACGCGCTCGCCGATTCGGCGACCATGCTGCGGCGCAACCTGCTGCACGTCAAGCGCTACCCGAGCATGACCTTCAGCATCATCGTGATGCCCACGGTGCTGCTGCTGGTGTTCAACTTCGTCTTCGGCGGCGCGCTGGAGAAGTCCTCCGGCGGGAACTACATCGACTATCTCGCGCCCGGCATGCTTTTGCTGCTCCCGGCCTATCTGACCGTCTCGGTCGCGGTGTCGATCGCCACCGACACGAGCAAGGGCATCGTGAACCGGTTCCGCACCATGGACATCACCCAGTCGGCCATGCTGACCGGTCACGTTGTCGGCGCGCTGATCCAGGCGATGATCGGCGTCGCCGCGATGGTCGGCGTCGCACTGCTCATCGGCTTCCGCCCGAACGCGAACCCGGTCGAGTGGCTCGCCGTGTTCGGGCTGCTCGCGTTGGTGACGTTCGCGCTCACCTGGTTGTCGGTGGCGCTCGGGCTGTTGGCGCCGAATCCGGAGAGTGCCAGCAACACGCCCTTCCCGCTGGTGATGCTGCCGTTCCTCGGCAGCGGTCTGGTCGCCACCGACACCATGCCCGCGGGGCTGCGTCAGTTCGCCGAGTATCAGCCGTTCACCCCGATCACCGAGACCGTTCGCGGACTGCTGATGGGCACCGAGATCGGCGCGAATGGAATCGTCTCGCTCGCCTGGTGCGTCGGCATCGCGGTGGCCGGGTACCTGTGGTCGTCCTCGATCTTCCGGCGGCAGACGCGCTGAGAGTCACGGTGCGCGAGCGATCCCCCGCGGGCAGTGCCCTGCGGGGGATCGTCCGTTCGGTCAGACCGTGCCGGTGAGCAGCACCTTCCCGCTGTTCGCCGCGCGAATCTCGACCGAGCGGACTTGGTCGGGCGTGCCGTCGATGGTTCGGTCGATGGTCAACTCGGTGCCGGGGCCCGCGGGCCACTCGTCGAGTCTCTGCTGCTGGCCGCTGGTGCTGGTGACATACAGCGCGAGATCCGAGCTGTAGCTCAGGGGCTCCCCCGGGGGATAACTGCAGGACATCACCAGCCGCGTCCGTTCGCCCGCCGGGACGAGTTTGAAGCTGGCCGAGACCGGCGTCGGCTCCAGCGGAGTCATCTGGCGTTCGACGAACGCCTGCTCGCTGGTGCCCGGCTCCGGCGAGCCGTCCGATCCGGACACCGAGACCGCGATCGGCACCGCGATCGCCGCCGCCGCCGCGGCCGAGGCCACCGCGATGCCCACCGACGTCCACCCGCTGCGGCGGCGGCGCCGCTCGGCCGCGTCGGCGAGCCGCGGTGGCGGCGGGAATGTGGGCATGGGCGGTGGCGGCGGGAGTGTGGGCATCGGCGGCGGCGCCGATTCCGCCGTGAACTCGTCCGCTCCCGCGGCGGGCTCGATCATCG
>NZ_BAFS01000289.1 GCF_000308415.1 Nocardia asiatica NBRC 100129 | reverse complement strand
GATGGGCTTCGCGCGCACGGTGTCCGACAGTGTGGTGTTCATGGACCAGGGGCAAGTGGTGGAGACCGGCACGCCCGATGCCTTGTTCGACGACGCGCAGACGCCGCGCCTGCGGAAGTTCCTCTCCGACGTGCTGTGAGCAGGGTCAGCACGCTCTGAGCAATCTTCATTGATGCGCATCTGCTAATGTATCGATCATCACGATTCCACCTATCCGATCGAGGAAGAGGGAAATCCGATGACCACAGCACACGCGCAGCACACCGGCCACGACCATGTGCACGGCCCGGACTGCGGGCACACGGCGTTCCAGCACGGCGATCACATCGACTACGCCCACGATGGTCATCTGCACCGCGAACACCAGGGCCACTACGACGAATGCGAGCGGTCCGGGCACACCGAATGCGCCGATCACCCGCATCAGCACGGTCCCAACTGCGGCCACGAGGCCGTCCAGCACGGGGACCATGTCGACTACTTGCACGACGGCCATCGCCACGCCGCCCACGACGGGCACTTCGACGAGCACTGAGGCGCGTCGGTACCGGGTTCTAGAGTCGGGCGGGTGATCGAAGAACTCGAGATTCGCACCGGGGCGGGAACCTTCGACGCCTTGGCCGCGGGCGCGCCCGGCGACCGAGAGGTGCTGTTACTGCACGGGTTCCCGGAGGGCGCGCGCGAGTGGGAGTTCCAGCTCGGCGTGCTGGGCGGCGGCGGATGCCACGCTGTGGCCCCCGACCAGCGCGGGTACTCGCCAGGGGTGCGGCCGGAGCGAGCCGCCGAGTACCGGCTCGGGGAGCTGGTCGGCGACGTGGCGGCGATCGCCGACGCGCTGGGCTGGGAGCGCTTCGACCTGATCGGGCACGACTGCGGGGCGCTGGTCGGGTGGGCGGTGGCCGCCGAGCTGCCGGAGCGGGTCCGCACGTTCAGCGCGGTGTCGCATCCGCATCCCGCCGCGCTCCAGCAGGCGATGGCCGAGGACGAGGACCAAGCGCAGCGCTCGCACCACCTGACCCGGCTGCGTGAGCCGCGTACCGCGGAGCGGACCCTGCTCGCCGACGACGGGGCCGCGTTGCGCCGGATCTTCGAGTGGAAGGTGCCGGAGGAACGCGTCGAGGACTACGTGCGCAGGCTGACCCGGCCCGGCGCGCTCACCGCTGCGCTGAACTGGTACCGCGCCATGTCTCTCGCGGGTCCGATCGGCCCGGTGGAGGTGCCCACCCTGTACGTGTGGGGCACCGAGGACGCGACGGTCGGGTCCACCGCGGCGCTGGCCACCCAGAAGCACGTATCCGGCCCGTACCGGTTCGAGATGCTCGAGGACGTTTCGCACTGGATTCCCGAGGAGGCGCCAGAAGCGCTGACCCGGCTGCTGATCCAGCATCTGCTCGCCCACCGCGGCTGAATGCGTCGGTGCCGCTGCCGATCCCGGCGTTTTCCGGACAGGGCGGGCGACCAGGGAGAAAGCTGAGGCCCGACCAGCACCGGCAAGGGAGGTGAACCGTGGACGTCAAGGAAGTCAATCGGCGAACCATCGCGCAATTCCGAGCGGGCGGCGAGATCGAAGGCATGCAGCGCGACCGCCTGATCTTGCTGACCACGACCGGACGCAGCACCGGCGCCCGGTACACCACCCCGTTGATGTTCCATCGCGACGGTGACCGCCTGCTGATCGTCGCGTCCAACGTCGGTGCGCCGAAACACCCCGACTGGTACTCGAACCTGCGGAAAGACCCACATGTCACCGTCGAGGTCGGCCGAGAGAGCTATCCGGCGCTGGCCACCCCGCTGATGGGCGATGACCGGGCTCGCACGTGGGCGATGTTGAAGACCACCTATCCGTTCTTCGCCGAGCACGAGTTGGGC
Organism: Nocardia asiatica NBRC 100129; assembly: GCF_000308415.1. Classification (GTDB taxonomy): domain Bacteria; phylum Actinomycetota; class Actinomycetes; order Mycobacteriales; family Mycobacteriaceae; genus Nocardia; species Nocardia asiatica. The sequence continues at coordinate 23,196 of NZ_BAFS01000289.1, read as the reverse complement.
ACCTCGCGGGTCATCCCGGTGGTCGCGCTCCCGCGGATGTGACCCAGGCGCGCGGGATAGCGCGCGTCGGCGGGCCAGGTGCGGTTCGCGCCCGGTGGCGAAGTGCCGCTCAGCTCAGCTGTGGGCGTGCGTGTCGGTGGAGGATGTGGTCGCGTCGACTCGTCGTTCGGTGGCCAGGTCGAGCAGAGCGGTCAGGTTGTCCGGGTCGGCGGGGTCGATGATGCCCTCCGGTAGGGCCAGTTCGGTGAGCCGCTGCCCCCGGTGGAAGGCGGCGGGACGCAGCGGCGGTGCGTCATCGGGTTGTCCGAGGATGGTGGCGATGTTCCCGTCGTTGTCGTAGACGGCGTAGTAGCGCATTGATGGGCTCCTCAGAGGCCGGTCGAGGCGGTCATCCGACTGGTGTAGCGACTTCTCCTGCTCCGGAATCGTGATGGCTGACGGACGGAAAGCTTATCCATCCGTTCGATGCTCAGTGTCGGTTTGCGCAGTAGTAGCGTTACCCGTTTTCTGTCGGCTCGATCGGCATCGCCGCACGTAGACCGGTATATGGAGACCGCATGGCATGGTTTGCCAGGATCAGGCGCACACGGTTGCGAAGGCCGCCCAGAGCACCGGGGAATGCTCGATCCGGCCGGTGTCGCGCCAAGCCGTCAAGCGGTCGCGCTGCCATGCGGCGAGCGCGGTCACCGGATCGGACTGTTCGTGCGCCCCGTCGATGGCGCAGACGGCCTCTTGGAGCGGAAAGACTTGCGGCGGCGCGCCCGCGATGCGCTGGAAGGCGAAATCGGTGGGCAACGCCCACCTGCTTGCGGTGACCAGTTCCGCGCCGCTGGTGATCATCGCGGCGGTCAAGCCCAGCGCCTCGCTGAACCGCAGGTCGCCGCCGCTCTCGCAGGCGATCAGCGCCACCCGGCTCGGCATCGGCCACAGCCGCGCTCCGGCAACGGGTTCGGCGCCGATGGTATGCGTGCCGAGCAGCAGGTCTTTGGCCGAAAGCGGCCGGTGCGTGCGAGACGGCTCGGCGAAGCCGACGGCATCGGCCGTACAGGCCAGATGCAATTGGGCGTCCTCGCTGCGGCCGGATTCCGGTGCGGCCGCGGTGACATGCCCGACGTAGACCAAGCGGCCCGCGCCCGCGCGCAGGGTGGCGCCGAGCCAGGAGCGGTCCACATCGGTGCGCCGGAAAGCGTCCACCGGGTCCTGTACCGCCGGTCGCAATCGCTCTTGCGCGGCGTAGGTCGCGATCCGTTGCGCGAGCGGCGCTTCGGCGGTCATCCGGCCCAGCACCGAACCGAGCGTCGAATCGGCGCGGAAGCCGGGTATGCGCGGATCGAGCACCGCGACGACGGGTAAGTCGGCGGTCGTCGTCCACTCGCGCGCGATCCGTCCCGGCGCTTGCCCGACACTCGCCGCGGCGAGCAGGCTGACGTCGGCGATGTCGATGAGCCGGACGTCGCGATCCGGTGCGATCAGCTCCCACGGCACTTGGGCCAGACGCGGCGACGGTTGCAGCCGGATGTGCGGGCGCACGCCGCGCTGCCACAGCTCGTAGAGCTGGGTGGCCAAACCGTAGGGCAGCAGGGCACGGGAAAGCGCCTGCGCCACGGTGTATTCCCGCTCATAGTCGGCGAGCGCGCCGGTGGTGAGGGCGTGGACGAGACCACCGGATTCGGCGGGCCGCGGAAGCGCGTCGGCGAGCAGTCCCACCGCCCGCACGGCCGCGTCCTGCGGCAGCACGCCCGCGCCGCGAGGCGCGCTGTCGCCGACCCACCGCCACGACACGTAGACGTCCCCCGCGTCCGCCATGCGGACTATCACCGTCGGTCGCGTCATACCGTCAGCACCCGATCGTCGCGGATCACCCGGCCGTAGCGCTGCTCGGCGGCGACGATGAACGGCGCGAGCGCGATCCGGCCCTCCGCGGCCAACGCCAAGCGCGGCGGCGGCGCGACCGGCAGGCCCGCTCCGGCCGCGACCTCCGCCAAAGCGGCGCCCAGTTGCAGGGCAGCGCTGCCGGGATGATCGGTGAAATCCTCCGGTGCGTCCAGCAGATCGAGCGGAAGCCGAGCCGGAGTGTCGCGCTGTGCTCGATCGATGGCCAGCGTCGTACCGGCGCATTGTGTTTCGATCAGATCGGCGACGAGCACCCCGTTGCCGGACAGGTAGGCGAAGCGGAACGCCAGCCGCATGGCTGGGTCGGCGATCTGCCGATTCCACTGCTCGCGCTGGGTGCCGTTCGGCAGTGTGTAGCGCACCGCGTCGATGGCCAATGCGGCCGGAACGGCTATGCCGACCGCCTGCGCGAGCATCTCTCCGCTCGGCGACTCGGTCGCGGTGAGCACGCCCTCCAGTAACGTCGCATGCCAGAAATCGAGTTGGGCGCAGTGCGATCCGAGGCCGCGCTCGGCGTAGGTCGTGAAGGCCGCGGCGAGCAGCCGCTCGCCTTCGGCGACGCGGCCGGTCCGGAACGCCACGGTGGCCGAACGGATGCGCAGGTCGGCCGCGTCGAGTACGGCGCCGGAGGCCACGAAATACGCCAGGCTCCGGGCGTAGCAGTCCTCGGCGCTCGCCAGATCGCCGCGACCTTCAGCGAGGAACCCCATGGTCTTGAGGCCGACCCCGGCTCGATGCCCCAGACCGGCATGCTCGAAATACTCCTGACTCGACCGCAGCGGCTCCTGCGCCTCGTCGTAGCGTTCGATGCGAACGAGCATGATGGCGAGGTTCTGTTCGGTCTCGGCCACCGCGTTCCGATCACCCGCGGACTCGAACGCGGCCAGCGCCTGTCGCGCGAAATCGACGGCCAAGTCTCGGCGTCCGGTCTCGAAATAGGTGGCGGCGAGATTCATCAGCGGGTGACCGGCCAGCTGCGGCGCGAAACGCCTTGCCGCCGCGAGGGATTCGCTGGCCAGTTCGGCGGCGTAGGCCCAGTTCTGGCGGTGCAGCGCGACGGCGGTCAAGGAGAGCAGACAGGCCACGCGCAGCACGCCGAGGTCGGCGTCGGTGTTGTCGGCGAGCAAAGCGCGTGCCTGCTCCAGCGCCGCCTGGGCTTCGTCGAGCGCACCGAGATGCTGGAGCGCCTGGGACATGTTCACCAGCGCGTTCGGGCGCAATCGCGGTGCGTGCTCGGGCATCTCGGCCAGCGCCGAGCGGTAGAGCGCGAGCGAGGCGGCGTGATCGCCGAGTTCGTCGGCCATGCTCGCGGCGTTGATGATCGCGCCCAGCCGGACATCGCCGGTGGTGCGTTCGGCGGCATCCTCGAAGAGGCGCTTGGCCTCGGCCGGGTCTCCGCCGGTGTACGCGGCCGCCCCCGCGGCCAGCAGTTCGCGGCCGTCGTCCGGGGTGTCGTCGGCCATGTCAGAAGTCCGAATCCGAGGCCGCGGCGGCTATCTCCGCCAGCAGCGGGGCGTCGACGGACGTGTCGGCCGCGTCGACGGTGCGCCGCAGCCGTGCGGTGACCAGCTCGCGGATTCGCGCGCGGCGGGTCGCGGCGTCCGGCTCCTGCTCGTCCACGCCGACGCCCGGTACGTAGACGCGCACGGTGACGCCCGCTTCCGCGCCCGCGGGCGCGGTGGTCTCGGCTCGCCACAGGTCGCCGTCGCGGCTCAGCGGCACGTCGGCGGCGTCGGTCGCGGTGCCGATCGCGGCTCGGGGAAGCAGGTGGGCGGGCACGTCCGGGGCCGAGAGCGGCGCGGCGACCGCGCTCACCCGCACGATCGTCGTGCCGGCCTCGCGCACCACTTCCCAGGAGACGGCGCGTTCGGAGGCGTCGAGCAGACCGGGCGGGCAGCGATGCCAGTCCCAGCCCGCGGTGCCTCTGGTCAAGACGAGGGCGCCGGGCGCGACGATCGTGGCCGGTCCAGCGGCCAGCGCGTAGTCCTCCGCGCGCCCGAGCGCCTCGGCGGGCGTGCGCTCCTCGGCGACCGCGTCGGCCCCGTCGAGGATCAGATCGCATTCCTCGCTCAACGTGGCGATCTCGTCTTCCAGCAGGCTCTCGTCCAGCGGGGCGATGCCGTCCAAGGTCGACGCGGGCCACCAGCGCGCCGCCCAGCGGGCGTAGCCGAGCCGCCAGGCGCGTGCGGCGAGGTCCGGCAATGCGGGCTCGGACGGGAATTCGCCTTCTGTTCCAGACGCGCCCTCGGTTCCGGATGCGTCCAGGGCGAGCGACACCTCCGGGCCGTACACCGCCCAGATCCACTCCTGCGCGAGGGCGAGGTCGTCGAGCACCGCCGCCGGTGTCACCTGCCCGGCGAGCAGGCTCCAGGTCAAGTGCCCGCCCGCCACCTCGAGCGCCAGCACGTCCACCCCGGCCGTGTCGTCCACCACGGTCGGGGCGTCGTCCGGCGCGATGATCCACAGGTCGTCCCGGCGGCGGACGCGTACGGTCGTGCTCATCAGCCGGCCCTCGATTCCGCCGCGTCCGGCTCACCGGCGCGCACGCTGAGCGCCCGCTTGACCCGCGTGCGATGGTCCAGGATGACCGACCGTGCCACGCCGTCGAGCAGATCCCACAGCTCGTCCGGATCGTAGATCGCGAACGCCCGGACATCCCTGCCGTGCAGCCGAACCCACAAGCGGCGCAGGTACGGCCGCCACGGCGTGATCAACTCGGCGGCGATCGCGCCCAACGGACCCGTAGGCGGTTGCGCGCTGTCGGCGCACACCACCAGCCGTCGGGCCTGCAACACATAGGCTTCCCGCCGCCAGCGGCTGTTGACGACTTGGTGCGCCGTGGAAGACGTGGTCTCCACGTCCGTTCCGGCCGGACGCAGCCGCGATCCACGGCGATGATCGATGGGCGCCAAGCCGCTCGCCAAGGCGATCCCCGCCGTCGCGGCCACGCGCAACGACTCCTCCAGCAGCGCCCAGGGCGCGCAACTCCTGGCGATCTCGGCGTCGACCAGCTCGGGAATCGGCGGCAGCTCCGCGCGGTCGGTGGACGCTTGCAGCACGGTGAACACGCGCTCGTAGACGGTGCGATCGAACGGGAGCCCCAGGGTCGCTTTGGAGGCCGAGGAGCCGATCGCCGGACGCAGCGGCACCGGGTGCGCGGTCAAGCCGAGTTCCTGAGCCGAACGGCCGGAGGTGTCCTGCCACAGCCGGATTCCCGTGTGCGTACCGGCATGGGCGGCGACCAGCCGGTCCAGCACGGGCTGTCCGTCGGCGGCGTCCTCGCCCACGCGCGCCGCCGCGCACGCTTCCAGCAGGGCGTCCACCTCCGCCGCGTGGTCGCCGCCCTGCGGTCCGGTCGGCGGGCGCCGCCGCCATGCCAGCTCGAGCAACCCGGCCAGTTCGCGCTCCCGGGCGCGGTCGGTCAGGTATTCCTTCAGCGCCTGCGTGGTGCGTCCCGCGGTGTACTCGTGGATCTCCCGCAGCGCGTCCTCCGCGACCGCGCGCGCCCGTGCCGGGTCCGGCATCCCTGAGTTGGTCGCCAGTTCGAAGCAGCGCTGGAAGTACAGATCCTGCGGGTGCCCCTCGGTGATCCGCAGCGTCCGCCGCACCTGCTTGAGCACCGTGAACCAGGCCGCCGTCGCGCGGAGCGCATCGGCCGCGGCCTGGATGCGCGCCTCCAGCAGCACCGCCCCGTCGGCCGTCAGCACCGGCCCCGCACACGAGGGATGCTGCACGGGGCGGATCACCAGCGGATCGAGCAGGAGCTTCACCGTCCGGCGCAACGGACCCCCGTGCGGGCCGCTGAGCGGCTCGACACCGTCGAGCTTGCGCCACACCTCATCGAGCACCATGGCGCGCGGTCGTCGCATGCGTGCAGTGTATTTGCCGCGAGTTCTTCTCGGCGTGTTCGCGTCGGCTGTATTCCTCGGCGCGCAGGGAACCGGTCGCGCAAGGAGTCAGCGGCCTGCACGAGGGTGCATGCAATATGTCGTCGGCCCGGAGCCGTCCGTGTGGCGTCCACACACCACTGAATTCGCCGCCTAAGGTCTGACTCGGTCCGCCCAACGGGGTAGCTGAGTGAAGGGATTCGAAGAATGAAGTTCGAAAAAGTCACTGCTGCCGTTTTCATGGCCATCTCGGCTGTGGGTATCACCGCGGCGACCGCCCATGCAGAGCCGGTCCTGGCGGAGCAAGCGACTGCGGTCACCGAGAACGGTGCGGTGGGGCTGGAGCCCGGCGACGCAGCGGCGGTGACCGAAGCGCCGCAATGGCACGCCGTCGACGGGATCGCGCAGCACCTCGCCCCGAGCGCCCTGACCCCGGCCGAAGATATCGCGCAACCCGAAGGAATCAGCTCCTACGACCGGCTGAAAGAGCAGATCTACAAGAACCAACCCGGCGTCGTCGGCGGTGCCATCGTCGGCGGCCTCCTCGGGGCCTGTCTGCCCCTGATCTGGGGAGTCAGCATCCCCGCAGGTGTGCTGATCGGCGGAACCGTCGGCGGATACGTCTCGGGCGGACCGGAATTCCTCGACGCGGTACAGGCGTTCGTCGTCAACCAGGGCAGGTGAAATAGCGGCTGAGTAGCTATCTGGTTGTCCAGCTGTACTGCACACCCGCCGAGGCGGAAGCGACCCGATCGGCTCTGGCCGAGGAGATCGAGAAGTTGCCGGAGTTCACCGGCGCGCGGATCACTTTCGAGCAGAAGGCGGAGACCGACTACGAAATGCATCTGCACTGGGCCGCCCAGCACCCAGACCAGGATCCCGGAGGCCGGGCCTACCACCTGCTGCGGGTCGACACCGACAACGATGTCCCAGAACCGCTGCTGCGAGAAGCGGAGTCGAAGATCACCGACTGGATCGACTCGACCTACAACGACGACTCCCACGACATTGTCGAGCTGCAGTGGGGCAGTTACGCGGGAACCAAGCTGCCGAGCTGAGGCAATCTCCGACCGAAAGGATCGCTACCGCACGCCGGTGGCGGCCCTTTCTGGACAGACCCGAGCGGGCAGCCGGAAAAGGCCACAAAGAGGCACTCCGGTGCCTGAGACGCCGCCTTGCCGACGTCGTCTACCGCACCATGCTGCGAGATGCCGGTACCACTCTGCTCACGACGGCTTGGCACAGAAAGGAGCCGTTGTCTTCTCAGTCCCCCCGCGAATCTGGTCGGTGGCTCAAGTTCGGAAATCATGGAACCGATCGCTGTGCCCCTGCGTCTCATATTGCGAAGACCAGTTTCGGACCATCCGAACTGCCGGTGGCGATGATCTCGTCACCGACGTCAAGGGAGGAGACTGCTGTGCGCAACGGTTGCGTGACATGGAAGGGGACGGACAGCCGTTTGGGTGCCGTTCTGCCGGTGATTGCTGATGGCTCGACTGGACTATCCGGATGATGGGCACGCGGCAGCCGAGCATCGACGAGCTGCAGGACACTGGAGGGATTGCTGAGAGACCGCGGTATGTCGAGGTCTCCCTACCGAGCCTCGACACACTGACCGAGATAGGACCGGTCGAAGCTGCCGCATGACATTTCGGCGCGGCGATCGCACTGACTTCGCCTCGTTGCGCTACGCAATCGCGCTAAACCGGTCACAGAGAATCGTGCAGATGCCCAGGAATTGCTATCACGTTGATATGCGACAGAGACGATTGTCTGCATGAATATCTGAAGCTGGATGAAACACTGCTATTGTCGATCTTGACACTTGGCGCATTCGAGTTCGAATATTTATCGAGAATTAGAGGAAGAGCGGTGCTGCGGAGAACTCGTTGGAGCGGTGCGGGGACTTACGCTATCTGTCGAATAGACAAGCTTGCCCTCAACGGAGCACCCCAGATGGGGTGTCGTTGAGGGCAAGCCCAGACTGCAGGCCGGTTAGCAGACCTTGGCCCAATGGGTGACCTTCACATTGCTCGGCTCGACGCCGAACTTGCTGAACAGGCCACCGTGGTTGGCATCGAGATAGATGTCCTTCTTCTCCTGGAAGAAGTCCTCCTCATACCAGGCGACACCGAAGCGAACGGTGCCACCACCAGCATCGTTGTGCTCCAAAGTCACAACCTGCCAGTCGTAGGGGCTCGGATTCGGACCCTTCTTGGTCCGCTCCGCCAGGCGACGGTCCGACGCCTCCAGTTCGGCCAAGCAGACGGCCACCGCTTCATCTGTTGCCAGCGTCATCTCGATATGTGATTCGGCGATGGCCTCTCGACCGGCGCGCCGCTCCTCGGTCTCTCCTCCCAGAGACACGATCTGCCGAACAGTCGCGGCAGACGGTGTGGCAATAGACTGAGTTCCCATCATAATCCCTCCCTAGTGAATGCAGCTGCCTGACCCGAGGTGCTGCAATCATGGACATTACATCTTTTCTGACGACCACGCTAGAATTTTGAGAAACTCGGCTGCCGATGCAGGTGGCTATAAATTTGCTATAACGCGATGTAAGGGGGTTCTGTGCGGCTGACAGTCTTAGCGGCAGCGCTGGGAATTTCGGCGGCCGGTGGTTCGGTGGCACGGATAGCGTTGTTGTTGCTGTTGCAGGATCACTCGGCGTTGTGGGTGTCGGCGTTCCTGTTCGCGAGCCTGGTGCCAGGTGTGTTCCTGGCTCCGCTGCTCGCGCCTGCGGTGGATCGCATCGAGTCCCGTCGCTTGCTGACGACGACTTTGTTGGCTCAGGCGGTGGTGACGCTCGGGATGGCAGCCTCGGGTTCCCTGCCGGTCGGGGTGATTGTGGGGCTGGCGTTCACGGCCGGGTGCTTGTCGGCGCTTAACGCGCCGGCGATGATGCTGTTGGCCGAACAGGCTGACGAAGTCGCGACGTCCAACCCCGCGCGCGCCTACGCCACCCTGGACGCTGCGCGCATGACCGGCGTCCTTGCCGGTCCGGCCTTGGGCGGTGCGGCAGTCGGCTTGCTGGGGTTCTCGGTCACGATGATTCTCGACGCGGCCTCGAGTTGCGTGCTGGTGGCGTTGGTTGCTGTCCTGGGCCTGCGCCGCTTGCCGCCGGAAACCGGTACACAGCGCCCGACATGGTGGAAGCAAGTTGCCGAGGCCCCGGTCCTGCTCGCCTCGGACGCGGTAGTTCGTGCCGCGATGGCGTCGTTGGCGGTTGCCATCGTGTTCACCGCAATCTTCACTGTCGCGGAGGTGTTCTATGTCCGAGACACGCTCAGCGCTTCGCCGGTGATGTTCGGCGTGGTCACCACAGCGTTCGTCGTCGGCCGGCTGGTCACCTCCTCGTGGATCGCAGGCAGGGTCCCGCCGCATCGCCAGGCGCAGATGCTGGTCGTTGCGGGTTTGCTGATGGGAGCCGGTTTGGCCGGTGCCGGAGCGTCTCATTCTTTGGTAGGGGCGATGCTCGGTTTCGCGGCCGCGGGTGTGGCGAACTCGCTGCAAGTTTCCGCAATCAGCGTGCTGATCAGCACGCATGTACCCGCCGAGGTCAAAGGCCGCGCCTTCGCGGCGATGGGCTCGTTCAACAGCGGCGCCACCGTGCTCGGCACGCTGCTCGGCGCTCCCGTGGTAGCCGGAGCCGGGCCAGCCGGTGCGCTCGTCGTCGCAGGTGTGGGCACATTCGCAGCGACAGCGCTCGCAGCCCCGATCCTGCTGCGCCGCCACACGAAAACAGCGGACACACAGTCTAAAAGCGACACCACAGAGGTGCCGCAGTCATCGAACGCCGAAGCCGTTTGAATCGCAGCACCAGCTCCGGTTCTCCCGTCTCGCTGTTGTAGCGGCCGACCTACCGCCGTTGTCTACATGGGTGCCCGACAACTACCGCAAAGACGGGGTAGAACTTCTGCTTCCCACATAGTTCACGCTGCGCTCGCAGAGGCCGTGGTGCGGGGTGTACTCGACTCGATCTCCCGGCGATGCTTGTAAACCCGCTGCGCGTTCACGGTCCGTCGTACAGTCTCTCGTTCGGCAATCGCGGTAAACCGGTTGTGTCGCCGGGGACTACTTCGACGGAGTCGACGAACGGGCGCCGGTGGTGTTCTTGGAGGAACCAAAGCGCCGATATGAGGCAGGCGGCGAAGGTCAGTTGGTTACCGTCGATTACGACGGCCAGGCGCACGTCCGGTTGTTCCGGGTGCGGTGAGACCTGCTCTCGGGTGGGGGCGAGACCAGGTTGGTGGTTGCGCCGCACGGGAGATCTCGGGCGGGCCGCTTGCGTCGTCACTCGCTGGCGGAGGGTTTCGGGATTATCTGTGGCAGCGTCCGATCTCCGGATTTTGTAAAGCGCCGCTATGTAAGTGGCGCATGTCATGGGTGGGCAGTCTTGGTGATGGTGGTGGGCCGTGCGGGCGGCCTCGTAGCTTTGCATCGGCCAGTGCGGGTTGTTGTGGTCCAACCACGAGAGCGTCCGGGCGAGGACGTCGGTGTCGTAGCACGGACTGTTCGAGTCGGTCTCGGTGTCGGCCTCGTCGGCGACCATTGTTCGAACACCTCCCACGGAGCGGCGGCGCGGGGCCGCGACGGAAATTCGGAGTCATGGGTGTAGTGCCGCCACGCTTCGGGTGGAGCGGCAGCGGTCACGCCGGGACCGGCTCCGCGCGCACCCACGGATCGCGGCGAGGCTCGGTGAGATCGCACATGTGCTCGAGATCGGCGTCGGATGGCAGCGGTCGGCTCGCGGCCAACTCCAGATAGAGCTTTTCCGCACGGGTGATGCGGTACTCGAGGATCGCCGTGCTCACGAAAAAGCAGATCGCGAACCACAAGACAATCCCGAAGGCGATGAGCACAGGCGTCATCGCGCTACCGCCGACCAAGCGCGCACGGCGTCGATGACAGCGAGGCCGGACGGAACAAAGGCGTTGCGCGCCGGGACAACCCATTGCCGGATGGAGTCGTTCGGGCTCGGGGACGGGAGGGCGATGACGGCTCCCTCGCGCGCGATGCTCACGTCCTTGCGGAACATCTCGGCGAACAGCTTGACGTCGTCGGCTTCGATGTCGGGACGGATGAGGAAGGTCCAGCGGTCCGAACGCGGATGTCCCACAATGGGTCCGAGTGCGTCGCCCTTGCTCTGCATGTGCGCTTTCACCGCTCGGCCCAACCTGCTCGGCATCGTCACCGCCCACACCGACCCGGCGCGCATCACGATCCGGCCTAGTTCCGGCGGGTCGATCACGGCATTGAAGCCGCAGTTCCTGCGATAGAACATGCAGCGGGACCTCGGTGTGTCCCCGAACGCATCCTGTTGGTCCATCAAAGACCTCTGCTCACATCGAATGACGGTTAGGTGTGCGCCCAGCCCCGTGCCCTTGCCGATGTCCGAGTGCGGAGGACTCCCTCACCTCCTACCGGGCGCGCTGTCCAGAACACCATGAGCAGGCCAAAATGGCATTGCCATTCCCGATATTTCGGAGGACTCTTCTAAACATGCAGGATAACTGCCAAACTGGCGAGTCTGGATGTCCAAAATGGCAATGGCAATATGCCAGCCTGAACACGCCCGGGAGCATGGAATGGTAGGAAGCACGGCCCGAAAGGCGCTGCCGCGCCGCGCCTTGGGCCGGTACCTTCGCGAGCAACGCAACGGCCAAGGGCTCAAACTGGCGGATGTCGCCGAGCTCATGGAGTGGAGCATCAGCAAGCTGGGCCGCATCGAGCGCGGCGAAGAAGGCAAGTTACGCAAGGCCGATGTCCAGCAACTATGCGAGATTCTGGGCTTCAGCGCGGACCGAACCGCCGTCATGGTCGGACTCGCGCAGCAAGCCGATGTGAAGAACTGGTGGCATGCTTTTGGTGATCTGATCCCAGATGGCTTCGTGATGTACGTCGACATGGAGTTGTCCGCCCGTGAGATGACGATCTACCGCCCGGATCTGGTTCCAGGCTTGCTACAGACGGCCGCCTACGCCCGCGCGCTGGACCGGATCTATTTTCCGCACGATTCCGAAGACGAGCAAGAGCGGCGCATCCGTCTGCGGATCGAACGGCAATCGATCCTTACCAGGAAGACGAAGCCGACTCGCATCGACGTGGTGCTCCACGAATCGGTGCTGCACACGATTGTCGGCGATCCGGCGACCATGGCCGCGCTGCTGCGTCACCTAGCGGACATGAGTACTCGGCCCAACGTGAGCATCCGGGTCTTGCCGTACTCCGCTGGCATTCCGGTCGGCGCACCGATCGGCCCGTTCGTAATCCTCGACTTCGCGCCGGATGTGGAGGGCGTTACCGAACCGACCGTGGTCTACGTCGAGAACTTCACTGGAGACTTGTACATTGAGCGTGAAGAAGACGTGAACAGTTACCGTGAAGCGTCTGCAACTATCCAACGCGCTGCGTTGGACGCCGTGACTAGCCGGGACCTGCTCCGGCGGGTAGCAAGGGAGTTTTCGTCGTGACCGTTGATTTGTCCGGGGCGCGTTGGTTCAAGAGCAGCCGCAGCTCGGCAGGTAAGGAATGCGTAGAGGTGGCGTTTCTTGACGGCGGTCAGGTCGGCGTGCGTGACTCGAAGAACCCGACCGGCCCCGCGCTGGTGTTCACTCCCGGCGAGTGGGACGCGTTCACCGCTGGTGTGAACGACGGCGAGTTCAAGCGCCCGTAGCAGTAGCGAACCACTGCGGCCCGGCCCGCTGTCCTCGAAGGGACAGGGGCCGGGCCGTTTTCGTTGTGTCTGTCGAGTGAACGCAGAAGGCCGGTCCAAGCGGACCGGCCTTCTGCGTGTTGATCCGGCCTGCGGATAGGCGGGTGTCGTCGCGTTCGGTAAGGCGGTCGGTCCCGTTGTGCCGGATGCACTCGCAAGTCCTCTACCTGCGTGGATGCGGAAAACCTGGGATCGGTAGGGCGCGAATCGTTCCTACCTTTCTCTTATCGGCCCAACACGAAAGGGCCGGGAGACACCAACCAGGGGCGCCGCCCCACCGACGAGAAGGACACGCCATGAACACCACTTCGCTCCGCTTCGCCGCCGCCGCTTTCGCCGCCGCCGCCGCCGTCGCGGTGCTCACCGGATGCGGTGACAGCAAGGGCAGCTCCCCGGCCGCGCCCGCGCCCGCTTCGGCGCAGCCTGCCCCGGCGGGCAAGTCGATCGCCTCGGTCGACGGCAAGGCCTTCGACGCGAAGTTCACCACCACCTGCGCCAAGCAGGGCGGCACCCTGGCACTCGCGCTGACCGACACCGAGAACTCCGCCTACGGCAACCTCTCGGTGAGCGCGACCATCACCGATGCGAACACCGTGCAGGCGGTCGGGATCGCGGGCAGCAAGGGCGGCGACAACGGCCTGCCCTACGCGGTCGGCTTCGGCAACGGCATGCCGGGCGGCTCCGCCACGGTCGTCAAGGACGGCAACACCTACAAGGTCACCGGCGAGGGCGTGAGCGCCCCCGACCTGACCAACCCGCTGGCCGGGCCGAAGACGTCGAAGTTCGACATCACCTTCGCCTGCTCGTCCATCGTCGGCGCCTGATCGCCGCATGTCCCCCGATCCGCCCCCGTCATCCCGGTCGAACCTCCGGGATGACGGGGCGCGGCGAACCCCGAAAACTTCGCACCGAAAAGGAAACGTCATGAAGAACATTCGTCTGATCACCCTCGCCCTCGCCGCCGCGGCGATCGGCTACTACGTCTACCACGCGGTGACCTACGTCCCCACCAGCGAATGGGAGCCGTCCGGCATGGGCTGGCTCGGTTTCGAGATGGCGCTTCCGATTCTGGCGCTCACCCTGGTGCCCATGGTCTTCGCCTTTACCGGCGAAGGGATCATGAGCGCGTTGACCGGCCGCAACAGCGCGGAGTTCCGCACGGGGCTCACCGGCCTCGGCACGGTCCGCTCGGTGCGGCAGACCGGCGTCACCGTCAACGACCAGCCGCAGGTGCACATCGAGTTCAGCGTCGAAGGCGCGGACGGCAAGATCTTCCATTCCTCCGCGAAGATGATCGTGCCGTTCACCGAACTGGCCCTGCTGCGCGCCGGGGTGGTGCTTCCGGTGCGTTACCTGCCCGGCCGGACCGACAAGGTCGAGGTCGACCTCTCCGGTGACGCGAACGCCGCGCAGCACGCGATGAACGAGTCCCTCATCCGCAAGGGCATGACCACCCGGCACAAGCTCGACATCGCCGAGCGCGGCATCGCCACCCAGGCGGTGGTGCAATCGCTGTCGGTCACCGGCACGATTCGCGAGGGGCACTCCGAGGTGGAACTCGGCCTGGTGGTCACCCGGCCGGACGGCTCCTCCTTCACCACCCGGGTGACGAAGTTCCTCGCACCCGCCAGCGTCGGTCAAGTGCAGGTGGGCCGCGTGCTGCGGGCGCACTACCTGCCCGAGAACGAGAGCGAGGTCGTCATCGCCCTTCCGGTCAACGCCTGATGGGCGAGCCCGAGGAGATCCGCGCCGGGCCGATCGGAACCCAGGCAGCCGCCTGGAGAGACAAACGCCGCGTCGATTCGAGATCATCGAGTCGGCGCGGCATTCGTCGTTCCCAGGTCCGCGGCCCGGCAATTTGAGGGTTACCTAATTGGGCGGCTGTTCACTTTGTCGTCTATTCGGGATTGTCCGGATGGTTTACCGTGCGGCCGTCGGCCCAACCCAGGAGTCACCGTGAGTCTGCAGCCACTCGCCCTTTTCGTGCAGCACGACGGACAGTCGTCGCGCGCCGCCGTCACCTGTGAGTACAAGTGCGCGAACGCGTGCTTCCACGAAGCGCCGAACACTTCCGCGGGCGCCTACTTCGGTGACATCGTCAGCTCGCTGAACCGGCGCGGGCTGATCAAGGGCGGCGCGGCCGCCGTGCTCGCGGTCGGCGCTGGCAGCGCGCTCGCGGCCTGCGGTGACGACAGCGAACCGGCCGCCGCGGTGTCGCCCGCGGGCCCGCCCGGAACCGGCACCGACTTCACCGCCGTCGCGCCGAACAAAGAAGACGCCGTGGTGATCCCGGACGGCTACGAGCAGTCCGTCGTGATCCGCTGGGGCGATCCGCTGTTCCCGGACGCGCCCGCCTTCGACTTCGACAAGCAGACCGCCGCCGCACAGGCGAAGCAGTTCGGCTACAACAACGATTTCGCCGCCCTGCTGCCGATCGAGGGCCAGGCCAACAGCTACCTGCTCGTGGTCAATCACGAGTACACCACCAGCCCGCACATGTTCCGGGGCTACAACAAGGACGCGCCGACCGACGAGCAGCTCGCGGTCACCATGGCGGCCCACGGCTTGACCGTGGTCGAGGTCAAGGGCGAAGCCGGCTCGGGCAAGCTGGTCCCCGCCTTCGGCAAGTACAACCGCCGGATCACCGCGACCACCGAGTTCGAGCTCACCGGTCCCGCCGCGGGCAGCGACTTGGTGAAGACTTCGGCCGACCCCACCGGCACCAAGGTGCTGGGCACCATCGCCAATTGCGCCGGTGGCGTGACGCCCTGGGGCACCGTGCTGTCCGGCGAGGAGAACTTCAACGGTTACTTCGCCAACGGCGACAAGGTGACCGATCCCGCCGCCGCCGCGCGGATCAAACGCTACGGTTTCCCCACCGGCAAGACCGCCAACCAGTGGGAGCGCACGGACAAGCGTTTCGACCTGGCCCAGGAGCCCAACGAGGCCAACCGATTCGGTTACGTGGTCGAGATCGACCCGTGGGATCCGAACTCGACGCCGATCAAGCACTCCGCGATGGGGCGGCTCAAACACGAGGGCGCCAACATCTACGTCACGAAGAACGGTGACGTCGTCTCCTATACCGGTGACGACGAGAAGTTCGACTACATGTACAAGTTCGTGTCCTCGCGCAAGATCCAGCCGGGCACCGGCGCGGCCAGCATGCGGCACAACCTGACCATCCTGGACGCGGGCACCCTGTACGTCGCCAAGCTCACCGGCGATCATCCGGACAAGATCGACGGCTCCGGCGCGAAGCCGTCGGACCAGGGCTTCACCGGCACCGGCCAGTGGATTCCGCTGCTGGAGACCGGCGCGGACGGCAAGGGCAAGTCACTGGTCGAGGGCATGAGCGCGGAAGAGGTCGCGGTCTTCACCCGCCTGGCCGCCGACAAGGTGGGCGCCACCAAAATGGACCGCCCGGAGGACTTCGAGGCCAACCCCTACACCGGCAAGGTGTACGTGGCGCTGACCAACAACGACAACCGCGGCGCGGATGGCAAGCAGGGCCCGGACGAGGCGAACCCGCGCAAGCTCAACAAGAACGGCCAGGTCCTGGAGATCGACGACGACCACACCGGAACCACGTTCACCTGGTCGCTGCTGCTGGTCTGCGGTGATCCCGCGGCGGCCGACACCTACTACGCCGGCTACGACAAGGCCGAGGTGAGCCCGATCTCCTGCCCGGACAACCTGGCCTTCGATCCGTACGGCAATCTGTGGATCTCCACCGACGGCAACGCCCTGAAGTCGAACGACGGCTTGTTCGCGGTGGTGCTCGACGGCCCGAACCGGGGGCAGACCAAGCAGTTCCTCACCGTCCCGCGCGGCGCGGAGACCTGCGGCCCGGTGGTCACCGAGTCCCGCGTTCTGGTGTGCGTGCAGCACCCCGGCGAGTCCGACGACGCCACTCCGGAAAACCCGTTGTCGCACTGGCCCGACGGCGGTACGTCCCAGCCGCGCCCCTCAGTGGTGGCGGTCTGGAAGAAGGCCGGCGGCCGCATCGGGGCCTGAGACCACAGCCGCGGCACCCCACCGGCCCCCTGCAACCACGGCCGACCACCCTCCGCGGCTTTTCCCACGGGTGGAGCCGCTACTCGACTGGGCGGGTAGCGGCTCCGCTCTCTTCCCCGGAGACGACTCCCACGATCCGGCGCAGGTGTACGCGTGTGGAAGACTACGGGCATGTCAGATCTCCGGGTCGGCGTCATAGCCTCACATAACGGGTCGAATCTCCGTGCCTTGCATCGAGCTTCGCTCGCCGAGGACGCCCGATTCGAGATCGTGCTGGTCATCAGTAACAACAGCGGCTCCGGCGCACTCGCGTTCGCGCGTGAGCAAGCCATTCCCGCATTGCACATGTCGGGGCGGACCCATGCCGATCCCGACGACTTGGACGAGGCGATGCGAATCGCTCTCCGTGATCACGCCGTGGACTGGGTTGTGACGGCCGGGTACATGAAGAAGGTCGGTCCGCGGACGCGGAAGGAATACTCCGGTCGGATCGTCAATATCCATCCGGCCTTGCTGCCCCGACATGGTGGACAGGGAATGTACGGACAAGCAGTGCACAGGGCTGTCCTCGAGTCCGGGGACCGTGTCAGTGGCCCGTCGGTCCATCTCGTCACAGAGGGCTACGACACCGGCGAAGTCATCGCACAGACCGAAGTCCCCGTGCAGCCGGACGACACCGTCGAGTCGCTCGCCGCGCGTGTGCTTGCCGCCGAGCACACGTTGCTTCCGTTGGTGATGTGCCAGTTGGCCACCGGTCAACGGCTCTACCTCAATATCAAGCCCGATTACAGCAGCTGAACGTCACCGTTGACCCGCTGCTGTCTCGAACGGCACACGCCTGCGCAAGTCACGAAGTACGAACCGTGAACCGGCCTGCAACGGGTAGGCGTTCGGTGCGGTTCCGGTCGAGTGAAGCGACCTTCCTGATGAAGGCGCCCTCGTTGTAGGCGACGCCACGTCCGTCGCTCAGCACACTCTCGATTCGATACGGATAGCCACGACTACCCAGGAACTCGTGTACCGCGAGTGCCGACCCGTCGTAGAAATAATAATCATCGATGATGATCACGCCGCCGGGAGAAACCTGGTCGAACAATTGCTCGAGGCAGCATTTAGTCGACTCGAACCAGTCGCAGTCGATGCGTAGGAGGGCTATCGGACCGACCTGATCTCGACATTCCGGCAACGTCTTCTCGAACCAGCCCTTGACTAGTTCGGTCGACTCCCCGAATCCGAGGTCGGCCGCTGACCGCAGGACCGAATCGTAGTCTGCCCGACAATTGTCCAGGTACCACTCGGCATCGGTGTTCAGCGCGTAGTCGTGTGCGCGTTCCCCGTCGAGTTCGGTGGGGTCGGGAAGGCCTTCGAAAGAGTCGAACATCCAGACGGTCCGCTGCGACTCGTCGGCCCGGCGCAGCGCCTCGGCCATAACGAACGACGCGCCTCCTCGCCAGACCCCTGCCTCCACGAAGGCACCAGGCACGTTGCGCCGGATCGTGTCCTCACAGAGCGTGATCAACGAGCGCAACGGCCCGGATCTCAGCATCGTGTAGTCGGAAATCTCTCGAATGAATTCGGACCATGCTCCGTAGGCGGCAAAATCTTCCGCCGAGTGCGTGAGGTAGTTGACCACCGTTCGTCCCTCCCTGATCAAGAATATACGGGTTCCCGGAGCCCCGCTTGCAGATGGAACAGCACATTGGCGCGGCGCTCACGGTTCGGTATCGGGAAATTCAACGGAATCATGCGTGCCTGTCGAGTGCTGGTTCCGCGAACGATGCGCTGGTCGAATTCGGCCGGAGCGATCTTCTTCGCGATAGGGAAGGAATCCGCTGCCGCGTAGTCGAGGAAGTATACCCGGCGATCCGAATCGGAATGGTTGGGCGCTGACCCGTGCAGAATCCTGAAATGGTGCAGACTCATGCCTCCGGCGGGTACTTCGACAGGCACGGCATGGTCGAGATCGAACCCGGGTGTGTGCTCCTGCACCGCGCCGATCATCACACCGTCCTGATGGTGATCCAGGATCGGACCGCGATGTGACCCCGGAATCACCTGAAGGCAGCCGTTCCGGATGCTCGAGTCGGTCAAGGCGAGACCGCACACGACCAGGTCGTCGTTCGTATAAGGGAGAATCCCGAAGTCCTGATGCCATTGCACGGGACTGCCGCCGCCCGCCGGTTTGATGTTGATGAACGACAGTTCGTGGCGGATATTCGGGCCGACGACCGATTCGACTATATCGAGCACTGCCTCGGATCTACTGACCTCTTCGAACGGCGGGGCGAGTGCCAACGGGTCCCGGATTCCACGGACTCGGGGCCGAGCCTTGGAGTGCCCCGGTTCCAGATCGTACATGTCGTCGTTGCTCTCGACGTGTATCGAACGCTCGACGGCATGGTCGATCAGGGCGTTCAGCTCCGCCACTTGGGCTTCACTGAGCACGTTGTCGACAACGAGATATCCGTTCGTCTGGTAGCTTTCGATTTGGGTAGCGCTCAGCATCTCGACTCTCCTTCTCCTCGGATTTGATTTCGGTGGATCGGCTACGCATCGTTCTCGCGCCATTTGATGCTGCACCCCAGCGATGGAATCTGGTTCACTGGGGCGGATTCGCCGACCAGCATCTTCGACACCGCGTTGCGAATGTCTTCTCCGGTGACCACAAGGCCATTGCGTGGTCTGCTGTCGTCCATCTGTCCGCGATAGAAGAGGCGGTGTTTCTGGTCGAACAGGAAGAAGTCGGGGGTACACACGGCGCCGAACGTCCGCGCGACATCCTGACCGGCATCCACCAGATAGGGAAACTCATACCCGTACAGCAGGGCAGCTTCTCGCATGCCTTCCGAATCGTCCTCGGGATATCGCGTGGCATCGTTGCTGTTTATCCCCACCGTAGCAACACCACTGAATCTCAGCTCTGTTGCCAGCCTGGCCAGTCCCTCGCCGATATGCTTCACATACGGGCAGTGGTTGCACAGGAAAACCACGAGAAGGCCGTTGACGCCGAATACTTCGTCACTTTTCCAATCGTGCCCTGTGAAGTCGGGCAGCCGGAACTTCGGCATAGACCAACCTATGTCTGCGGGAGTCGAATGTGTTTTCACCACGATCTGTCAGTTCCTTCGTTGAGATGGTTGTCCAGGCAAGCAATCCGCCGGTTTTCCAGCCGCTACGGCCTCTGTTTGTCCGGCGGCCGACATCGACAGCGCCATACCGGCGCTGAAGGGGCGCGGGGACCAGCCGAGGACACGCTGTGCCTTGTCGTGTGGGATGACGGCATGCCGCAGTTCGACCTCCAGTTTTCGGCGAAGGTTGGGGCGCCCGCGAATGTCTCGCAATGCCGATCGGGCCCGAGTGGCAATCACGGATCTACGGCGAGGAACGCCGCGCCGTGCGAGCCGATGGTGAGCGGTGGCCCAATCCCACCACGTCAACCCTTCGTCATGAACGATGTTGAACGCCTGTCCCGCGGCGCGATCACATGTCCCGGCCGCCACGACGGCCGACGCCACATCCGACTCGAAAACCGGAAAGATCCTGCCGCCGTGACCCAACACGTGAATGCTGCCTTCGCGAGCTTTTCGCACATAGCGCTGTGTCCAGTAGGGCGAGTTCGGGCCGTAGACCATGCCGGGCCGTAGAATGCAGAAGTTCTCCAGGCCTGCGGGACGGAACGTCTGGATAACCTCCTGCTCACCCGCGAACTTGGACTCGGAATACGCGTGTCCGTTGCGGATATGCTCTTGGTCTTCGGTCAGGGTTCTGCCGTCGAACAACCCATACGCTTCGATCGTGCTGATCAGAACGAATCTGCCGACCTCTTCCTGTAGTGCGGCTCGGCTCAAGTCACGCGTCACCCGAGCATTCATCTCGAAGAACTCGGCCCGCGGTCCGGAGCCGAGGCGCGCCGCCGAGTGCACCACCAGCGAGGCACCCGCGACCGCTTGCCTGCACAAGGATGCGTCGAGGAGGTCGCCGCACAGAACATCGAAACCCGCTGCTGCCAGGTGCTCCGCTTGGCGGCGCTGTCGCACGATGCAGCGTATGGCAGCTGCACCGTATTCGCGGGCGAAGGTCTGCGCCACAATTCCGCCGAGGTAGCCGCCGGCGCCGGTGACAACGACGAGGCCCATGGGGTGCTTACTGTTCTCGAGCAGTGATGACGCGGGACATGATGCCGTTCCACACATCGAGCATTTGCGCGTAAGGCCGGACTTCGTGGACCCGCATGTATCGGCAGCCGGCCAGTACCGACCACAGCGATCCCACGATGCTTCCGCCGAGACGGTCCCCGGGCGGCACCGGGCTGATAGCTTCGACGAACTGCTTGCGGGAGCAGGCGCTCATTTGCTCGACCCCCAGTTCGCTGAACTCTCGCAGCCGTGCCAGCAACTGGTAGTCGTGTGCCGGGCGCTTGCCGGCACCCAAGCCCACGTCGATGACGATGTTTTCTCGGCTGACACCGCCGGAGGCCAACGTCTCGATACGCTCGACGAAGAATTGCTTGATCTCTTCGACGACATCATCGAAGTGAGGCCGATTCAGCTTTCGCCCCGCATGGCCCCCCGGTCCCTCGAGATGCATCAGGAAGACCTGCGCGTTGTGCGCGGCGGCGACGCTGATCATCCTTTCGTCGTAAGTCATCGACGTGACGTCATTGATGGCCGTCGCACCGGCCTTCAGCGCCGCCTCCGCGATCGTGGATCGAAACGTATCGATCGTCACGGTGACTTGCGGGAACTCTCCGACAATCGCCTCGACGACCGGTAGAGAACGATCCATCTCCTGTTGTTCGCTGATGCGGCGTGCGGAGGAGCCGCCCGACAGGCCGCCTACCTCGACGTAGTGTGCGCCTTCTTGAATGTGTTTGCGCGCCGCGGCCACAGCTGCTTCCACGTCGGGCGCGACCGACGGAGCGAAGTAGCTGTCCGGCGAAGTGTTGATGACGCCGACTATCTTGATGTCGTGGGCGAACAGGATCGGCCAGTCCGTGTAGTACCGACTCAAATCAAGCGCGTTCATGGTCAGCTGTTCTTCCTTTTCGCGAATGTGCGTGGCTTCGCGATCGCATTACGAAAGTTCGATGGGAGGTCGGCTCACCGGTTTGCGTCGTGAACTGGCCGAGTATCTGGCATGAAAAAGTGACAAAAAGAAAGTGAGGTATTCGCCCGAAGCTCGGGTGATGTGACTGCTGACCGCAGTTCTGGATACTCGTGTGGTCCGCATGCATATTCGGCATGTTCGCGACTGTAGTGAACCGCTGAATCGTCCGGCTGTGCCGGACGTGTTAGTCTACAACTCGAACATATACCCCCCTTTGTGTACAGGGTTCAGTTTCGCACATTTCTGATGCTGTTGCCACCTATGTAGACAACCGGCGTTGTGCCAGAAACGATTCGATCGGTCCCAAGAAAGCTTTCAAAGTGTTACGACCCGTGGGCTTTTCTTCTCGTAGAGTGCGATCTCTGCGGTAGACGATCAGCAGAGCGATAACCATCCACAAGATGCCGACCGCTATTTCCTGCAGTGCTTCTCGCGCCCACGGTCCGCCCTCGACCGCGCTTCGGATCGCGGAAAGCCCGTGCGTGTACGGGATGAAGTCGGCTATCGCGGCGATCCAACTCAGGCCGGGGCCCAGCGGTGTGACTACGGCAGATCCGAGCAGAACCAGATAGATGGCGAGGTTCCCGAGTAGAACCTCCTTCTGCGAGCCGACAGCGAACGCCGCCAGGGCGAGGCCGAACAGCGTCGAGGTCACAGAGACCACAAGATAGAGCGGTAGCACCGCGAGTAGTTCCACGGTCCGGTCGAGAAGTCCGAGTAGCGGTCCGTCGACGCACAGAGTCAGCACCGAAGCGGCCATGCCGTAGATCGCGTACGGCAGCGCGCGGCACAGGTAGACCAAGCCTGGCGGCAACGCCCCGGCCTGTAGCCGGTGGTAGGCGCCAGACCACTGGTCGGTGAGCGTCACGTCGCAGGCGCCGAGAATTGTGATCGATGATGCGGCGAACGCAACCACCCCACTCAACGCGAATTCCGCTCCCGCTTCGCCCGCCAAAAGCCTGCCCAGCAGCACATAAAATACGCCCATGAGCAAGATGCGTGGAGCGGTGGTCGCCAGTTCCACCCTGGCGGGTTGATCCGCCCGATAAAGCAGGAATCCGGTTCGGATGGTCTCGGCATACCGCCATGCGAGCTCATTCAAGGTCTAGCGTTCCCTTCACTCTTGCTCGCCGCACTATGCGAGAGAACAACAGCCGCCCGACGGCATAGTAACCGGCCGTGATCAGAACAAGGGAGATCACCGCCGCGATAGGCGGGCTGTTCCCGTCCGCAATAGGTGTCAGAACCTGATAGGCCCACGACAAGCTGATCAGTTTGGCCGCCAACGCAAGCGGGGCTGGCAGGAGGTGAGCCGGAATCAGCATCCCGCCCAGTATCATGATCGGATAGTTCAGGGCTGCAGTCACCTGTACGCCATGCCGCGTCAGCGTGAACATCGTGCACAAGGCAAATCCCGCCGCGATGCCGGATGCCGCGACGAGCACGGCGCTGGCCGCCAGCAACGGGATCGAACCAGCCGGGATACCGATGTGGCTTGTCAGAGCGAGGGCGCCGCCGGTCAGGCACAGCGCGGTGACATTGAAAACGCTCGCGCCCAGACATTTGCCGATGATGACC